>JBKPOV010000078.1:0-13724 GCA_046733315.1 Actinomycetota bacterium
GGGGAATCCCGTTCCACGTGGCGGGGCCGGCGGCGCTGTTCCAGCGGCCCGAGGTGCGGGACGCGATCGCTTGGCTGCGGGTGCTCGCCGACCCCGAAGATTCACCCGCCGCGGCGCGGGCGCTGACCCGGCCACCGATCGAGCTGCGGGCCGCAGACCTGGCGCGGCTGACCACGATCGCGCGGCGACGCAAGGTCGACATGGTGTCCGCTTGTGAGGCGGCCCTGGAGAGTCCCCAGATCCCCCCCGAGGGACGCGAGCGAATCCAGGGATTCCTCAAGCTTTACGGCGAAGCTTCAACCGCGATCGAAGAGCGGCGCGCCGACGTCTTTGTGCGGCGCTTGATCGAGCGGGTCGGTCTGCGGCGCCAGCGGCTCTACGCGGCCGAGCCGGAGGTGGCGGAGCGACTGCTGGGGCTTTCGCGGCTGGCCGACCTCGCCGCGACCTGGGCGCGGCGCGAGCCGCACGGCTCCACCCGGGACTTCGTGCGCTACCTGAGCGCGGTAGCCGAGGCCGGCGTCGAGCCTGCCGGGGGTGAGGAGCCGCCCTCCCCCGGCGCCGTGCAGGGGCTGGCCCGCTCGGCGGCCAAGGGGACCAGCTTCGACCATGTCTTCGTGCTTGGCTCGGGCTCGGACCCCGTCCAGGCGTGCTCGACCCTGGTCCTCTCGCGAATCGCACGGGAGAGCGATGCGGGCAGCGAAGCCGAGGAGGTGCAGGAGGAGGAGCTGTTTGGTCCGGCCGAGGGCCTCCACGCCACTTACCGCAAGCTGCGCGAGGAGGTGCTGGAGGCGTCCTGGCGGGCGGGGCGGGAGCTCTCAGAGCCCCGTCTCGACACCGTCGTCGACGTCAACCGGGCGATCGCGCGCCACCTCGAGTTGCTCAAGCTGGCGGCGCTGGCGCAGCGGCCCGGAGAGGAGGCAACCGCGGAGGCAATCGAGGCATTGAACGGCCTGCTGCGCCAGGTCGCGACGCCGGAGCAGCAGGCCGAGCTCGACGCCTCTCCCCTCGACGCCTATCTGCTCGATTCAGAGCGTGAACGCGATGGGCGCCGGCGGCTGATCGCGGCGCGCCACGAGCCCTCGCTGGAAGCCTTTCTGCCCCGCCGCGGCGACGGCGCCCTCAGCCTCTCGGCCTCCGACCTGGACCTCTACCTGACCTGCCCCTTGAAGTACAAGTTCAGGCGCGTCTTCGGCATCCCCCAGGAGCCGACGATCAACCAGCGCTTCGGCATCCTCGTCCACAACGTCCTCGAGCGCTTCCACAAGGAGTCATCCGAGGGAGGCGAAGACGACCTCGGCCGCCTGATGGAACTCTTCGAGGCCGGCTGGCGCCGCTCGGGCTTCGGCAGCAGCGACGACGAGCTGCAGTTCCGCGATCGTGCGCGGGCGGCGATGCGCCTCTACTGGCAGCGCGAGAGCGAGTCCGAGAGCGAGCCGGTCTGGCTGGAGCGCAAGTTCGATATCCGCATCGGCCCACACCACGTGCGCGGCCGCATCGACCGTGTCGACCGCCTTCCCGATGGGACCCATGAGCTGATCGACTACAAGACCGGCGAGCGCAAGAGCGAAGCCGCGCTTGAGAACGACCTGCAGCTGGCGCTCTACCGCCTCGCCGCCCGCGAGGCGTGGGGGCTGGAGGCAGGCAGCGGCAGCTATTACTACGTGCTCGACGCCGAGAAGGTCGCGGCGCCGACCACGCCCGACGATGCCGAGCGGGTCGAGCGGACCGTGCTCGCCGTGGGCGAGGGCGTGCTCGGTCAGGACTTTGAGCCGCGGCCCGCGCCGACGACCTGCAGCTGGTGCGACTACCGGTTGATCTGCCCGGCGGCGGAGAGTTAGCGCTACTCGTCGTTTTGCTGGCGCAGGAACTGCTGGAAGTCTCTTGCGATGGTGTCCGCGGACGGTAGGTCCTCGGGACCGTCCAGCTGCTCGGACTGTTCTGCCTCGATCCGGTCGACGAGCTCCTCGATCTCCGGGTTGGCGGCTATCGCACGGTCGATCTGCTCTTCGTAGCTGCTCGTCTCCTCCTCCAGCTCGGTTGCGTCGACGGCGATGCCGGTGAGGCCCTCGAGGCGGCGCAGCAGGGCGAGGGCCGCCTTCGGGTTGGGGACGGCCGCTACATAGTGGGGAACCGCCGCCCAGAGGGAAGCCGAGTTCATGCCCACCTGGCGGCAACAGTCGTGGACCACGCCGACGATTCCGGTCGGGCCCTCGTAGTTCGAGCGCTGCAGATCGAGTTCCTCGACCAATTTCTCATCCGAGGCCAGCCCGGTGATCGGCACCGGCAGGGTGTGGGAAACCTCGGCGACCAGCGCCCCGAGGGTGATCACCATCTCCACCCCGAGGGCGTCGGCTGCGGTGGCGATCGTCTCCGAGAAGGTGCGCCAGCGCAGGTTCGGCTCGGTGCCGTCGAGCAGGACCAGGTCGCGCTCGGCGGCGGGTACGCGGACTGCGATCAGGTTGTTGTGCGGCCAATCGATCCGCCGCGCCTGGCCCTCGCTGAGCACGATCGTCGGCCGGGTTGCCTGGAAGTCGAAGTAGTCCTCAGCATCGACGGCGGCGATCAGCTCCGAGTCGAAGGCCTCGCCGACCGTCGTCAGCGCAGTTGAGGCCGCCGCGGCGGCGTCGTTCCAACCACGAAACGAGCAGACCAGGATCGGCCTGCGCAGCTGCGGCACGTCCCCTTCCCAGCTAAGCGATTCCACGCATTTGAGGTTACCGATGGGCCTGCGCGGCGCTGACTTCGCCTTTTGTGTCCATATAGGCAACAAAAGGCGAAGTCACGGGTCAGGCGGGGGTGGAGAGGGCGCGGCGCACGAGGGTGTAGGCGAAGAAGAGGACCAGGGCGGCGAAGGAGAGTTCCAGGGCGCGGGTGGGGACCTCGTTGGAAACCGCGACCCCGATCAGGACCCCCAGTGGCGAGAGCACGCCGATCACGAGGGCCTCCCGGACCCGGACGTTGCCGTAGGCGTTCTGCCTGAAGGCGCCGACGAGGGCGACGATCACGATCATCAGCAGCGAGGTCGACTCGCCCTCGACCTGGGTGAGGCCGAGGAAGATCGTCAGGGCGGGCACGAAGAGCACGCCGCCGCCGACACCGACCAGCCCGCCGGCAAGGCCGCCGGCGGCGGCGATCAGGATCGCGGCGAGCTCGTTCATTTCAAGACCAGCTCGATTGCCACGGCGACGAGGAGCGCTGCGAATAGCAGCGAGACGGCGCGCTGGGAAATCCGCTGCTGGATTGCCGTGCCGGCGAGGACGCCGAGCACCGCTGGGATCGTCAGCAGCAAGCCGGTGAGGACATGCACGTTGCCGTAGAGGCCGCCTTGCGCGAGCGCGCCGAGCAGGCCGATCAGGACGATCGCGGCCAGGCTGGTGCCGGTTGCCAGCCGCTCGCCGTAGCCGAACCAGAAGATCAGCAGGGGGACGATGATCGTGCCGCCGCCGACCCCGAAGAGACCGCTGAACGCCCCGGCAAGCGTGCCGATCGCCGCGAGCTTGAGCATGCGGTGGGCGGGCATCGCTAAGTCGGGCGGCATCGTGCCGCGATACTAAGGCCGTGTCGCTCGATCCCTTGCTTGCCGACCCGGCCCGGGCCGCGATCCTGACCGACGTCGACGGCACCCTTGCACCGATCGTCGAGCGCCCGGAGCAAGCCGCGGTTGCGGCGGAGGTTTCACAACTTCTGGCCGCCCTCAACGAGCGCTTTGGCTTGGTCGGCTGCATCTCCGGACGGCAGGCGCTGGAGGCCCGCCGCTTGGTCGGGGTCGACCAGCTCGCCTATGCGGGTAATCACGGCCTCGAGCTCCTCTTGCCGGGAGATGCCGCGCCTCGGTTCGATCCCGGGCTGGCCGGTGAGGAGCGGACCGCCGCCGACTTCCTCGACGGGCTCGACGCCGACGCCCTTGCCGCGGCCGGCCTGCGCCGCGAGGACAAGGGGCCGATCCAGTCGCTGCACTGGCGCGGTGCCGAGGATGAGCGCCGCGCCGAGGCAGAGGCCCACGAGATCGCCGCCGAGGCCGGCCGGACAAGGCTGGAACCGCGCTGGGGGCGCAAGGTGCTTGAGCTGCGGCCGCTCGGTGGCGGTGGCAAGGACGCCGCGGTTGCGGCGCTGCTGGCCGAGGGGGAGATCACCGCGGCGGTCTACGCCGGCGATGACCGCACCGACCTCGATGCCTTCCGGCGGTTGCGTGAGCTGCGCGAGGAAGGCCACTTGAAAACGTCGATCTGCGTTGGCGTCGTTTCGCCTGAGGCGCCGCCGGAGCTGGCCGAAGAGTGCGACCTCGCGGTCGACGGACCGCAGGGCTGGCATCGCCTGCTGGCGGAGCTGGCCGAGTAACGATGCCCTTCACCGACCTCTTGCGGGTCACCGTGTTGCTCACTGGAGCCGAGGCCACGGCACTGGCGACGATCACCGCGATTGCCACCAATCGCGACGCCGACACGACGACGCTGATCGTCGCCGCGGTGTGGTGGCTGGTGGCCCTGATCGTCGGCCTCTACCTAGGTCGTCCATCGCGCGCCGCCGACGCCCTTCGCGACGCCCTCGCCGGAGCCCGCACCGCCACCTCGCTGCCCCCCGAGTCGCCGGCCCGGATCTGCTTCGCCCGCCTCTGGCCGGTTGGCCTCACCGCCGTCGCGGCAGGCGCCCTGGGGGCGTTTTTCCCCGGCGTCGCCGCGATCGCGGCCGGCTACGCCCTGCTCGTCTCGCTCGCCTGGCACTCGCGCGAGGCGGCCGTGCTGGCGATCGAGCAGCGCGACGGCGTCAAGTTCTACGTCGTCCCCAACTCCGCCTTCCGCCCGATCCAGCTGGTCCGCGCCCCCGGCCTGCGCAGCGACCGCCTGCGCGCCTGAGTGCAACGTCTTTTCCACCCACTCGGTGGACAAAGCGTTGCACCGTGGGATGATCGTGGCGTGAGGCGGGGAAAGCTTTGGCGGGTGCGGTCGCTTTCGGTGCTCAGCGTGCTGGCACTCGCTCTGCTCCTGCCCACAACGGCAAATGCCGTCGAACGAACCGTCACCGTCAAGGGCTCCGCGACCCAGCAGGTCCCCAACGACGCGGCCAAGCTCGGCTTCTCGGTGAGCAAGGAACGAAAGTCCCGCCAGGAGGCCCTCCGCATCGTCGCGATTCGCCTCCGAGCCGTGATCGCCGCCGTCCAGGCCACCCCCGGCATTGGCCCCGGCGACGTCACCACCGGCGCAATCTCCGTCCACAAAACGACCCGCGGCAAGCGCACCGTCTTCCGTGCCTCCGAGGGCGTCGGCGTCGTCCTCCACCAACCCGAGCGCTCCGGCGAACTGGTCAACGCCGCCGTAGCCGCCGGCGCCACCAGCACCCGCGGCCCCGACTTCTTCGCCAGCAACCCCGAAGCCGCCTACAACAACACCCTCATAGCCGCCTTCGACCAAGCCAAGGCCAAGGCCTCGACCCTCGCCACCCGCGCCGGCGCCACCCTAGGCCCGGCCCTCACCATCGAAGAAGCCACTGAAGCGATCCCGGTCGAAGGCCGCGCCAGTCCCAAGGGAGCCGCCGATGCCGCCCCGACACCTCCGGCCAAGCCCGGCGCCTCCACGGTCACCGCCACCGTCCGCGTCGTCTTCGCCCTGGAATAGCTCACGGCACGAGTGGAGCACCGGGGTCGGTGCTCCTACCGCTTCCGCAACTTCTCGAACTCCTCCCAACTCCGCGTATTCGCGATGTCTCCCGGAGCCAGCCAAGCCCGCCTGGCGGTGGCCACCGCGTAGGACATGTTGTTCAGCGTCTCCACCCCGTGCGCATCGGTGTTGAGCACGATCGTCACCCCGGCGTCGACGGCCAGCCGCGCGTGCTGCTCGGAGAGGTCGCGTCGGTTCGGGTTGCCGTTGATCTCGATCATCGTGCCGGTTCCGGCCGCCGCCTCGGCGACGGCCTCGACGTCGACTCCGTAAGGCTCGCGCCGGCCGATCAAACGCCCGGTCAGGTGCCCGATGCAGTCGACGTGGGGGTTCTCGATCGCCGCCAGCACCCGCGCGGTCATCTCGCTCGCCGACACCGAGAACGAGGTGTGGACGCTGGCGACGACCCAGTCGAGCGCCGTCAGCAGGTCCTCCGGGTAATCGAGCGAACCGTCGAGTCCGATGTTGACCTCCGAGCCCGCGAGCAGCCGGAAGCCACGTTTCCCCTTGTTCCAGTCGGCGACCTCGTCGATCCGCTCCCAGAGCCGCTCGGCGGTGACGTGGTCGCCGAAACCGTGGCTGGCCGAGTGGTCGGTGATCGCCAGATAGGCGTAGCCGCGCTCGCGGCCGGCCTCGGCCATCTCCTCAAGCGTGTTGCGGCCGTCGGAGAGGGTCGTGTGGGAGTGCAGGTCGCCGCGGATATCGTCGAGCGAGACCAGCTCGGGCAGCTTGCCTTCGCGGGCGGCCTTCAGCTCGCCGCGCCCCTCGCGCAGCTCCGGCTCGATGTAGGCGTAGCCAAGCCGTTCGTAGACCGCCTCCTCGCTCGCACATAGCTGCACCTCGCCGCTCTCGGTCTCGCTGATGCCGTGCTCGGAGACCGAGAGGCCGCGGCGCACGGCCTCCTCGCGCAGCTGCACGTTGTGTGCCTGGGAGCCGGTGAAGTGCTGGAGCAGGTTGCCGAAAGCCTCTGGGGCGACGATGCGCAGGTCGACCGAGATCCCGTTCTGGGTCTGGGCCCGCACCCCGTTGGGACCCGGCGTCCCCGCCGCGGCGATCAGCGGGCTGGCGACGAAATGCTCGGCCAGCGCCTGCGGTTCGGCCGCGGTCGCGATCAGGTCAATGTCCTTGCAGGTCTCCGCCCAGCGCCGCAGCGAGCCCGCCACCTCGACCCGCTCCGCGGCGGGGTGCTCGCGCAGCGCTCGCGCCAGTTCCTCGGCGATCGGCCGCGCCATCGAGAGCAGCACGCGTCCCGACCCCTGGCCCGGTTCGCCGAGGCGCTCCAGGCCGGCCAGCACGTTCTCCTCCGCCTTCGGCCCGAGGCCCTTCATCTCCCGGATGCGTTCGCTCGCAGCCGCCGCCTTGAGATCTTCCAGCGTCGCCACTCCGAGCTCGTCGAAGAGGCGGCGGGCGGTCTTCGCTCCCACGCCCGGCACCCGCGTCACCTCGACCAGAGTCGGCGGGAACTTCGCCTTCAGCTTCACCGCCGCCGGGATCTCACCGGTCTCGAGCAGCGCATCGATCTTTTCCGCCAGCGTCTTGCCGACGCCGGGGACCTCGGTCGCCCGGCCGGCCGCGGCCAGCTCCGCCACCGAGACCGGGCTTTCGCGGATTGCCCGCGCCGCGGTGCCGTAGGCGAGCACACGGTATTTGACCGCACCGTCGAGCTCATAGAGGACGCCAAGCTCATCGAGGGCGGCAGCAATCTCAGCGTTGGTCACCCCAATAGCATCGCGCAGGCCGATGTCAGCAAGCATCCCCGAGCGAGGTCCGGTCTGGCTGGTCCTCCCCACCTATGAAGAGGCGACGAACATCGAGCGGTTGGTCGCCGATGCCCGCGCCAAGCTGCCCGCCGATGCGCACATCCTGATCGTCGACGACAACTCCGCCGATGGCACCGGGCAGATAGCGGCCGCGCTGGCCGAGCGCGAGGAGACGAACCATTTCCTCCATCGCCCAAGCAAGGAAGGGCTGGGGCCGGCCTACATCGCCGGTTTTCACCATGCGCTCGCTCAGGGTGCCGGCCTGATCATCGAGATGGACGCTGACTTCTCCCACGAGCCCGCCTACTTGCCGCGCTTGCTCGAGGCGGCGCGTCGTGCCGACGTGGTGATCGGCTCGCGTTACGTGCCAGGTGGCGGCGTCAGCGACTGGGGGGCGATGCGGCGGGCGATCAGCCGGGGAGGCAGCGCCTACGCACGGCTCGCCCTCGGCGTCCCCGTGCGCGATCTCACTGGCGGCTTCAAGTGCTTCCGCCGCGAGGTGCTCGAGGCGATCGACCTCGACGCGGTGCGCTCGCGTGGCTATGCCTTCCAGGTAGAGGTCACCTACCGGGCGATCCAGCTTGGCTTCAACGTGGTCGAGGTGCCGATTGTCTTCCGCGACCGCCAGGCGGGTGCATCGAAGATGAGCCGATCGATTGTGTTGGAGGCGATCTGGCGGGTACCTCTTCTACGTTTGGGCAGGTGAGAGAGTCAGCCCAGGCCGCCGAGAACCGAGTTTGATGTCGCAGTTTTCGCCGCTATGCGGTGGCAAGTACGACATCAAAATGACCTCGCTATACTTTCTGAAGTATTGAGTGCTGAAAATCGATCCCAGGAGAGCGATCCGAGTGACAGGCAAACTCAACGACGTGACCGATGCCACCTTCAAAGCGGAGGTCCTCGAGGCCGAGGGCCCTGTGCTCGTCGACTTCTGGGCTCCCTGGTGCGGCCCCTGCCGCGTGGTCCATCCCGTCCTCGAGGAGATGGACGCGGAGCGCGACGACCTCGACATCGTCAGCATCAACGTCGATGAGAACCAGCAGACCGCCGCTCAGTACGAAGTCCTCTCGATCCCGACCCTGATCCTCTTCAAGGACGGGGCGATCGCCAAGAAGGTGATCGGTGCGATGCCCAAGCGTCGCCTCGAGGCCGAGCTGGAGCCGGCGCTCACCGCCTAGGGCAAGCCATGCCCTTCGTCCAAGTCCACTGGTTCGAGGGACGCACCGACGAGCAGAAGGCGGAGATCGCCAAACGCATCGAAGCGGCGCTGGTCGACGTGGCCGGCGCCGCTCCGGAGCACTGCTGGGTCAAGTTCTCGGACTCGAAGAAAACCGACTTCATCATCGGGGAGCCGGTGGAGGACTAGCTTCCGCCGGGAGGGTCCGGGGCACCCCTCCCCGGAGACCGTTGCGCAGCTGATCGGAGGCAAGGGTACAAGCGTGGTCCCTGAGCCTCCGTGGAGGGGTGCCCCGGACCCTCCAACCGTGTGCCAGGACTACCCCGGGTCAGGGAAGCTTTCGCGGAGGAGCTTCCAAGCTTGGGCCTGGTGGTGAGCTTCGACAGCTTGGGCGGCGGCGAAATTCGATGCGTGGGGGAGCAAGGTGCCCCTCCCCGGAAGGCTCGGGGACCACGCTCCGAAGCGGTGCTTCGATCTGCTGCGCAACGGTCTTCAGGGAGGGGCACCTTGCTCCCTTACGGTTCGAGGTTGGATGTGAGCTTCAGACGCGGTTGACGGAGATCTGGAGGTCGCGACCGTCTACGCGGATGGGCGCCACATCGGCGGCGCCGTAGGTGACTGAGGTAGCTAGAACCTCTCCAGCGATGTAGGGCTCGTGCTCGCGGGCGGCGGCTAGGAGTTCGTCGTCGCCGCCAAGGGAAAGTTCGATGCGGTCGGAGATCTCGAAGCCCGCCGCTTTGCGGGCGTTCTGGACGGCGTGGACGATCTCGCGGGCTAGGCCCTCGCGGCGCAGCTCCTCGTCGAGCTCGAGCTGCAGGGCGACGGCATGACCGGCCTCGGCCTCGACCTCGTAGCCCTCCAATGGCTGCAGGGCGAGGGTGACCTCCTCGGCACCGATTGTGTGGTCGTCGCCGTCGATGCTGATGCCGACCTCGCCGCCGTCGGCCATCACCCTGGCGACGTGAACCGGGTCGAGCGCCTCCACCGCAGCGGCGACCTGCGGCATGCGCTTGCCGAAGCGGGGACCGAGCGAGCGATAGTTTGGCTTGACCGCGTAGCTGACCAGGTCGGCCTCTTCGGAGACGAAGTCGAGCTCCTTGACGTTGAGCTCCGCGGTAACGAGGTCGGCGCGAGCCTCGATTGCGGCGCGCTCGGCGTCGTTGGCGACGATCACGGCGCGGCGCAACGGCTGGCGCATCTTTGCCTTTGCCTGGGCGCGGGCGGCGCGGCCGAGCTCGACGGTGAGGCGGACGGCTTCCATCGCTGCCTCGAGCTCGGGGTCGGCGAGCGTGGGGTCGGGCTCGGGAAAGTTGCGCAGGTGGACCGAGTCGGGACCGCCGCCAAGTTCTTCCCCCTCACCACCGGCGAGGTTGAGGTGGATCTCATCGGCGAGGAAGGGCGTGAAGGGCGCGAGCAGCGCCGCGACCTCGAGCAGGCAGTGGCGCAGGGTCGCGAAGGCGGCCCGGTCGCCCTCCCAGAAGCGGCGGCGCGAGAGTCGCACGTACCAGTTGGAGAGCTCCTCGACGTACTCGGCAATCGCCCGGCCAGCGGCGGTGCAGTCAAACTCGTCCATCCGCTCGCGCACGGTCGCCACAGTCGCCTGCAGCCTCGAGAGCGCCCAGCGGTCGAGATCCTCCATCCCCCCTCCAGCGCTGACTTCGCGTTTTGTTTCGCTGGTGGCAACAAAACGCGAAGTCAGCGTCTTGTTGTCGAAGTCGGCGGGACCCAAGTTCTCGGCGTTGGCGTAGAGGGTCCAGAACGAGTACGTGTTCCAGAGGGTTAGGAGGAACTGGCGGACGGATTCGCCGACGGTGTCTACTGAGAAGCGGTAGCCGGACCAGGGCTGCTGGGCGGTCAGGTAGTACCAGCGGAAGGCGTCGGCGCCGTGGGCGGAGATCACGTCCCAGGGCTCGACCACGTTGCCCTTGCTCTTCGACATCTTCTGGCCCTCGGGGTCGAGGATCAGGCCGAGGCAGACGCAGTTGCGGTAGCTGCTCTGGTCGAAGAGCAGCGTCGACTCGGCCAGCAGGGTGTAGAACCAGCCGCGGGTCTGGTCGATCGCCTCGCAGATGAAGTCAGCCGGGAAACGCTCGGCGAACAACTCCTCGTTCTCGAACGGGTAGTGGAGCTGAGCGAACGGCATCGCGCCGCTGTCGTACCAGGTGTCGATCACCGAATCGACCCGGTGCATCTCGCCGCCGCACTTCTCGCAGTCGAGG
Source organism: Actinomycetota bacterium (assembly GCA_046733315.1). Taxonomy (GTDB): domain Bacteria; phylum Actinomycetota; class Thermoleophilia; order Solirubrobacterales; family 70-9; genus VRUE01. The sequence continues at coordinate 10,811 of JBKPOV010000078.1, forward strand.
ACGACTTCGTCGATGTAGGGGCGGTGCAGGTCGTCGGGCACCGCTCCCTTGGCCCGCTCGCGCAGCTCGGCGACCGAGCCGGCGCAGTAGAGCTCCGTGCACTCGCCGCTGGTGCAGTGCCAGATCGGCAGCGGCGTGCCCCAGTAGCGGTCGCGCGAGAGCGCCCAATCGACGTTGTTCTCCAGCCACTTGCCGAAGCGGCCGGTCTTGATGTGCTCGGGATGCCAGCCGATCGTCTCGTTGTTGGCGAGCAGCCGATCGCGCACCTGCGAGGTGGCGATGTACCAGCTCGACTTGGCGTAGTAGAGCAGCGGCGTGCCGCAGCGCCAACAATGTGGATAGACGTGCTCGTAGACCTGCTCGCGGAAGAGCAGGCCGCGCGCCTCGAGGTCGGCGATCAGGGCCTTGGTGACCTCAGGGTCCTTGACGAACCGCCCCTCGAAGTCGCTGACGCGCCGGTCGAAGCGGCCTTCGAGGTTGACCGGGTTGTAGAGCGTGCCGTGGCTGGTGGGATCGAAGATGCCGTTGGCGGCGGCGACCGCGTAGTCGTCCTCGCCGAACGCGGGCGCGATGTGGACCAGCCCGGTGCCGTCCTCGGTGGTGACGAAGTCGCCGGCGACCACCGGGAAGCCACCCGGCTCGCGATCGTTGAGCACGAAGACCGGGCCGAGATAGTGGCGGCCGACCAGCGCGGAGCCCGGCAGGCGCTCGATCACCTCGACGTCCTCGCCGAGCACGCGCTCGAGCAGGGGCTCGGCGAGGACCAGCGTCTCCTCGCCACAACGCGCTTTGACGTATGTGACCTCCGGCGCCACCGCGACGGCGACGTTGCCCGGCAGCGTCCACGGCGTCGTCGTCCAGACCAGCATCGACTCGCCGGCCTCGCTGCCGTCCTCGCCGAGCAGCGGGAAGCGCACGTATATGGAGGGGTCCTCGACGTCCTGGTAGCCGAGCGCCACCTCGTGCGAGGAGAGCGCGGTGCCGCAGCGCGGGCAGTAGGGCACCACCTTGTGGCCCTCATAGAGGCGGTCCTTGTCCCAGAGCTGGCGCAGCGACCACCAGACGGACTCGATGTATTTGTCGTCGAGGGTGACGTAGGGATCGTCGAGGTCGATCCAGAAGCCGATCCGCTCAGTCAGCCGATTCCACTCCTCGACGTACTCGAAGACCGACTCGCGGCAGCGCTGGTTGAACCTGTCGATCCCGTAGTCCTCGACCTCCTGCTTGGAGGTGATGCCGAGCTGCTTTTCGACCTCGATCTCGACCGGCAGCCCGTGGCAGTCCCAGCCGGCCTTGCGCGGCACCCGGTAGCCGCACATCGAGCGGTAACGCGGATAGACGTCCTTGAAGACGCGGGCGAGCACGTGGTGAGAGCCGGGCCGGCCGTTGGCGGTCGGCGGTCCCTCGTAGAAGTTCCAGATCGGGGCGCCCGCGCGCTGGTCGAGCGAGCGCTGGAAGACGTTGCGCTCGCGCCAGCGTTCCAGCAGGCGCTCCTCCAGCTCGGGGAACGACTGCTTGGTGTCGACGGGGCGGAAGCCGGGCATGGACGGGTGATTCTAGGAGCGCGACGAACAGCGGCTCCCCTCGCAGTCCTCTAGGCTCTCCGCCGCATGCCCCCCGTCTATGACCTGAACGGCAAGGTTGCGCTGATTACCGGCGCGGCGCGTGGGATTGGCTATGAGACCGCGCGGCAGATCCATCTGCGAGGAGCCTCGGTCGCCGTCCTCGATATCGACCCGGAGCAGGCGCGCGAGGCGGCCGAGAAGATCGGCGAGCGGGCAATCGGGATCGGGGCCGACGTCACCGACCATGGCGCGATGATGGCGGCCGTCGCCGAGACGGTCGAGCGCTTTGGCGGCCTCGACGTCGCCGTCGCCAACGCCGGCATAGCCCAGTCCGCGGTCGCCACGGTGCGAGGAATTGGCGCCGAGGAGTGGGAGCGCGTCTTCGAGGTCGATCTGCTCGGCGTCTGGCGCACCGTCCGCGCGGTGCTTCCGCAGATCGTCGAGCGCAAGGGGCACATCGTCGTGACGGGCTCCGTCTACTCCTTCGCAAACGGCGTCTTCAACAGCCCCTATGCGGTCGCCAAGGCGGGCGTCGAGTCGTTGGGCCGGTCATTGCGGGCCGAGCTGATTCCCTTGGGCGCCAGCGCCAGCGTCGCCTACTGGGGCTGGGTCGATACCCGCATGGTCCAGGACGGACTGGCCCGCCCGCACTCCAATCGCCTCCAGGAAGGCACACCCGCCTGGCTCCTCAAGCGGATCACGCCCGAAGAGGCAGGTGCGGCGACGGTGCGCGGCATCGAAGAACGGGCGCCGAGGATCTTCGCGCCGAAGTGGTGGCGCTACGTCTCCGCATTGCGGGGAGTGATCAACCCGCTGCTCGATCGTCGCATGGAGAGCGACCGCAGGATGATCGAGACGGTCCGGGTGGTCGAGGCCGAAGCCGACGAGCAGGGTGCGGCCGCGGTTGCGGCCAACGGTTGAAGCACTTCCAGGGTCTCGGACTCCTCAACCCTTCAACGCACTAGCGAGTCAGGCGCTCGAGCAGGAGGATTACCGACTCGTAGTCCGCGCCGGTGGCGCGGCTGAGGCCGATCTCGCAGGTGCGATTGTTGGAGAGGTGAGCGTCGAAGTCGCGACCGGCCAGCTCTTCTGCCTGCGGACGGGTTGCGCTCGCGGTCAGCTCGGGATGGGATATGCCGCGGTCGCCCGCGAAGCCGCAGCAGGTCGCCGAGGGGGCGACGTAGACATCGTCGGCGAGCGCGTCGGCGAGCGAGCGCAGCCGCGGGGCTAGGCCCATGTGGCGGGTGGCACAGGTCGGGTGGACCGTGACCGAGCCGACCTTCTCGGCGATTTCGAGCCGGGGCAGCAGGTGGTCGTGAGCCCATGCCACGGAGTCGACCACCTCGAGT
>JBKPOV010000079.1:0-3903 GCA_046733315.1 Actinomycetota bacterium
GCCGTGGACTCGCTGGCCATCGATGAACTACCGGAGGGGTTGAACTACCTGCACGCCGTTGCCGTCTCCGGCTCGGGAATGCCATCGGCGATACCGGGGACTACCACTTTGCGCGTCGACAAGGCAGATCCGGTGACGCAGCTCGCGGGCCTGCCGAGCGGATGGTCCAACCGGCCGGTGACGCTTACCGCTACCGCCGCCGACGACGCCTCGGGCATGACCTCCGCCGGTGCTGGCGGGCCATTCACCGCGATCCGGATCGACGGCGGCGCCCCGGTGGTTGGGGCCGGAGCCGACGTCTCCGCGACCGTGATCGCCTCCGGCGTGCACGCGGTCGACTACTACGCCCGGGACGCTGCCGGCAATGTCAACGATGGTGGCTTCTCCAACGGCTCTCCCAACCATGCTCCCGCGAAGGCCATCGTCAAAATCGACCGTGAGGAGCCCGCGCTGGCGTTTGCCGGCGCTCAGAGCCCGCTCGACCCCGAGCGGATTGAGGTCAGGGCGGCGGACTCACACTCCGGCCTCGATCTCAGCCGTGGCTCGATCGCCCTGCGGCGGGTTGGTTCAGGGCAGCGCTTCGCGAAGCTGCCCACGGAAATCTCGGCGGGGCTGCTGCGCGCTCGCTGGGACTCGAGCGCCTACCCGGCCGGCGAGTACGAGTTCCAGGCGACCGCTTTCGATCGGGCGGGGAATTCCGCCACCACCGCCACTCGCGTCAACGGCACGGCGATGCGCCTGCAGGCGCCGCTCAAGACCGCGGTCAGGCTCATAACCAAGCCCCGTCTCCGCGCGCTGCGTTACGGCCGCGGAACCTGGTTTGCGGGTCGCCTGCTCGCCGGACGCCACACGCCCCTGGCCGGCGTACCTGTGCGCGTAATCGAGCGCTTCTCCGACGGCAGCCTTCCCGCTGAGCGACTTTCCACGGTGCGGACCGACGCGAACGGCAGGTTCGGCCTGCGCCTTGCACCCGGGCCGAGCAGGCAGGTAATCGCCGAAGTTGCCGCGACGGCGACGACCAGGCACGCGAGCAGCGAGCCGCTGCAGGTCGCGGTGCACAGCCGGTTGATGCTGCGCACCTCCTCGACCGCGGCGAGGGTCGGCGGGGCGCCGGTGATCTTCCGCGGCAAGATCGGAACTAGCGGCGCCCCGGTGCCAGCCGACGGCAAGGTCATCCAACTTCAATTCCGCCTGCCGGGCCTTCCCTGGAGCGAGTTCCGGACGGTGCGCACCGATCGGCGCGGCCGCTTTCGCTACGCCTACCGCTTCGCCGACGACGACAGCCGCGGCGTGCGGTTCCAGTTCAGGGCTTACGCGCCGGCGCAAGCCGGCTGGCCATTCGAGCCAGCCGGCTCACTGCCGGTAACTGTGCTGGGCGTCTAAGGCCACCTAACCGAGGAGATCAAGGACGCCGATATGCGCTGGTAAGGCAGCCCTAGACTGGGAGCAGGTCTACCGCCTGCCGTACGCGCTGCTCGAGCTCATTGCGGTTGCGCTTCAGGGTCGTCTCGACCGTGCGCTGACGCTTGCGTGCCTCGCGCTCGACCCGGTTGCGGGTCTTGCGCGCCTCGGTGGTGGCGCGTTTGCGAGCGGTGGTGCCGCGGCGCTCGGTGCGCTTGACGCGGCGGCGCAGCTCAGCGCGGTAGGACTTGAGCTGTTTTTCGGCGGCGCTGCGGCCGGTGAACGGCTCGACCAGCTCGCTGACCCGGTCCGTGACCGTCAGTACGGCGCCGACGGGGAGATCGACAGCGGTCTCGGCGACGGTGCGAGTCTGGCTTTTCGCAGCCGTGGTGCTTGTCGCTTTGCGGGTGGTGGCTTTGGGGGTGGAGCTTTTGCTCCCATTCGTTGATGCCATGGAGAGATGAGTCCCTTCGGTATGCGGTTTCCTGCCTGGAAGTTTCGCGAGTGTAACGAACATACGTTCTACGCGAACAGATGTTCTTAAACCCGATCCCGCCGAGGGTTACTGGGCGCTGCGGGCGACTGCCAAGCCGCGCTCGCCGGCGGCGGCGGCGAAGGTGTAGCGGGCGTCCAGTCCCAAGGCCGCCTCGTCAAGCGGAAGATCGCCAAAGGCGACCTCGCCCCCGGCCTCGCGGACGATCAGCTGGGTGGCCGCCGCATCGACCGAGCGGCACGGCCGCAGGCCGATCATCGCGTCGAATCGCGCCGCAGCAACGTAGGCGGCGGTGATTGCGATCGAGCCGACCACGCGAATCCGATACACGCGCTCGGCGAAAGCTTCGAGAGCCGGCGCGGCCCGCTCCGGCTCTGCCGCCTCGAGCCCGAGCAACTCGAGTTTGTCGCTGTCGGCGGCAACCTCGAGTTGCTGGCCGTCAAGCATGGCTCCCTCCCCACGCCGCGCAGCGAACTCCTCATCGGCGCCAAAGTCATAGACGTAGCCGAACTCGACGTCGGCCATCGAGTCGGCGCTCGCCACGGCGAGACTGAGGCTGTGGGAAGGCACGGTCCGGCGCGCGTTGAGCGAGCCGTCGATCGGGTCGATGACGACGCGCGCCGCTCCACCGCCCCCGAACTCGACCTCGCCGCGCTCCTCCGAAACGGCGACGAAGGCGGCGCCTTGCTCGGCCAGCTGCTCGAGCTCGGCGAAGACGATGTCCTCGCAGCGGCGATCGATGACGAGGGTGTGATCGCCGCCCTCGCCGACTCCCTCGTAGGCGGTGCGCGCCTCGATCCCGCGCACCTCGTCGAAGATCTGCCGCTGCGCGGTTACGGCGCGGCGGCAGATTCCCAGCCAGTCTGCGGAGAAAACGTCCACGCAGGCCATCCTATGGAGGCCGTGCACTCGCTAGCGTTGGACCATGCTCGCTCTTGCCGAGACTCAGCAGCGTGCCGTGGCCCACGAAGACGGGCCACTTCTGCTGGTAGGTCCGCCCGGCAGCGGCAAGACGGAGGCGCTGGCGCGACGGCTGGCGCGACTCGCCAGTGACGGCGTCGGGCCCGAGCGAGTCCTCGTCCTCTGCTCCACCCGGGCCACCGCCAAACGGCTGCGCCAGCGGGCCGAGGCACTGCTGGACGGGTCCTACGAGGAGCTCTGGATCGGCAGCTGGGAGACCCTCTGCGAGCAACTTTTGCGTGAGCACTCGACCGCGGCCGGCCTCGATCCGTTCTTTGACGTGCTGGGACCGGCGGAGCGGCTGGCGATATTGCTGGAGCGCCTCGACGAGCTGCCGCTCCGCAACCAAGAAATCCGCGGCAACCCCACCGGCCTGCTCGCCCGTCTCCTTGCTGAAATCGACCAGCTCAAGACCGGGATCGAGCCGCCGGAGCCGGAACTGGCCGAGTTCTGCGCCGCCCACGACCGCATCCTCGCCGAGTCCGGAAGCCTCGACCAAGCTGACGTCTTCCTGGCCCTGGGCAAGCTCCTCGACCAGCGCCCCGACGTCTGCACCGAAATCGCCTCCCGCTTCGCCCATGTGATGGTCGACGAGTATGAGGACACCACCCCTGCCCAGCGGACGATCCTCTCGAAGCTCGCCGCCGAGAATCCGAATCACCTCTACGCCGAAAACGCTTCTTCTGCGGGTGGCGTGGAGGGAGGGGGGCCGAGAACGGACACACTTGCCCGCCCGCAGGCCCCCCTCCTCCCTCCACGGCAGGACCCGCAGCCGAGCGTCCTCGTCCTTGAGGAGGTGTTTCGAAAGCCGCAAGTGCGACTTTGGCGCTGTAGCAATGAGCGGGCGCAGGCGCAGGCGGTGGCGCGGGAAGTGGAGCACCTGTTGGGCGAGGGGGCTGCACCCGAGACGATCTGCGTGGTGGTTGACGACCCGGTGGCTCAGGCGGGGCCTATCGCCGCCGCGATGGAGGAGCGGGGAATCCCGTTCCACGTGGCGGGGCCGGCGGCGCTGTTCCAGCGGCCCGAGGTGCGGGACGCGATCGCTTGGC
>JBKPOV010000080.1:0-4583 GCA_046733315.1 Actinomycetota bacterium
ACGAGATTACTAACACAGTCTCGTGGGCTCGGAGATGTGTATAAGAGACAGGGCGACAGCCCCTCGACATCACTTCGACGAGTTGCGAGTGAGGAGGGGCTGCCGACAGCCGCCCCGAGCTCCGACAGGAAAAAGCCGGCCTCTCCCGGCGTGTAGCGGACGACCGCCTCGGCGCCGCCGTCGAGCGCCGTCGGGCCCTCGGTGGCGACGACCAGGCGGGCGCCGTTGCGGCGGATCGCCTTGCGGATGCGGAGGTCGAGGATTGGACTGGTGTGCAGGGGGTCGGTGCCGAGGACGAGGATCACGTCGGCGTCGTCGAGGTCGCGGACCTTGGCGCTGATCTCGGGCTGGGCGAGGCGGACGAGGGTCTCACGGCCGGGCCCGCGCGATGGCCGTGAGTCGATGTGCGGCGAACCCAGCGCCTCGCGCACGATGCGCTGGACCAGGTAGCCCTCCTCGTTGGAGGCGTCGCCGACGATCGCGGCGCTCTCGCCGCCGCCGTGCCGCAGCGCCTTGGCCGCCTTGGCGATCGCGTCCTCCCAGCTCGCCTCGCCACCGCCGCGCAGGCGCGGACCGCGGACCCGCTCCTCGGCGTCGAACATCTCGAATCCGTAGCGGCCCCGGTCACAGAGCCAGCCGTCGTCGACCTCGGCGTTGTCGCGGGCGAGCACCCGCTTCACCCGCTCGTCGCGGACGGTGAAGCTGACGTTGCACTGGCTCGGGCAGAGCGTGCAGACCGAGCCACCGTGCTCAATGTCCCAGGGCCGGGCGCGGAAGCGGTAGGTGTAGCTGGTCAGCGCCCCGACCGGGCAGAGGTCGGTGATGTTGCCGTGGAAGGGCGACATGTAGGGCCGGTCGTCGAAGGTGCCGACGAAGGTGCGGTCGCCGCGCTCCAGCAGCTGCAACTGCTCGTCCTCGGAGACCTCCTGGCTGAAGCGCACGCAGCGGTAGCAGAGGATGCAGCGCTCGCGGTCGATCGCGACCAGCGGCGAGAGCTCGATCGGCTTCTCGAAGTGGCGCTTCGGATCTGTGAAGCGGCTCTTGCCGGGCCCCCACCCGTAAGAAATGTCCTGCAGCGGGCACTCGCCGCCCTTGTCGCAGACCGGGCAGTCGAGCGGGTGGTTGACGAGCAGGAACTCGACCACGGCGCTCTGCGCGTGCTTGACCTGATCGGTCCGGGTGTGGACGACCATGCCGTCGCGCACCGGCGTCGAGCAGGACGTCTGCAGCTTCGGGATGCCCTCGATCTCGACCAGGCACATGCGGCAGGCACCGACCGGCTCGCCGAGCTTGGGCTCATAACAAAAGACCGGGATCTCGACGTCGCCCCGCTTGGCGGCGTCGTGGAGCATCTCGCCCTCGGTCGCGCTGACCTCGCGCCCGTCGATGAGGAGAGTTATTTCCTTGCCGCTCACCGGAAATCCCTTTGGATGTCGCAGTTGCCTCCGGCATGCGGCGGAAAGTGCGACCGCATCGGGGGGCGCCTCATGTTGTCGCTCCCAGGATCTCAGCTGGTGCCCGCACGACCTGCAGCCGCTCGGCGACGGCGGGCTCCGCCTCGCTCGCCTCGGCGATCACCTGCTCAAACTCATCGCGAAACTTGCGCACCATCGCGCCGACCGGCATCGCCATCGAGTCGCCGAGCACACAGAGGCAGTGGCCGATGATGTTCTCCTGCACCGAGGCGATGATGTCGAGGTCCATCGGCGTCGCCTCCCCCCGCACGACCCGTTCCAGCATCTTCACCGTCCAGTTAGTGCCCTCGCGGCAGGGGGTGCACTTGCCGCAGGACTCGTGGTGGTAGAAGCGCGCCGTGCGCAGCGCCATGTGCGGGATCGAGACGCGCTCGTCGGCGACGATGATCGAGCCCGAGCCGAGCATCGAGCCGGCCTCCGCCATCGCCTCGAAGCTGTAGGGGAGGTCGAGTCCTTCCTCGGCCTCTAGCACCGGCGAGGAGGAGCCGCCGGGGTAGAAGGCCTTCACCTCGTGCCCCTCGGCTGGGCCGCCGGCGAGGTCCATGATCAGCTCGCGGGTCGGGATCCCCAGCTCGACCTCGTAGTTGCCGGGCCGCTGCACGCAGCCGGAGACCGAGACGACCTTGGTCCCGGGTGACTGCTCGGTGCCGAAACCGCGGAACCACTCGGCACCGTTGTTGACGATGTGGGGAACGTTGGAGAGCGTCTCGACGTTGTTGATCAGGGTCGGCCCGCCGTAGAGGCCCTGCACAGCGGGGAAGGGGGGCTTCAAGCGCGGATTGCCGCGCTTGCCCTCGAGCGCGTCGAGTAGCGCCGTCTCCTCGCCGCAGATGTAGGCGCCGGCGCCGCGGTGGACGACCAGCTCCAAATCGCAGTGGGTGCCGCAGATGTCCTTGCCCAGGTAGCCCGCCTCATACGCTTCGGCGACGGCGGCGTCGAGGACGTCGGCCTGCGAGTCGTACTCGCCGCGAATGAAGATGAAGGCGTGGCCGGCGCCGGCTGCGAGGGCCGCGATCGCGATCCCCTCAATCAGCTGGTGCGGATTGCGCTGCATCAGCTCGCGGTCCTTGAAGGCTCCCGGCTCCGACTCGTCCGCGTTGCAGCAGAGGTACTTCTCCATCTCGCCGCGGGGCAGGAAGGAGGCCTTCTTGCCCATCGCGAAACCGGCGCCCCCGCGCCCCCGCAGGCCGGAGTCTTCGAGCTCCTTGAGGACCTCGCCGGCCTCCATCTCCTTGTAGGCCTTCTCCAGCGCCGCGTAGCCACCGAAATCCCTGTAACCCGCGAGCGTGCGCAGCTTCGGCTCTTCTGCGTTTTTGAGCAGCATCCGCGTCTCAGGCATCGGGACCTCCGGGCAGCGGCCGCTTCTCGAGCGCCTTCTCGGGCAGCACCTCGGAGCCGGCGCGCAGCTGCTCAATCGCGGTCTGGGCCTCGGCCGCCTCGAGCGGGCCGAAGTAGCGCTCATCGATCGAGGCCATTGGCGCGATGTCGCAGGCGCCCAAGCACTCGAAGCCGGTGACGAAGAACTCCTCGTCGCCGCCGGCCGCCGCCCTGAAGGCGTCGAGCAGCTCATCGCCGCCGCGCATCCAGCAGCTGATGTTCGTGCAGACGTGGATCTGGTGGCTGCCAACCGGCTCCGTATGCAGCAGGTCGTAAAAGCTAGCCACCGACTCCAGATACGCGGGAGTCACCCGCATCACCGCGGCGGCCTGCCGAATCCCCTCCGGCGTGCACCACCCATACAGCCTTTGCACAGCCCACAGCGCCGGAATCGAAGCCGATTTCCGATCCGGATACCGCCCCATCAACGTCTCGATCCGCTCCCGCAGCTCCGCCGGACACCCAACCTCATGAAGCTCAGGAATCTCCTGCGGCGAGCGGCCGGGCACCCGACCCTCAGTCAGCGCTGGATCGACAGGCAGCTCAGCCACACCGCACCTCCAGCGGGTGGCGTCGTAGGGGGGACCGCCCCTGAGGACGCTTTAGCGACCGCAAGGGGCGGTGGGTCCCCTGCGGCGACAGGACCCGCTGGCCTGTGCGCATGGTCCCAGCAGTCATCGATCCACCCCCCCCAGAATCGGATCGAGCATCCCCAGCGACGCGATCATGTCGGCCACGTAGCCGTCGACCGACATGTCCCTGAAGGCCTGCAAGTTGACGAAGGAGGGGTCGCGGAAGTGGACCCGCGCCGGCTTCGCCGAGCCGTCGGCGAGGACGAAGCAGCCGAGCTCACCGCGCGGCGACTCGATCGCGTAGTAGATCTCGCCCGGCCCGACGCGGTAGCCCTCGGTGACGAGCTTGAAGTGGTGGATCAGCGACTCCATCGAGGTTGAGAGCTCCGAGCGCGGCGGCAGCACGTACTTGCGGTCGTCGGCGATGAACGGTCCCTCGGGCAGACCGTCGAGCGCCTGCTCGATGATCCGCGTCGACTCGACCATCTCCGCCACGCGCACCCGGTAGCGGTCGTAGTTGTCGCCAACCGTGCCGACCGGGATCTTGAAATCGAACTTGGGGTAGACGAGGTAGTCGAAGGCCTTGCGCAGGTCCCAGGGCTCCCCGGCGGCGCGCAGCAGTGGCCCGGTCACGCCCAGCTCCAGCAGGCGCTCGCGCGAGACGATTCCGGTGTTCTTCGTCCGCGAGAGGAAGACCTCGTTGCGGTCGAGCAGCGCCTGGTACTGGCCGACGCGCACGGGCATGTCGGCGATGAATGAGCGCAGCTTTGCCTCGAAGCCCAGCGGGATGTCTTCGATCACGCCGCCGACCTGGAAGTAGCGCGTGTGCATCCGCTGCCCGGTCGCCATCTCGAAGAGGTCGAGGATGCGGTCGCGCTCGCGGAAGCAGTACCAGAGCATTGAGATCGCGCCGAGGTCGAGCGCGGTCGTCCCCAGCCAGACGAGGTGGGAGTGGATGCGGTTGAGCTCGAGGAAGATCACCCGCAGGTACTTGGCCCGCTCGGGAATCTCCAGCTCGATCAGCCGCTCGACCGCGCCGCAGAAGGCCTCCATCTGGAAGAAGTAGGAGACGTAGTCCATCCGCTCGACGAAGGGGATGACCTTCCAGTAGCTCTTGTCCTCGCAGGACTTTTCGATCCCCGTGTGGACGTAGCCGATG
>JBKPOV010000081.1:0-1286 GCA_046733315.1 Actinomycetota bacterium
ACCCAGAAGGAGTGGATCACGTCCTGGGCGTGCATCTTGAAGTGGACCTGGCGGTCGAGCGGCACGTGCAGCTCGCCCTGAGACCAGACGTTGCCCTTGCCCGGATAGCCGAAGCTCCAGGCGTATTGCTGGGAGAAGACGTCAACCGTGAGCGGGTTCTCGGCGGTCTCTTCGATCTCGTTGAGCACGGACCAGCTGTAGCCAGCCCCGAAAAGCACGATGACCGTCGGAATAACGGTCCAGGCGATCTCCAGGCGGGTGTTGCCGTGGATCGGCTCGCCGTCGGATTCGTCGCCCGGCTTCGCTTTGAATTTCCACAGCGCGTAGAAGAGCATCACCATCACCAGCGAGAAGACGAAGGCCGAGAGAACGATCATCACGTCAAGCAGCTGGTCGATCTTGGGGGCCGCCGTCGAGGCCTGCTGGCCGTCCCAGTTGATCGAGAGCATTACGACAGAGATCGCCGCGGTCAGCGCAAGCGTGACAGCGAGCATCTTCGCTATTGGGAGGCGGCCGTACATGGAGGCGGCGGGCATTCTATTGAAGCGACGGCGGGAAGCTTTCAGGCTCTGGTGACGCCTGGCACTGGCTACTCGGGCCGCGGCAGCTCATCCAACTGGCCCGCCGCAGCGGCCACCACTCCGCCGGCAACGCCCTCCCAACTCCAGAGCCGCCGGGCGGTCTCGACCAGAGCCGCGCGCGCCTCGACCCGCTTTTCCTCGGGCTGGGACAGCCAGCCGTTCAGCCGCTCCGCGATCCCCTCGACCGCTCCCTTCTCGACCGGGAAGGAGGTCAGCCGGCCGACCTCGCCCGGCAGCGCCTCCATCAGCTGGCGAGACACCTCGACCATCCCGGAGTGCCCGGCGGACAGCGGCAGCACCCCACAGGCGGCAGCCTCCGCCGCCACCATCCCGAAGGCCTCGGGAAAAGTGCTCGGCATGACCAGCGCCTCGGCATCCGGGAGCAGCTCGGCGACCTCGTCGTGCTCGAGCCTGCCGATGAACTCGACCGAGCCGGCCGAATCTCGGGCAGCTTCCCAATAGCCAGACGGTGGGTCCGCGAGAAACGCCGAGAGGATCGGCAACGGCTTTTCCTCACCACCCTCGATTCCCCAACCGTCTAGCGCCACCTCCCGCGCATCACCGATATCTCCCCGCTCCAAAGCCGCCAGCAGCCGCCGCAGCCCCTCCTCGTAAGCTCCGAATCCCGCGATTTCGAGCTTTGCATCCTGATGCTCAGCCCTTACCAGGGGCCACGCAGCCAAGAGCAGATCGACACCCTTGGAG
>JBKPOV010000082.1:0-36722 GCA_046733315.1 Actinomycetota bacterium
GACTACCCAGAGGGCTGGGTTGCTCACCCAAAAGGAGGTGGGGGTGGGACGGGTTGGGCACCCCTCCTCTCTCGACTTTTTCGGTGGATTGGCTGCCGCCTTCCGAGATTGGATTGCCGAAAAAGTACAAGCCGTTCGGAGGGGTGCCCAACCCGTCCAGCCATCGTTTCGGGGGAGACATTTCAGGGTTCAGGGCTTGTGCTGGGATGCGCGTCCGGATTCGGTGGTCTCAAGCTGGGCTGGCGCTCCTTGCCGCAGCTGGAATCCTGCTGGCGTTGCGGATTGCACCGAGCTTGCTGACGCCGCCGCCGCCCCCTCTGCCGGCCGATGTTGGGCTACCCCCCACGAAGGGGCCCTCCCCCCGTAGCGGTCGCAGTTTCCGCCGCATACCGAAGGAAAGTGCGACATCAAAGCCCGGTGAGCAAGCAGAACACGTTCGCGGTCGCAGATTCCATCTCTATGCGGAAGAAACTGCGACATCAAGGAGGCCGGCGCCTCGGCGTCGGGCAGCCGGCAGGTCGAGGAGGCACGTCCCAATCGCAGCTTCCCGTGCTTCGCCACAGGACCCGCCCGAATCTCCACCAGTCCCGGCCCCCGTCCTGGCGCCTCCCCCCGAATCTTCACCGGAAGCTCCCTCGCGAGTCGCGCCCGCTGCTCCACCCGACGACGGCTCGATGGAGTTCGCCCCGCATTGAGGGTGGGGGTCGGGTGCCGCTCCCGGCGGCTTGTACTTTTTCGGCATTCCAATTTCGGACGGTCCCAGCCGATCCACCGAAAAAGTTGAGCCGGGAGTGGTACCCGACCCCCACCCCACTGCCGCTATAGTCCCTCGCCGCTTTGGCAGCCCCACGCGAATACGAGCTGGTCTTGATGTTGGACCCCGGCCCAGACGAGGCCGGCCGTGACGCGCTTGCCCAGGATGTGCGGGGGCGGATCGAGGGCAAAGGGACGCTCAAGCACGAGAACAAATGGGGCCTGCGCAAGATGGCCTACGAGATTGAACAGCGCAACGAGGCCGACTACCGCTGGTTCCGCTTCGAGGCGCCGACCGACCTCCTCGACGAGCTCAATCACAACTTGAAGATCGTCGACGGGGTACTGCGCTTCCGCATCTTCAAAGTCGACGAGGACTCGCCGGTGCTGGTGCCGCCCACCGTCGCCGCCCCGGCCCCCGGCGCTTCACGCGACCGCGACCGCGATCGTGGTCCCCAGGGCGGCCCCCGTGGCGCCGTCGCCGCTGAGCCAGCCGAAGCGGCGGAGCCGGCTGAGTCGCCCGAGCCGACTGAGAGCGCTCCCGAGAGCGCCGACGTTCCCGTTGCCACTGACGAGTAGTCGGTTTCCTGCGCAGATTGCGGGAGCGAAGGGGCGAGTCGCGCCGCCGACGCTCTTAGACTGGACTCCAGACAACGATTCAGAGGAGTTGAGAGCTGTGGCAGCGTCAAACGTGAACGTAGTGGTCATCACCGGAAACCTGACCCGCGATCCGGAGCTGCGCAGCACGCCGGGTGGTACCTCGGTCTGCAAGCTGCGCGTCGCCGTCAACAGCCGCCGCAAAGACGGCCAGAGCGGCCAGTGGGTCGACAAGCCGAACTATTTCGACGTGGTCGTCTGGGGCGCCCAGGGCGAGAACTGCGCCAACTACCTCGCCAAGGGCCGGCCGGTCGCGATTGAAGGGCGCCTCGATTGGCGCGAGTGGGAGAAAGACGGCGTCAAACGGCAGACCGTCGAAATCATCGCCAACTCGGTCCAGTTCCTCGGCTCCCGCGACGGCTCTGGCAACGGAGGCGGCGGAGAGGGCGGGGGCTTCAGCCCCAGCAGCGACGTCCCCGCCGACTCCTCCGACTTCGCCGGCGCCACGGCCGGTGGCGGTGACGACGACATCCCCTTTTAGGTTGCCTGATGGGGCCGGACCAAGCGGGGCAAGGACGCAGGGAGCGAAGCGTGCTCTGCACATGAGCGACTGAGGACGCCGCACCGCGCCGTGTCCGGCCCCATCAGGTCTGTAGGATCCCGGCCCGCATGGCTAGAACTAACGACTCAACTTCATCAACGCCCAGGCGCGGTCGTCGAGACGACCGCACTCGGCCGCGCAAATACACCCGGATCAATTCCGAGGCGGTTGATTACAAGGACCTCAACCTGCTGCGCCGCTTCCTCTCCGACAAGGGGAAGACGCGGGGGCGCCGGGTCACCGGCCTCTCGCGCAAGCATCAGCGCCAGCTCTCGGTGGCGGTGAAGCGCGCCCGTGAGATCGCCCTCCTGCCTTACGTCGGAGAGCGCTGATGACGCAGGCGATCCTGCTCGAGGACGTCGAGCAGCTCGGCCAGCGCGGTGAGCCGGTTGACGTATCGCCCGGCTACCTGCGCAACTACCTGATCCCGCGGAAACTGGCAACGCCGGCCACCCCCGGAGCACTGGAGGAGGCCCAGAAGCGCCACGCTGCGGCTGAAAAAGCTGAAAAAGCCCGGACCGAGCGGGAAGAGCAGGCGGCCTCGCTGCTCTCCAAGACCGTGCTGACGATCTACCAGCGGGCGGGCGAGGACGGCAAGCTCTTCGGCTCGGTGGGGGCCAAGGAGATCGCCGATGCGATCCAGGACGCCCGCGACCTGCGCATCGACCGGCGCAAGGTCCGCCTCGAGCAACCGATCCGCGAGATCGGCACGCACATGGTCGAGATCGAGCTCGCCGATGGCGCCATCGCCACGGTGAAGACGATCGTCACCGAGGAACGCTGAACTAGCCGGGCGCCGCCTCCTCCGCTCCCGGGGGCGGCTAGGCTGCGGGCATGGGTTCGCCCCGCTTGCCGATTCGCCTGACCCGACGCGCCAAGGCCAGGACTAGGCTCGGCTGGGGGCATGCCGAGCGCGCCACTGTCGGGCTCGCTGCCGTTTCTCTAGGCGGCGCGGGGGTCGTCCTCGCCGGGCAGTTCGGCCGCATGCTGCAGCGTCGCTCCCACCAGGACGCCGACGGTGACGGGCTTGTCGAGGCGGCGCCGGCCGCCGCGCTCGACACGGTCAGCGTCGCGGTTGGAGGTTATGACGAGGCGCCGCGCTCAGAAACGGTCCTCTTCAACCTGCTCGCCGGCTTCCTTGGCTCCTTCGCCTTGGTACGCCTCTCGACCCTGGGCATTCGCGACGAGTGGTGGCCCTTCCGCAATGTCAGCGTCGGCGGCCGCCACATCCACCACTTCGTGCCCGGCATCGTGCTTGCCTTCGCTTCGGGCACGACGGCGCTGCTGACCGACGACGAGGCGCTCGAAGAGCGCTTGGCGATCACCACCGGTATCGGTATGGGGCTGACCTTCGACGAGGCGGCATTGCTGCTTGACCTGCGCGACGTCTACTGGACTCGCCAGGGCCTGCTCAGCGTTCAGCTGAGCCTGGGCGCAACCGCGATCCTCAGCATCGCGATCCTCACCCAGAGGATGCTCAGGCGTGGCGAGCGACGGCGCGAAGCCGAGGGCCTGATCCCACCCGCCTCAGCCGATCTGATCGATCCGCGCGACTAGGGCAAAGAAAGGGCGGCCTGTGGCCGCCCTTTCTTCCCCTTTTCGTCCTGAGTCAAGCGTGAAGCGCTTCTAGCCCTTCGGGGTGCAGGAGCGGACGAAGCTGCCGGTCAGCTTCGTGCCGTCGGAGAACACCGAGGTGGCCTTGGCGTTGAGGTGACCGTCCGGACACTTGGCGAACAGGAACGGCGTGTTCCCGAAGCCGCGGTCGAGGGTCAGCGAGAATTCCTTCGCCGAGCCATAACCGCCGGCGATCTTGGGAATCGAGGCGATCGACTTGGTGCCGAAGCGACCGTTGTGGATTTTCGAGATCTTGACCGTGGTGACGACCGCCGCCGAGACCGGTGAGCTCAGGTAAGCGTGGATGTAGATCGTCGTCTTGCCACCGCTGAAGCCACCGTTGAAGGCGACCAATTTACTTTTTGCGATGAAGGGTGCCTGTTCGGGGAATTCGACCTCGACGTTGGTGATGCCGCTGCCGATGATCGCCTTCTTGCAGATCTTTTCTGCGGCGGCCGTGTCCTGCGCCTGCAATTTGCCCGAGGTGCACTTGGGCAGGCCCTTGACGTCAATCGAGCCGTTCTTGTCCGTTTCGACGATGATTTCTTTCACTGCCGGAATATGACTGCCGTCAGTTGTCTCGATCTTCCCGCTGACGTTCAGCGTAATCGGGTCGGGCTTGCCGCTCTTCGGCAGCTTCTTCGGGCTGAAGCCTCCGTTCAGGGTCAGCTTCAGCTTGCCGGCTTGGACGATGGTCGGCTTCTCTGCCGTTGCTATCCCGGCCACCACGAGGGCGAGTACAGCCCCCAGGGCCAATGTCGTAATCAAGCGCTTGCGCATGTGCTCTTTTTCTCTCCTTTGCGGCCTGGCCGTTCAGGACCCCGGCCATTGATCAGCCTTGGACAATCCCTCCAATGCCCAAATTATCAGTATCCCAACCTAGATAAACCCGGCCATTCCCGGAAAAGAGCGGCCCAGGTAGGGTCGCCCTAGCTCTCCAGCATCGAGAGCCGGCTCCGCTCGCGCTCCTCGGCAGCTCCCTCGGGCCCGAGGAAGGGCAGCGTAATCCAGAACATCAGGTCCGGCAGGCGACTCGGCAGCTGCGTTGCGGCGCCGTGCAGGATCTCGCTGTAGAGCAGCTCGTTGATGCCGCCGGCGAGCGAGAGCGAGGTGATCCCGGGCAGCTCGACCGAGGTTTCCGCCCGGCCGGCGTCGAGGAAACCGGTGAACTGGCGCAGCGCGGCATCGCGGCGCGCCAGCGCTTTGGGGCCTGCGGCGAGAACCTCGACGATCGCGAATCGCGCCTCGTCGGGGTGCTCGGCGAGGTGTTTGAGCAGCTCGCCGAGGCCCCCGGCGACCCGCTCGGCCCAGGGCGAACCGGGCTTGGACTCGAAGCCGCGGGCCGTGTCGCCAAGCAGGTTGCCGAGCAGCACGTCGTAGGTCGCCAGGAAGCAGTCCTCCTTGCTGGAGAAGAGTTCGTAGAACGTCTTGCGGGAGACACCGGCGACACCGATCACGTCGACGACGCGAGTCTCGGGATAGCCGCGCTCGGAGACGACCTCGATCATCGCTTGGAGGATGCGGGTGCGTTGGGACTCCGTCACGGCCTCCCGCGGCAACCCGTGCCGGCCCCTTGGCAGCCGCTCGCTCAACCTAGCCGTGCGTCTACCTGAAGCCACGATCAGACTGTAAACGAGAAGACTGCGCCGCGCGACTTCTGTACCCCGGCGTCTCCGTGCGGAGCGGCCAATACAATCGCCGCCGTGATCGGCCAGAGGGGGACGCAGCTGCTTTCCGTGCTTGCTTCCGTAGCGCTCGGAGCTGCTCTGCTGGGCGCCTGCGGTAGCTCGGATGGTGGCTCCGCTCAGTTCCGCGATCAAACCGACAGCGCAATCCTCGATTTCGGCGAGGAGGGCAGCGGGTCGGCACTCGACGAAGGTGCGGAAGTGGTCCAGGACTTCTTTGCCTCGCGCGCGGGGGAAGACTGGGCCAGCACCTGCGCCCAGCTCTCGCAGTCGGTTCTGGACAAAATCGAGCACCTGGCCGCCTCGGGCACGGAACTCGAGGACAAGTCGTGTCCCTCGTTCCTCGCGGCCTTCACGCGCCTCACGGCGCAGGAACGGAAGGAAAGCATGATCGTCGACGCCGGCAGCCTGCGTGAACAGGGGCAGCGGGCGTTTCTCATCTACTACGGGGCCGGCGAAACCGTCTACGCGATGCCGCTGAGCCTGGAAGGCGGGGAGTGGAAGGTCGCCTCCCTCTCGCCAAAACCGCTGAGCTGAGCGGCGAAGACGATCGATACAATCGCTGCGGTGATCAGGGAAGGGAAACGGCCGCTCGCGGCCTTCGTCGCTGCCGTTCTCCTCGCGGCGCTGCTTGCCGCCTGCGGCAGCTCCGATTCGGGTTCAAGCAGCTCCTCGACCGCGGGGACGAACACGGGCAGCTCGACAGCGACCGATACGACGGGCGCAACGGGCACAGGCGATGGCGGTCAGGCAGGCTCGCAAGCCAAGAACGGGAACGAGAGCCAAGGCGGCGACCAGAACCCGGCCGGCTCTCAAGGCAGTCAGTCGCAAAAGGAACCCAGCGGTAGCGGCGGATCAGGCTCGAAGAACGTCGAGACCCCGCTCAAAGTCTCGGGTGGGGGGTCGGAGCAGTTCCGCAGCAAGGGTGGCGACAACAGCATTCAGGAATTCGGCGAGGAGAGCGACGAATCGGAACTTCAGCAGGCCGCCGAAGTAGTTCACGGCTTCTACGTCGCTCGCGCCGAAGGACAGTGGGACACCGCCTGCTCCTACCTCGCGAAGTCGAACATCCAGCAGCTCGAACAGCTGGCTGCTCAGTCGCCCGAGTCCGCCGGCGCCGACTGCCCGACCGTGCTCAAAGCCTTCACCCGTCCCCTGCCCGCGGCGGTGGAGCGTGAAATCACCACGGTTGACGCTGGCAGCCTGCGGCGCGAAGGGGATCAGGGATTCCTGATCTACTACGGCGCTGGTCACGTCAAGTACGCGATGCCGCTCAAGGACGAAGGCGGCACCTGGAAGGTCGCGGCGCTCTCAGGTACCACCCTCGGCTGAGCCGAGCCAGACGACCTGATCGCGGCCCGGGCCGACGCCGACAAAGCGGATCGGCACGCCGACGAAGTCGGCGATGTAGTCGAGGTAAGCGCGGGCCTCGCTCGGCAGATCGTCCTCTCTGCGGCACTG
Organism: Actinomycetota bacterium; assembly: GCA_046733315.1. GTDB lineage: Bacteria > Actinomycetota > Thermoleophilia > Solirubrobacterales > 70-9 > VRUE01. Next base: position 6,712 of record JBKPOV010000082.1, read on the forward strand.
CTGCAGGTCAGCGCTGAACCCCGGTAGCTCTTCGTACTCCGGCTCAGCGCCGTGCAGGATCGATTGGTGGTAAGGGAAGCTGTCGAGCAGGGCGCCCTCGCGCGAGCGGTAGCGCACGGCCACCCGCAGGGTCTCCAGTCCGCTGAGCACGTCGAGCTTGGTGATCGCCAGCGACGTCATCCGGTTGAGACGCACCGCGTAGCGCAGCGCCACCAGGTCCATCCAGCCGCAACGCCGCTCACGCCCGGTGGTCGTGCCGAACTCATGCCCCTTCTCCACCATGTGGCGGCCGGTCGCGTCCTCGAGCTCGGTCGGGAACGGCCCGGCGCCGACCCGGGTCGCGTAGGCCTTAGCGACGCCCCAGACCTCCTCGATGTCGGTGGGGCCGATGCCAGCGCCAACCGTCGCGGCGCCGGCGATCGGGTTGGAGGAGGTGACGAAGGGATAGGTGCCGTGATCGAGGTCGAGCAGGGTCGCCTGGGCGCCCTCGAAGATCACCGTGTTGCCGGCGTCGAGCTCGTCCCAGCAGAGCCGCGAGGTGTCGGCGATGTGGGGCTCGAGGCGGTGGCCGTAGCTGACGTGCTCCTCAGTCATCGCGTGCAGGTCGAGCCGCGGGTCCGGCGCGTCCTCGATCGCGCCCTCGGCGACGCTGCCCTCGCCGGCCTCCTTGCGCAGCTTGCGCCGCTGCACCGAGAGTTCGCGCAGTGCCTGCTGCTTGGGCTCCAGCGCGGTGCGAATCTTGGCGCGGAGGATCTTCTCGTCGAGCAGGTCCTGGACGCGGATGCCGAGGCGCAGGGCCTTGTCGGCGTAACAGGGACCGATGCCGCGGCGGGTGGTGCCGAGCGAGAGCTTGCCCAGCTTCACCTCCCCCGCCGTGTCGAGCAGCACGTGGTAGGGCATGATCAGGTGCGCGTTGGCGGAGATCTTCAGGTTGCTCATGTCGACGCCGCGGCGGCGCAGACCATCGATCTCGCCGAGCAGGATGCGCGGGTCGAGCACGACGCCGTTGCCGATCACGCAGGCCTTGTCGGGGTAGAGGATCCCCGAGGGGATCAGGTGGAACTTGAACTCCTCGCCGTCGCGGACGATCGTGTGGCCGGCGTTGTTGCCGCCCTGGAAGCGGACGATCGCGCTGGCGCGCTCGGCAAGCAGGTCGGTGACCTTGCCCTTGCCCTCATCGCCCCACTGGGCGCCAACGATTACTAGCCCTGGCATCGCCGGGGCATTGTGGCGGGTTCGTCGGCTAGGCGACCTTGCCGTAGCGGCGATCGGAGCCGAACAGCGGCACCTCGTCGCAGATCTGGCTGAGGCGGGAGACGGTGCGGCTGCCGATCTGCTCCTCGAGTTCCTCGTGCGGCAGGTTGGTGGTGATGAGCACGGAGCGCTGCGCCTCGTAGCGCTCGTTGATCAGCGCGTAGAGCTGCTCCAGCACCCAGTCGCTGCGTTTCTCGGCGCCGAGGTCATCGATGTGGAGCAGGTCAACGGAGGTGAGGCGCTCGAAGAAGGCGAGGTAGGAGTCGCCGCCAGGCTCCGAATCGTAGGTGCGGCGGATGTGGGCGAGCAGCTTGGGCAGTGAGTAGATCGCGACGGAGTGGCCCGACTCGAGAGCCATCTTGGAGACGAGCATGGCCAGCGTGGTCTTTCCGGTTCCGGTGTCGCCGAAGAGCCAGAGGCCCCGGCCCGCTCCGAGCCTCTCCTCGAGATCGTCGATGAAGCCGCGCACCTCGGCGACCGCGGCCTTGGTCTGTAGGTCCCGCACCATGTCGGAGACCGGCGGGCGGTCGAAGGAGACGCCGCGGTAGCGCGGCGGGATCACCGAGGCAACTCCCTTGCTGCGGCCGCGTTTGAGCCGCGGGGCACGGCACTCGCATTCCCGGACCACGTCCTCAGGTCCGAGGATCCAGCCGGAGCCGTCGCAGACGCCGAGGGCACAGGCCTGTTCGCGGAAGGGTTGGCTGCGGGCGATCGCCGGCATCAGAACTCGGGCCCGGCCGCCGCGACGTCGTCAATCGGCGGTCCCTCGCCGGCTGGCTGTTCGATCGGCTGCTCCTGGCCAGCGAAGTCGGCGAACTTCGGGAAGCGATCGAGGAAGACCAGCTTTGGCGAGGCGATCGGGCCGTTCCTATGCTTGGCGACGATCAGGTCGGCGAGCCCGTCCGGCTCGTCTTCGGGGTCGCGGTAGTAGTCCTCGCGGAAGAGGAAGGCGACGACGTCGGCGTCCTGCTCGAGGTTTCCGGATTCCCTCAGGTCGGAGAGCATCGGCTTCGGCGGGTGGCGCTGCTCGGGGGCGCGCGAGAGCTGGGAGATCGCCAGCACCGGCACCTCGAGCTCGCGGGCGAGGATCTTCAGCCCGCGGCTCATCTGCCCCACCTGCTCGACGCGGTTGGCGCGGGGATCGTCGGTGCGCATCAGCTGCAGGTAGTCGACGATGATCAGGCCGAGCCCGCCGCGGTCCTGTTCCTGGGCGTGCAGCCGCCGCGCCTTTGCCCGCAGGTCGAGGACCCCGAGGTCGGAGGAGTCGTCGAACCAGAGCGGCGCTTCCTCCAGCTCGTTGCAGGCCCGCACCACCTTCGGCCAGTCTTTCTGCGACACCTGACCCTTGCGCAGCTTGTCGCCAGAGATCCGCGCCCGGCAGGCGATGAAGCGCTGCGCAAGCTCGACCTCCGACATCTCGAGCGAGAAGAAGGCGACCGGCAACTGCCGCTTGACCGCGACGTTTTCGGCGATGTTGGCGACCAGGGCGGACTTGCCCATGGCCGGCCGTGCGGCGACGATGATCAGGTTGCCGGGCTGGAACCCGCCAGTGATCGAGTCGATGTCGCGGAAGCCGGACGGGGTGCCGGTCAGCTCGAGCTCGCCGGTGGAGAGCTTCTCGAGCCGGTCGACCTCGAGGTGGAGGATCTCCGAGAGCAGTTTGAAGTCGCTTGCCTGCTCTTTGTGGGCGACGTCGAAGAGCAGCTTCTCGGCCCGCTCGGAGAGCTCGCGCGGTTCGCCGTCGCGCTCGTGCACCCAGCCCTGAATCTGCTGGCCGGCGCCGAGCAGGCGGCGCAGCAGCGAGTTCTGCTGGACGATCTCCGCGTAGTGCTTGGCGTTGCCGGCGGCGGGGACCTTGGCGGCCAGCTCGGAGACATAATGCTTGCCGCCGGCGGCCTCGATCTGATTGCGCTGCACCAGCGCCTCGGTGACGCTGAGCTCATCGACCGGCTTCGAGGCCGCGTAGAGATCGTGGACGCAGGAGAAGATCGCCGCGTGCTTCTCGAGGTAGAAGTCGCCCGCGTTGAGCTTGACCTCGTCGATCACCCGCGTCAGCGTCGGCTCGGAAACGAGCATCGCCCCCAGCACCGATTCCTCCGCCTCGATGTTCTGCGGCGGGACGTGGGCTGTGGGAGCGGATGCCATCGACTTAGTTAAGGGCCGGAAGCGGCGGAACCGCGCCGGGGCTCAAGCTAACCAGACGGACTGCCGCCCCACACGGCGCCCCCGTGCAAATAAGGCGGAAAGAATCAGGCCGCTATTCGCTCTGTTCGAACGTGTGCTGGTACGTCGTCGGCGCTCCGCTTCGGCCGATCGGGGTGAAAGGTGCCTGCTGGTAGCAGCTGGGGGCTGGAACCAAGGCCGAGTCGGTCTGTTCAGCGAAGGCGTACTTTTTCAGTGCGTCAAAGAAGGATTTAGAGAATTTTTCGTTCTCTTCCGCTGTTTTGGTGGCTTTTTTAGAGCGTTCCGCGAAGATCGGGTTTTTGTAGGTTTCGGGATCGAGGGTCGCGGATACGCCCGCCGTGCAGCCGCGAGTATCGAAGCTCGGGAATCCCGTCGCCAGGCTCTTGGTCGCCAGCGGCTGCGGGTAAGCATTCGTTCGCCCGGTCGTCGTCCGGCTGGGGTAGGTGGCCAGCGATTCTGGAGTGAACGGGCCCATGGCACGCAGGTAGTGGAGCTTGTCGCCAGCGGCGTTTTCTTCCACCAATTCGGCATTGGTCATCGAGGCGATGTTGCCCATCGTCGCGGTCAGCTCGTGCTTGTAGAGGCCGAGTCCGGTGAGGACGGGGTTGAGGTTGCGCAGGAACGGATCGAGCGCGCGCAGCAGCGGCGGGAACTCGTCGCGGAAGAGCTTTCGAACGGCGGGGAAGCCGGTCGATGACCGGTCGATGACCGGTTCGAGCCCTTCGAAAAAGCCCTTCGCCTCGGGCGCGAGCTTGGAGAAGGCGATCAGAGTCGGCGAGAGCTGTTCGGCGACCGGGACCAGCTGCTTCATCACCGGGTCGGCGTTGATCGAGAAGCTCTTGAGGCGATCGAGCGTCAGCCTCGACTCGTCCTGGAAGGTCGGGAAGGCGCGGAAGAGCGCTTCGATCTCACGGTCGCGGGCGGCGGTGGTGGTGAAGACCGCATTCGAGCTCTGGATCAGGCTGTCAAGCTCACCCTGGCGGCCGCGCAAGGCGCGCAGCGAGGTGGCGCCGTTGCGGAAGAGTTGCTTGACCGCGAGGCGCTGACTGTCGAGCACCCGGAAGAGGCGGTCGAAGCTGGTCAAGGTCGGTTCGAGCTCGCCGAAGGCGTAGGAGAGGCTCGCCCCCTGTCCCTCGATCGAGAGCGCGGCTTCCTGCTGCCAGCTCTGGAAGGCGGCCCGGGTTTTCGCGTTGAAGGTACGGAAGATCTCGTCGAGCTGCACCGATTCGGCGATCTGGGCAGCCGGCAGGATGCCGCCGTCGGCAAGCTTCGGGCCGTCCCGGTCTCCCGGCGTGAGCTCGATGTAGGTCTCCCCCAGCAGCGTCTTGGTGCGCAGCACGGCCCTGGTGTTGGCCGGCAGCGGCCCGTACTTGTCATCGATGTCGACCTTCGCCATCGCCTGTTCGCCGTTGGGGGCGAGCACGATGTCCTGGACCTTGCCGACGGAGACGCCGGAGATGCGCACGTCGGACTGCTGGGCGAGCTGGGTCGCCTCCTTGAAGGGCACGTTGATCTCATACGGCTTCGCCTTGAACGGGGTCGGCCCACCGAAGGTGATCCAGAGGAAGAGCAGGATGCCGAAGCAGGAGAGCGCGAAGCCGGCGATCACCAGGAGCTGCGTCGTGCTGGGGGCGCGCTTGCTCATTCTGCTCCGGGTCCACACCCGTGGCCGGGGAATGAGGGGTCCTCGGGAACAACCGGCAGCTGGTCGGCACGGGGAATGTTCCCGCCTCTGAGCAGCGCCTGGACGTAAGGCCTGGCCGAGGCGAACGGGTAGGCGAGCGAGGTGCCATTGCAGGAGATCAGTGCCAGGGCCCTGCCTATCGGCCCGGCCGGATCATCGAGATTGAAGCTGGCGTTGACGTCGTGGTTGAGCCAGGGGAGGTAAAAGAGGTAGCTCTGCCGCGAGCCTTTGGGCTTGAAGGCAAGCTCGTTGAGGAAGCTGTTGAAAGCACCGAGCGAGTTGCCGAAGCCGCGCACGGTCTTGCTGAAGTCGGCCGAGCCCTGCTTGGCATGGGTGAGCACCGGCCGGATCTGGCGGGTGAAGGGGCGGATCTGGGTGCGGATCGGTTCGACGGTCTGTTCGAAGAGCCGCTCGTTGGCCTTCAGTGCCGGCTTTAGGGCCTGCGCCTGCGGGATCAGGGCGAGCAGCGCGGGGGCGGCGGTTTTGGAGAAGCGGTCGGCGCTGGCGAAAGCCGATTCGGCCGCGGTCAGCGTCGAGGGGAATTCCGTGAGGATTTCCTGGATCGAGCTCTGCTGGTTGGCGAAGTTGCCGAGCGCGCCCTTGGATGACGTGACCCAGCGTTCGATCTCGGCGTCGTGGCGACCCAGTTCGGTGGTCAGCAGGCCGAAGTCGTGGATCACGCGGGCGAGGGCGACGCGACGGGTAGCCACCGCCCGGTTGAGGTCGGCGATGTAGTGAGAGAAGGGCTGCAGGCGGCGCAGGGCGTTGCCGAGCTGGCGACCGCGGCCGCCGATTCCCTGCGCTCCGCCGGCGACAAGCAGCTGGATGTACTGGCGGGTATCGGCGTCGAGGGTGGCGAGGAAGGCGTCGAGGTTGACGTTCGGTTCCGTACGTGAGAGCGGGAAGTTGTAGCCCGCCTTGATGTGACCCTTTGCCTTGCCAGGGTCGACCTCGACTACCATGTCGTTGAGGTTCGTTTTCGGCCGCAGCAGCAGGGTCGCGTCGGGGTGGATCAACTTCATGTATTCCGGCTCGATGTCCATGCCGACGACGGCGTGGCCATCTTCCAGGTCAACCGAGGTGACCTTGCCGACCTGGATGCCGGCGATGTCGACCGCTTGCCCCTGGCCCGGCGTAACCGCCTGGGCCGTTGTGAACTCCCCCGTGACGTGGGCGAATTCTTCGCCGACGACGGGGACCCAGGAAGGCAGCGAGGCCTTCTGCTGGGTGAAGATCCAGAGCGTCATCACGATCCCCACGGCAGCGAGCACCAGGATCGCGATTGTGTCCTTGCTGCGCCCGCGCGACTGGCGTGACAGGGAAGAACGGAAGTGCGACCAGCGACTCATGGACTCACCGCCGCCGGTGTGGGGCCGCCAACCTGACCGAGAGCGCCGTTCAGATCGGGCACGGGATTCCTGTCGCAACGAACGTCTGGCTTCTTCGGCGGACGCCCACCGAGCCGCGGCTGCGTACCGATTGGCGGAGAAACCGTGTGGGCGAAGGCACGCTGATCCGTAGTCAAATTCCCTTCCGGATTTTTCAGTTCGACCAGCTGTTCGCCGCCACCCGGCTGCACGCGTACAAAGGGGCCGTTGCCGTCAAAGTTCTGCCCCCAGCCGGCGAAGTCGGTGAGCGCGTAGAGGAACTCGCGGTAGCTAGGACCACCGGTGCTGAATTGATCTTCGATCGTCTGGTTGCCGGTCGGCACGATGACCTTGGTCGTGCAGAGGCTGATCCGGTTGAGCTGAGGCAGGGCGATGGCCTTGCCAGCCTGGGCCGCGGCGGCGAGGCCGGGAGTCGCTTCGCGCAGCAGCTTCGCTGTCCCTCCCGCCTCCTTGCCGGAAAGCAGCGGCCGGGCCTGCTTGATCCAGGGCCGGCCGGCCTTGATCAGGTCGGGGAACTCGGCGATGGCAGGATTCAGCTCGATCGCCCAAGCCCGCAGCGGCGGCAGGGCCCGGTTGAGGCTGACCAGCGAGCCGTGGAATTCCTTCAAGGTCGGCGCGAGGCGGTGGATCGTGGTCGAGAGATTGGCCGACTGAGCAGCGAGCGCGCCGGTGAAGACGTCGAAGTTGACGATCAGCGCCTTCAGGTCCTCCTCGTTCTGCGCGAGGGCGCCGAAGGCGCGTCCGGTGCCAGCGATCAGCCGCGAGAGGTCGTGCGGCTGGGTGCCGAGCAGGGCGTTGGTGACTTGGGCGCTATAGCGGCCAGCGTCGCCGCCGTAGCGGAAGCCTCCGTTGAGCCCCTCGGCGCCGCTCTTGCCGTGCACCTCGGGCAACTGACCCACGTCTTCAGCGGCGGTCGGCTTATGTGTCAGCGCCGTGCCGTAGCTCTGCAACAGGTGGCTGAGGTCGGCGCGCACCGGCGCCTGCAGGGCAGTCAGGACTTCGTCGATCTGAACCCAGGTGGAGGTGTGGCTGACGGGGATGGTGTCGTCGCTATCCAGCTCGGCTGCGCTGGGGCTGCCGGGCGAGAGGTCGATGAAGAAGTTGCCCTCGAGGAAGATCCGCGGCCGGATCGCGGCGAAGGCATCGTCATGGATCGGCCGGCCTTTGCCTTCGACGGTAAAGGTGACCGTCGTCGCGTCGCCGTCGCGTTCGGTCGCGATCACTCGGCCGACGTCGACGCCGGCGATCCGCACCGGCGAGTTGGTGGCGATGTTGACCCCGTTGCCGAAGGTCGCCTTGAGCTGGTAGCCGTAGGTGGTGAAGGGCACGTGGCCGGTGAAGGCGAGATAGGGCCCGATCGTGAAGATGAGCAGGAAGATGACGGCGATCATCGCGTTGCTCGGCCGCCACTTGAAGCGGCTGTTGGTCGCCCCCGCGCGCGTGTCTCTCTCCGGCAGCCGGCCCATTACTTTTCTTTTTCTCCCAACTGCTTTTTGCTCTGCCCCGATGTGACAGTGCCGTCGTTGCGCGGCGTGTTGCCGATTCGGGTGATGCCGGTTTCGTAGCGCTCGTTGCCGGCTTCACACTCTTTCGGCTGGCCAGGGGACGCTGTGTTCGGGTAGGGGTTGGAATGGAGGTGGTTAAAGCGGTCGGCCGAACCGCCATTGGCGGGCGCCGAGGCCTGGCCCCCCTCGTTGTTCGGACCTTCGGGAGCCTGGAAGGAGATCGCGTTGAACCAGCCGCCCAGTCCGTTGTCTTCGCTGGACGAGTTGGAGAGGTTACGGAAGGCGATCGTGAGGTAGTTGCAGGTGGTCTGCGCCGGACCGATGAAACGGATCGCCGGACCGAGGACCTTATTGGTGTCGATCAGCAAGTCGAGCCCGTTGAAGACCCCGGTCGACTGCTGGAAGGCGAGCAGCGCATCAGCCGTCGGCGGTAGCTGGGCGTTGAGGCTGGGCGAGCGATTGAGCGCCGGGATGCCGGCGCGAAGGGCGGCGGCGATCGTCGGCGATGTTTCCCCCAGCACCTTCGCCCCTGGCTGTAGGGCGGCAAAGAAGCGTTCGGAATCGTGGAGGAAAGGCCGCAGGGCGGGCAGGTCGGCCGTCACCGTGTCGAGTGTCTCTGGTCCCTGGGAGATCGTTTCCTGGATGTAAGGGCGAGAGACGCGGGCGAAGGCGGCGAAGGTCCGGTCGAGTGCGGCGAACATGCTGGCCTGTTCCTCGGCGACGGGCGCGATCGTCGCCGAGAGGGCCTCGAGGGCGCGCCAGAACTCGCCGAAACCGGTGCTCGGCGCGACCAGGTTCGCCAGTGTCGGCTGACTGTCTTCGGCCAGCATGCGGAGGGCGACGAAAGCGTTGTTGATCTGTGGCCCACGGCCGGCGAGCGCGTTGCCGAAGCCCGCCAGGTTGCGCTGGATCGCCTTGCGGGTGCCCTCGTCGAACATGTCGAAGAACTGGTCGATGTCGACCGGTTCGGGCCGCGCCGCCTTGACCGGAATCGTGTCACCGGCTGCGAAGCCTTCCTTTGAGTCGCCAGGAACGACCTGCAGGTACTTGAGGCCGAGTGGTGATTTGGGCCGGATGATCATCAGTGAGTTGTCCGGCAGCGGTTCGACGTTCTTGTCGAGGCTGAGGCTGAGCTCGGCAGCGACCTGGCCGTTGCCGGTCTGCACCGGGACGACCGACTTGACGACGCCGACGCGGGCGCCGCCGATCCGCACCTCGTTGCCTTTGACCAGCGCGTTGGCGTTGGGCACCCGCGCCTTGAGGTTGTAGGTGGAGACGAAGGGCAGGCCGTTGTTGGCGTTGTAGGCGAGGAAGACGGCGACGATGATGACCAGCACGGTCACCGCGCCGACGATTACCGGGCTGCTCGCAACTCCCTGTATGCCGCTGCGGTTTCTCATGGGCCGAGGAGGTAGTCGAGGAGGGCACGTTGTCGTGGCGCCGGCAGGGAGCTCTTCGCTTCGAGCCGGCGGCCCTGGGCGATCTCAGGAGCTTCGGGCGTGAGCGGCGCGGAGGGAGCGAGGCTGGCGCCCGGAGCGTTTGGCAGCGCCAATGTGCCGCCCACCTCGCCCGCTTCCTGCGCCTGCTCCTCCTGGAGCAGGCGGTACAGCTGCGCGGTGGAAACCGACGAAGTACCCGCATTCACACCGGTGAACTTCGCGGAGCAGCCGCTTTCTTCGAGGCCGTATTCGAGGCAGTTGGTAAGCGTGACCAGGATGCGCGTGAAGTGGCCGTACTCGTCAAATCCGTTCGTGGCCGCCGTGGTGTTGTAGATCAGGTCGACAAGGCCATCGAAACCTTTTGTTTCCTTGGTACTGACCAAGAACTTCGCCAGGTTCGTCGTTGGGCTGACGCCGGTGCGGGCCAGCGCGCTCGTCTTGCGCACGATCGGATCCGCCGCCCGCAGCGTCGGGCCCGCTTCTTCGCCGGTCGCCCCGAGCGACTTCAGTGCCACCGTCGAGGCCGCCGAGAAGGGCGTCAGCAGGCGGGTGGCTTCGGTGAACGAGGGTGCCGCCTTGCCGAGGGCAGCGAAGGTCGGTGTTGCCGCATCGGAGAAGCCCTGCAGGCTGCGCATCGTGAGGCGGAACTCGCGCAGGAACTCTGGGAACTTCTGCAGCGAGGCTTCCAGGTCTTTGCCACGTTCGGTTGTCGCCTGCGCCGCCGCGCCCGAGTTGGTGAAGAAGCCGGCGACGTGGGCGCGTTCGCGCGAAAGCGGCTCGAGGATCTGCTCGGAGTCGGCGGCGAGCTGGGTCAGCTGATTGCGCTGTGCGTTGAGAATGCCGAGCAGGCGGTCGACGTCGCGCAGCGCCGGGTTTGCCCGCTTCACCGCCGCCTCGATGTCGGCGCCGCGACTGGCCAGGCCGGCGCCGAGTTCGTTGAAGATCAGCCGGAAGCGCTGCGCGTAGGGCAGTTTGTTGATGTCGTTGATCAGGTCCGGGTCGACGCTGGTGCTGTTGTTCTCCAGGGGCAGCAGCAGCTGGCCGGCGCCCGGCTGGTCGTCGGGAATTTCTTTCAGCGGTGGGGCCGGCGCCGAGCCAGGCGCGCGGGGCAGGGTGGGGCGGCAGTCGACGAACTTCTCGCCGATCAGTGACTGCGGGCGGATCTGGCAGCTGGCGTCGCTGCGGAAGTCCTGGAAGCCGGGATCGGTGATCTTCATCACGATCACCGCCTTGCCGCTCAAAGCCCGCTCCTTGCCCCCTTCGTAGCTGGCGACCTCGCCGGGCATGGTGACGCCGACCGACTCGATTTCGCCAACGTTGGCGCCGGCGACGCGGACCTGCTCGCCTTTGACCATGAAGCCGCCGCTGTCGAAGACGGCCCGCACGACGTAGTCACTGCTGCTGCCCCCGCCCGAGGAGATCAGCACGATCGCGACGATTGCGGCCGCGACGAGAGCCCCTATGACGATCGCCTTCCTCATGGGCCAGGGGGCGCGTCGGCCGGATTGCAATCGGCGGTGGTAACGCCGGAGCCGCTGAAAGGCGGTTCGACGAAGGGGCTGGAACCGTCCGCGGCAGGCTGGCTGGCGCCGCCGGGGCAAGGCCGCTTAACTGGAGCCGAGGGACCAAACACGTCGTACTGTTCGGCGGGTTTGATCGGTTCCAGGGCGCGGCTAGCGCTGTTGTATTTGAAGATGTTGAGATCGCTAAAGCTGCTGCGCACGTAGTGGCCGTTGCCGTCGTAGGGCGCGCTGACCTGGCCGAGGCGGGCGAAGCCGTTGAAGAGATCCGGCGTGTAGGCGCGGATGAAGTTGAGGTTGGGCTGGAAGGACGAGATCGCCTCTTCGGAGTGTGGGAACGCCTTCGAGGCGCGCTGTTGCACCGCGGGCAGCACGCCGAGCAGTTCGGCCGTGTCGTTGGCAAAGCCTTTGCGCCGCACGGTGAGGCGCAGGTTCTTGAAGACCGGAACCGCCTTGGAGAGCACCGGCCGCAGTTCAGCGAGGAAGGGCGCCAGGTCTTTCGTCGCCGTCCGCGAGGTGTTGATCAGCGGTTCGACGTCGTCGAGGGCGGCGCGCAGGTTGACGAAGGTCGTGTTGGCCTGCCGCAAGGTCGGCGGCAGCAGGCTCAAGCTAGTGCTGAGCGCGGTGTTCTGACTGGCGATCGCGTTGAAGGCCGCGTTGGCGTTGCCGATCGCGCTGGAGAGCGCTTCGCCCCGTTCGGAGACGGCCGTGCCGAGCCTGCTCGCGCTGACGAGGAAACGGGAGAGGAGCTTTTCGTCGGCGTTGAGGTCGTGCGCGAAGGCCCCAGCCCGGTTGAAGCCGACGCCGATGTATTTGAAGGTGTCATTGGCAGTGCCATCTTTGCCGCGCCCGGCGTACCACTGCGCGTTGCCTTCGATGAACTGGGCGAGGCCGCGCCGCACCGGCGCTGGAAAGGTGTTGAAGAGCTGATCGATGTCGATCGGGGTGGTGGTCGAGGCCAGGCCGAGGGTGCCGTCGTCGCCAAGCGAGGGGTTGCTGTTCGGGCCGGGGCTGATCGAGACGTAGTGGTTGGCGACCCCGGATAGCGAGGTGGCGCGAATCGTCGCGGTGGTGCCCTCGTGCAGCTCCTGGCTGACGCTGACCACGACCCGTGCCAGATTGTCGTCAGTCAGCTCGATGCTTTCCACCGAGCCGACCGGTTGGCCGCCGATCAGCACCTGGTTGTCAGGGACCAACTGGCTGGCGTTCTGAAAGAGCAGGTTGTACTTGTGCTCACCGTTGCCGTTGAAGATCACGTAACCGAGCGCGATCACGGCAATTCCGAGAGCTGCGATGACTGCGATGCGGGCGGGAGTGACCCCCCGGCTTTGCGCCGAACTCTTGTCCTCGCCTGATGGGTTCGCAGCCACGGATCGTCGCTTGCGGTTCCCCGGCCTCCGATCCGGTGGAACGGCTGGCGAATCGTATCCGAGCGACCCGCTGGCACAGCCGCGTTGAGCAGGGACTTAACTGGAATTCAACGCGCTACTTTGGGGCTCGCGGCTCAGACGTTGAGCCGGGGCAGCGCCCGCTCCAGCGAACGCGGCAGCCACCAAACCTTGTCGCCGACCAGCAGCATCAGGGCTGGCAAGAGAACGATGCGTACGACTGTGGCATCGAGGATCACGGCAACGGTGAGACCGATGCCGATTTGGCTCACGGTCGCAATCGGCGCCCCGGCGAAGGCTATGAAGACCGCCATCATGATCACCGCGGCGCCGGTGATCACCCGTGCCGTCTTCTCCAGGCCGAACTCGATCGCGGCGGCGTTGTCGCCGAACTCGTCGTAGTGCTCGCGCATTCGCACGAGCAGGAAGACCGCGTAGTCGATCGAGAGGCCGAAGACGATGCCGAAGATCATCACCGTGCTGACCGCGTCGATGTAGGTTCTGCCGCCGAGCGGCCAGCCGTCCGGCACATTAGTCAGCAGCATCAGCACACCGAAAGCAACGCCCACCGACGCCATGTTGAGCCCGATCGCGATCGCGGCCAGGGGAATCGAGCGCAGGACGAGGACGAGGACGAGGAAGGTGGCGAGGATGATCGCCGCGATCACGATCGGGATCCTGTCTTTGGTGACCTTGCTGAAGGTGTTGAGCGTAGCTGGGCCGCCGGTAACGCCTGCTTTCAATCCGGTCTCCCGACGGATTGCGGCGGCGTCTTCATCGAGTTTCTTGTTCAGCTCGATCGAACCCGGGGAGTTCAGCGGGTACTCGGGAATTACCGTCAGCGTTGCCGCCTGGCCCCCGTGTTCGAGGTCGACCCCTTCGGCAGCGCGTTCGTGCAGCTCGCCAGTGGTGCCGTCCAGAGCCGAGAGGACAAAGTAACCCGAGTCGAAGATGCCGGGGGTGGTGTCGCGAACGCGGTCGATCCGCCGGTTGATCGTGCGGCTCTGCGATTGCACCCTGACCGCGATCCGCCGGGCACCGCTTTGCACCGGGAAGGAGCGCGAATAGAATTCGCCCAGCCGCTGTTCGAGCTCGTTTGTCCCGCCGGTGAGGCGAGCGAGGCCGGAGACCAGTTCGTTGGCGCCGTCTTCGAAGGTGGAGAGCTGGCCGAGTTCCTTCGTCGCTTCCCGGTCCAGTTCGGCGGTGCCAGTCGCGAGTTTCCTGCTGCCCGTTTTGATTGTGTTCAGCCCTGCCGAGAGCCGTTTTGAAGCGGCGGCAAGTTCCCTCATCTGGCCGAGCGTGCTTTCGATCCAAAGCTTGAGTTCCTGGGCTTCGTGGGCGTCCTGGTCGACGCTTTCCTGCAGCAGGGCCAATTCCCCCGGCAGCGGCGCCGTGGCGGCCGATGCTTGACGGAGGGCTTCCACGGCGCCGGCGTAGTTCGGATCCGATTTGCCGACGGTCATGCCTTCTACTTGCTGCAGCGCGGCTTTCACCTTTTCGTCGCTGGCCTGCGCGCCAGCTTGGAGCTGCGGCACGGTTGCGGCCGAGGCTTTGTCGAGCGAACGCTTCAGCCGCTTCGCTCGCGGCAGGCCGTTGGCATTGAAGTTGGGGATCAGGTCGTGGTTGCCGAACTTGATCTGCAGGGCGCCGAGCGCCGCTCTTTCGTTTGCCGCGGCCAACTGCTTGCTGCCTTTCGCCACTTCGTCGATAGCGTCAATTGCTTCCTGACTGCCGGCGGCCGCCTGGCCGATGCCGGCGGCGATCTGGATTGCCCCTTCTTCGGCCCTGCCGGACCCATCGGCCAGGATCGACGCACCATAGGTCGCCTGAGAAAGGCCGCCTCGGATTGCCGCGACACCGCTTGCGACCCGCTCCATACCATCGCCAAGCCGGGTCAGGTTCGACAGTGGCCCGACTTCGTCGTTTGAGGCAAGTAGGCCAGAAAGGCCCTTCTGCAGCGGCTTGACTGCGCTCGCCAGCTGGCTTGGCCCAATTACGCTCTGCACCCCGGGGGTGTGTGCGAGGCGCCTTTGCCAGCGGCTTAGAGCATCGAGCGTGCCTTCTTCCGTAATCGGGCGCTTCGGCGAGACAGCGACCATCACGAAGGGTGCTTCCAGGCCACCTCCAGCCGATTGTTCGATCCGTTCCGCGTCTTCGCGGGCGGGATCGTCCTTGGGCAGCTGGCCGATGCTGAAGGGGCCGGTTTTGAGCGCGAGCGCCGGGGCCGCCAGGAGCAGGACAACGGCACCGATCGCCGCGGCCACCGGTGCCGGTCGACGCAGGGCGGCGGCGACGATCGTCATCAGGCGAGAGCGTTCGCCGTTCGGCGCAGCGCCGATCCGCCAGCGGTCGATGTTCGTTCCGATCAGGACCAGGACCGACGGGCCGAGCACGGTGGCGATGAGAACCGTGAGCATGACCACCATCGCCAGCGTTCCGGCGAGCGACGCAAGCAAGGCGCCGGGTACGACGAAGAGAGCGACGACCATGGAGAGGACGAGGGTGGCGCCGGCGAAGACGACGGTTCGGGCAGCCGTGCGGCGCGTCGTCCAAGCGGCGGTAATCGGGTCGGCCCCTTCCGCCAGCTCTTCGCGGAAACGCGAGACCATCAGCAGGGCGTAGTCGACGCCCAGCGCCAGGCCGAGCATCGAGCAGACAGTGAGTGCAAGGGCGCTGACGTCGAAGAAGTTGGTGAGGAGCGCCAACAATCCGCGCGATGAAAGGACCGAGAGCGCACCGAACGCGAGCGGGACCCCCGCCGCGATCGGCGAGCGGAAGACGAGCAGGAGCACGACCAGCAGCACCGGCAGGGCGATCAGCTCCGCCCTCTCGGTGGCGGCGATCGATTCGTCCTCGATTGCGCGCGAGAGGGTTGCGACTCCCGTTTGGGTGCCGCGAACAGGCGCGTGAATCGTCCTTTCGAGCACGTCGTTGAGCAGCGGCACCTTGTCGTCGACCGCCTCGTGATTGGCGACGTGGAAATCGAGCAGGATGAAGGCGTGCCGGGGGCCCGGCCGCAGCCGGCCGACCGCCCCCCGGTCCCAAGGAGAGAGGGTCGTGACCTTCGGATCGCGCCGCAGCGTTCGGATCAGCGCCGGGCCCTGTTCGTCGAGGGCCTTCGGCGGACCCTGGAGGAAGATCACGAACGGCGCCGAGTCGCCGAAGTATTCGTTCAGCATCCCGGTGGCGCGATAGGTGTCCGTGCCGGTGATTTCGATCGTGCTCGGATTGAGCCTTTCCTCGAGGCTGAAGCCGAACACCGAAAGCAGCGCGACCACGATCACGCCAACGAGCAACGACCGCTTCGGGTGACGCAGCATCAGCGGCGGGCGCTTCTCATCCTCCCGCTCAGCGCGCGCACCATCGCTCCGCCCCCTGCTCCTCCTCACAGGCACGCGCACAGTTTGGCGGTCCTGGCGGCTGAGAGGGGCGAATGTTGCAGAAGACTCTGTTAAGGATCGATTCGGGGGGCCGGCTTGAACGAGGCGCTAGCCTGGTTCTGGAGGAGAACTTGAAGCGGCTTCTGGCAGCTTGGGCATTGGTCTGCTGCGTCCTTTTCGCGGGGGCGGCAAATGCCGCGCTGGTCAAGGTCGGCAACCTCGTGCTGACCGCCGACGGCAACTTCACGCCCAGCAGCCTCCCCCGCAGCACCTACTCGCCGATCGACTTCAACGGCCGCGCCGACCTGAAGGCGGTCGACGGCGGCGTGCCTCCCGCCCTGCAGCAGATGGTTCTCGATTTCGATCGCGATGGCAGGCTGACCACCGCCGGGCTACCCGTCTGCCAGCCGACCTCGCTGGAGGAAGCCACGCCCGCGGAAGCTCGCAAACGTTGTCCCAACGCGATCGTCGGCACCGGTCACGCTCAGGCGCTGATCGCGCACGAAGGGGGGCCGCCGCTACTCGCGAGCTCAGCGCTGACCTTCTTCAACGGGCCACGCCTGGCGGGCAAGCCGACCGTGATCCTGCACGCCCGCACCACTGTCCCGGCGGTGCAGAACCTGGTGATCACGATCCCGATCGAGAAACGTCCGGGCCTCTTCCGCTACCGCGCCACCCTCGACCTCCCCCCGATCGCGGGCGGCCGCGGCTCGCTGATCCACCTCGACGCCTCAATCGGGAAGCGCTACCGCTCAGGTGGCGAGGAGCGCAGCTACGTAGCCGCGCGCTGCGGCGACGGCATCATCCGCACCCACGGCCGTTTCACTTTCGCCGACGGCACGATTATCGACGGCAGCATCGAAAAGGCCTGCACAGTCCGCTAACCACCGCGTCTTCCTATACTTGCCCGCCCGGGCCGTTAGCTCAGTTGGTAGAGCAGGAGACTCTTAATCTCAAGGTCGCTGGTTCGAGCCCAGCACGGCCCATGCCGGAAAGTCGACGGCCTCGATCCACAGCAATGCCTCGGGATCGTCAAGCTTTGCGGCGCGAACGATGCGGTCCGCTTGGGCGGCGATGACATCGTCGAAGAGGTTGCGCATTGCGCGACCATTGCCGAAGGATTTATCGCGCCCGGCGACGCTCCGCTCACACCAGCTGCGCAGCGCCGTCTTCGCCTCGCTTGAGAGCCGGTACTCATTGACGTGGCAGAAGCCGACAAAGATCTGCTCGAGCTCCGCCGCGGTGTAGTGATCGAAGGTCAGCGTGTCGGTGAAGCGAGAGCTGAAGCCCGAGTTCGAGTCAAGGAAGCGCTCCATCTCGTCGGGGTAGCCGGCCACCGCGACCACAAGCCGGCCGGCGTCTCGCTCCATCCTGATCATCAGCTCGGTGATCGCCTCGGGGCCGAAATCGTTGCTGGCGCCCTCGGGAGACAGCGAATAGGCCTCGTCGATGAAGAGCACCCTGTCGAGGGCGAAGTCGACGACCTCGTTGGTGCGGATCGCCGTCTGCCCCACATGCCCGCGGACGATCTGCCCGCGTGAGACGACGACGACGTCTGCGCTGGCAAGCAAACCGAGGGAACGGCAGATTCGACCGAGATAGGAGGCGACCGTGGTCTTGCCGGTCCCCGGTGGCCCGACCATAACCAGGTGCAAGCGCCGATCCGCGACGCGATGGCCCTGTTCTCTGCGTCGAGCCTGTACCAGGAGCAGGTTGGTGAGCCGCCGGAACTGCTCCTTCACGTCGTCTAGGCCGATCAGGCTGTTATCGAGATCCCTGAGGACCTGCTCTGGATCCTCCTCCTCATCCGGCCCCTCGAGGACCTCCAATTCCTCGGCCAGACGCTCCTGCTTTGCGGTCCGCTCGCGCTTGCCGCGTCGCTCCTCGGCCTGCTCCATGTCCGCGGCCGCCATGCTTCGCTCGCCGGCTGCCTCCTCCTCGTTTCCGGACTCGCCACGCACGGCGGCGATCGCCTCGCGCACGAGCGCAGCCGAGCGCCGGCCCGCGGGCCCGTGTTTCCGACATACCGACAAGGCATGCTCGAGCGCCTGCTCGGCTTCGTCGAGTCGACCAAGCCGCACCAGCGAGTAGGCGAGGCCGACGCGGGCGGGGACCGATGGCAGCGAGGCGTCTCCGAATTGGCTCGCCGCAAGCTCGATCGCCTCGCCGAAGAGCTGGACAGCCTGCTCGGTGTGCCCGACTTCCCGCGCCGCGGTGGCGGCGGCGTAGGCGAGCTCAAATGTCTCCCGGCTCTCGAGCCCGAGATCGTGGTGAGCCGACAGCGCCTCCCGGTAGCGCATGCCCGCCTCCTCGACCCTGCCGGCGAACCTCAGGCGCTCCCCTGCCGCCTTCTCGACAGCCGCGTGCTCTCGCGATGGAGCAGGCCCCAGCTGATCGGCCCGCTGGAGGGCGAGCCGCTCGTAGCCAAGCGCCTCGTCGAGCTCGCCGTTGGTCAGGGAGCGCCCAACGGCCTCGAGATAGGAGGCAACTCGAGAGTCGAGCCCCCTCGGTGCCTCAGCTCGCGGAGTCGGCAACCTCGCCGCCCTCAGAGCCTTCGACCTCCAGCTTGATCTTCTCCAGCTCGGCATCGACGCCGGCGGTCGAAGTCATCTCGGCGATCTGGCGGTCGATCGAGGACTCACCGCCGGCGATATCCGTAAACGACCCCGCCTGCTCGAGCTCATCCAAGGCCTCGGCGCGCGCGCGCATCTGCTCCACCTTGTCCATTGCCCGCGTCATTGCCTGTCCGCCCTCGTTCGAGGCTGAAGCGATACCGGCGGCCGCCTCGCCTGCAGACACCCGTGCCTTGGCTGCCGAGTACTGGGCCTTGGACACCTCCTTCTGGGTGCGAAAACGATCGACCTTTGCCTGAACCTCCCGCTCCTGCTGGATCATCCGCTCCTGCTGGCCTTCGAGGTCCGTTACCTCGCGATCGACTCCGTCGAGCTCGTCCTGGAGGAACTGCTTTCGCTCAAGGAAGGTTCGAGCCTTCGTCTCATCGCCGAGGCTGACGGCGTCGTGGGCTGCTTTGTCGAGCTTCATCACTTCCCGCTCGAGCTTCTCCTTGCGGGTCTGGACCCGCTTCTTCGCGGTAACCAGCCCCGCGATGCCCTGCCTGAATTCATTCAGCTCTTCAAGCTGCTTCTCGTAGGAGTAGTCGAGCAGGTCGTGAGGATTTTCGGCACGGTCGACGAGGCGCGAAAAGCGGGCCTTCACCATCACCCAAAGGCGGCGCAGTGGATTCATCTCAATCTCTCCTCTGTTGGAACCGGTTTGTCGTCCATGTCACAGCTCAGCTCAGAGCCTCGTCGTACGCCTGCTCGATGCCACTCGCAACGGCACCCATCTCCTCACGCAAACCCCGAACCTGGGCTGCGAGCTGGCGTTGATTCACCGAATCTGCGGTCACCGAGGTAGAGAGCAAATGGGCCCTTACCGTGTCCAGTTCCACGCAAAGGCGCTCCATCTGGGCATGGTACTCAGCAAGTTGCGACTCGATCCGCTCGGCAACTCCCAGTTGTTCGCGCAATGCCTCCGCGAGCTCGGCTTGGGCCGGGTCGCCCTCTGCTTCCGCTAGCCGGCTTCTCACCTCGGCGACCGGCATGTCTGCCAAGCCCTCGTGCAGCAGCTGCGCGCTTCGGGCGCTTCGCTCGGCCTCGACGACGAAGCTGTCGACCTCGGTGGCGACCTCTTCGTAGGGAAGGTCCGCCGATTCGATCGCCCTACGGATCCGACGCTCGCGCTCGCGCACCGCCTCCACCTCCGCCTTGATCTCCGGGGCAAGATTTACCGGAGGAACCTGCCGTGCTTTAAGCGCCGGGCCCGAAAGAGATCGCCCCTGCTGGAGCACGCGCTCTGCGACATCCTCATCGAAAAGGGTCCGCAGGGCGGCGATTGCATAGACGGCGGCAGCGACGGCGAATGAGAGCACCAACGATGCCCCAGCCAGAACCCCCGCGGCGAAAACGGCGACCAAGAGGCCGATCGCAAACGGCGACGTGGCGGCGTTAGCGAATAGCGCCTTTGCGTGCTCGCGCCGCCCGTATCGGGGCCGATTCTCAGGCATAAGCTAGAAGAACGACGAGATCGAGCGATAAACAAGCTCGATGTTCTCGGTTTCGCCCTCGTAGTACTTGCCGCCGCTCGCTTCGGCGATCTTCTTCAGGGCGTCCGCCGCGCCCTCGGCCGTCGCCGAGTAGGCAATCGTGAAGACGCGGACCTGCGTCGCCGAGTCGCCCTGAGAGGAAAGCTCTTCGAGCAGGCTGTCGAGGCTGCTCGAAGAGTCGGTGTCATCGCCGTCGGTGAGGACAGCGATCGCGTTGATGCGATCCTCGGCGCCAGCCCGCGCCTCGACCTTTTCGAACGCCTGCCCCGTGGCGTCCCGGAAAGCGGTGCCTCCATCGGGAAGAAGGCTGTTGACCTTGCTGCGCAGGCGCTTCTCTCCTTCGCTGAAAGCCATGATCGGAACGAGTTGGTCGACCTGATCATCGAAGACCATCAAACCGACCCTGTCCTGGGGCTGGATCTGGTCGAAGAAGACCTTCAAGCCTTGCTTAGCGTGAGCGAGGCGATCTTCGTCGGCCATCGAACCGGAGACGTCGACGACGAGCATCACGTTCGCCGGCTTGCGATCTTCTCGCCAAGCCCCCCGAATCTTGGCGAGAACCGGCGGCGAGGGGAGCGACAGTGTCTGCTTGGGCTGCGCTGGATCGACACCGTTCTCAGCTGTGATTGGTGGGGCCGGCGGCTCGTTCAGGTCGGCAGGGCGGAACCCCGACTCGGCGGCGAGCGCCGGTGTGATCTTCTCGGCCAAGAACTCCTGGAAGGCTTTTGCCGCCGCCCGCTGGGCCGCTGAGACCCACGGACCATTGAGGATGAAGAAGGGATTGTCCGAGAAGAACGTTCCATCCTTCGGGTAGATGGCGACGAGCTCGGGCTGACCGCCGCGATCATTGTTGAAGTCGAGCAGGGTCACCTCCTCCATTGCCACGGCCGAGGCGTAACCGGGACCTCCTTCGCGCATCTGATCTGCAATCAGGAGAGTCGTGTCGCCATAGTGAACGATCGAGCGCTCGATATCGCGCACCTTCCTGCGGGCGCTGCCGTCGATATCTGAGGTCAACAGCCCCTCGCGCTTGCCCGTGGCCGCGTAGTACTCGGCGACCACCGCGGAGAGGCCGGAGGTCGAGAAGTCAGGGTTGGTGTGAACGAGCTTGAAGTTGCCGAACTCTGGGTGACCGTAGGCGCCCCAGCCTTGCTGGGAACGGGCGAGCGCGAGGATCTCGTCGAACCCGATTGGCTTCTTCGGCCAGCCGAGGGCGTGGGCCATCGGCTTCCACATCGCGATTACCAGCGGGGTCCGGACGATCGAGGACGGATCGTCGGAGGTCAGCTCCCTGTCGGCTTCGTAATTCAACAGCCTCCCCCAGAGGCTCGAAGAAGGTGACCAGACGACCGGCTTCAGCTGGCTGGCATCGATCTTCTGCTCCGCTTCACCGCTGGCGACGACTTCGCCACGTACGAACACGGGTGCGCCGTTGATTTCGGTTTCGCCGGCGTTGAAGTCTTCGATCAGCGGCACGAGTAGGTCTTCCTTCTCGGGCGAGTAGGCAAGTCCGACCGCGATCGCACCCTGTGGCGCCTCGGCGGGGGCGCTTGCGCTTCCGCTGTCACCATCGTCTCCGCCGCTGCCGATCACGATCAGCGCGCTAACGGCGACTATGGCAATCAGGACTATTGCGATGCGGTCCCACTTCATGGCGATTGCGAGCTTAGTGCCATCGGGGGCGCCTGGCGCTACAGGTGTGAACTCGAACACCAAGGGTGTCTAGGCGAATCGCCGCCTCGGCTGGAAGCTCAACCCCCTGACCGGAACGCCGGTTGGAGATCAAAGCGTCCAGGCCGGACTTGCCTGGCGAGAAGGAGGTTCACCGATGCAAGCTTCGAACAGCTCGCTTCACCGTCATGTTGGTCTGCCGATGCGCGTGGCACTCGCTGCGACCCTCGCGGTAGCTGTGGTTCTCGCGCTTATGACCGCTACCGGCGAAGCCCGTGCCAAAGCCCCTCTCGGGGGAACCCTGAGCGGCTCAACCTCGCAGGGAAACCCCGGCTGGATCAAGGTCTCCAGCTCGGGACGGACGATCACGGAAACGTCGATCACGGTCTCCGTCAAGTGCCCGTTCGGGCCCATTCCTCTGCCACAGAAGGTGAGAGGGCTCTCGGTTACGCCGGCCGGCAGGTTCAAGGGAGTCCTGGAAGACACCTCGGTGGAAGAAGGGATAACACTCCACCTCTTCGAGTCCTTCTCCGGCAAATTCAATGGCGACCGTACGAGAGTCGTGGCGAAATCGCGGATCCGTCTCAACTTCCAGAATCCCGACGGCTCCACTGAAACGTGCGATTCGGGCACCGTGACCCTGCACGCAAGCAGGTAGCGAGAGGTTTTCACTGAGCGGCGCCGGCTGCTTTTTCGCCCGGCGCCGCTCCCAACTGGTACGGCCATTGCTTGACCGCACTTGTTCGTAGCCGCCGGCTGCACTACAAACTGGCTGTGACGGATCTGGCTCAAGGGTCGGTATTCGCCGGCTACCGGGTGGATGAGCTTGCCGGGCGCGGCGGGATGGGCGTCGTCTACCGGGCAACGGACCTAGACCTCGAACGGACGGTCGCGTTGAAGTTGATTTCCGCCGAGCTCAGTGACAACGCGGACTTTCGACGGCGTTTTGAGGCCGAGTCGAAGATCGCGGCGTCGCTCGATCACCCGAATGTGATCCCGCTGTTCCACGCCGGAGAACACGACGGCTTGCTGTACCTGGTGATGCGCTACGTCGGAGGTGAGGACCTTCGAGATGAGATTGCCGAGCACGGCCCGCTGTCGCCCGCGCGGGCAGTGAGCATCACAGCGCAGGTGGCGTCAGCGCTTGACGCCGCTCACGCCAACGGCCTGGTTCATCGGGACGTCAAGCCCGCGAACATCTTGATCGGGACCGGCGACCATGCGTACTTGACAGATTTCGGATTGACCAAGCGGCTGCTCGCCGACTCCGAAGAGACGGTCACGGAAAATCTCCTCGGGACTCTCGACTACGTCGCGCCCGAGCAGATTCGGGGACAGACGGTCGGCCCGCGTACGGATATCTATGCACTCGGTTGCGTCCTCTTCCACGCTCTCACCGGCCGGGCGCCGTTTGCCTCGCTGAAACGCGAGGCGAAGCTGTGGGCCCACGTCTCCGAGGCGCCGGTGCCGCTCGGCGCCGGCATCCCGGCCGAGCTCGCCGACGTGATCACCCGCGCGATGGCAAAGGACCCGGCTGAGCGCTTCGCCAGCGCCGGCGATCTCGCCAGGGCTGCCGAGCAATCGCTCACCGCCGATCGGGCTCGCGACCGTGCTCCATCAGCGAGGACAGCCGTCGTCGCTGCGGCGCCAAGTCGCTCGCTGAGTCATCGCGATTTTCGTCGTGCGCTGGTCGCGCACGCTCTCTTCTCCCCCTTTAGCCTCGCCTTGCTGGGCGGAACCCTGCTCGCGGGACTCCTATTCGGTGCGTTTCCCGTCGCGGTACCGGTAGCTCTCCTCATCTACCTGGCTGCCGCCACGGTCATCGTTTTCGATCAGGACGTCCAGCAACGGATCCTGGAGCGCGAGCGCTCGAAGAGTCCGGGCACGTCACCGGAGGCCGGTCCAGATTCCTCGCCACCCGCGGTGGAAGGAGGATCGCTGTCTCCACGAATCGCGGCGCTACTGGAGCGGGCCGCCGGGAAGCAGTCGCGGATCAACGATGCGATCGAGCGAGCGGAGTTGCCATACGCCGAGGTTTCCGAGGAAGTCGACCACCTAATCGCGACGCTCCGGCAGCTGGCCGCCCGAGCCGAGCTGCTTGACGAAGGGCTGCAAGATGCGCCGCCAGAGGGGATCGCCGCTCGCCTCGAGCAGTTGAAGGCCGGGCGGGGGCCTGGCAACGAGGCCTTGGTCGAGGCGCTGCGCGCGCAGCTCGCCGTACAGCGGCAGCTCGAAAAGCAGCTGGATCGCTTCTACGATCAGATGGAGCAGATCCTTGTCGAGTTCGACACGATTCGCGGCCAGATCGTCAGCCTCTCCGCCTCGACCGATGCCAGCAACCAACGGCGCCTCGCCGAGCGAGTGCATAGCCTGCGCGAGGAGGCTGGTTCGGTGGCGGAAGGCATGGAATCCGCCTACGCTGACCGCTCGGCCCCGGTTGACTCGGAGCGCTGGTGACACTCGGCGCCGAAGAGCCGGCGACGGCGTCTGAGCTCAAGTCGCGGCTGGAGGCCGAACGTCGCAGCGATGGGCTGCTCGTCTATCGAGATGGCGAGGGCGAGCAGGTGATCGCACCGCTTGTCGGCAAGCAACTGACGGTCGGGCGGCGCGATGACAACGACATTGCGCTTGGCTGGGACAAACAGGTCTCCCGCTTGCACGCCCAGATCCAGCGCGTTAAGGGGGATTGGTGCCTAGTCGACAACGGGCTTTCCCGCAACGGCTCCTTTGTCAATAGCGAGCGAATAGTCGGCCAAAGGCGGCTCGTCGACGGCGACCGGCTTTGTTTCGGGACGACGGCGATGGTCTACCGGGCGCCGGCGGCAGATCGAATCGAATCGACCGTCGGCGTCAGCACTACCGCTCCTTCGGTGCCCCTCACGGACACCCGGCGCAAGATCCTCATCGCGCTCGCCAGGCCAGTCGCGCGATCGGCCTTCGCGACCCCCGCCACCAACCGCGAGATCGCCGACGAGGTCTGCCTCAGTGTCGATGCGGTCAAGGCCCACCTCCGCGGCCTCTTCGAGCAGTTCGGCTTCTCCGATTTGCCTCAGAACCAGAAGCGAGCAACCCTCGCGGCTACGGCGCTACTGAGCGGTGTCTTGGCGCCGCATGAGTTCTGATCCTCACTGCCCGCTTATTCGCCAAGCGTGCCGGTGCTGCCCGAGAGGCCGCCGAGGGGGTTCTGCAGGCGTTCTTTGCCCAGTTTCTTTTCTTCTTTGGCGACTTCTTTCTTCTGGACTTCGAAGGCTTTGCCGCGCTGGCGGTATTCGGCCATCTGTTTGCCGATTTCTTTGGCTTCGGCCTTGCTCGGAGCCTTGCTTTCGGCTTCCTTGACGGCCTTGTCGCCGGCGGCGAAGTCGCCCGAGTAGTACTCGTAGATGGCGAGGGTGGTCAGCGAGTTGATCGTCGGCTGCGCTTCGGCGGCGATGCGCTGAGTTTTTGCGGCGTTTTCGACATTTTTCACCGCTTCTTCGAAGGTCCCGGCCGATTCGGCGAGGCCGAAGTAGCTGCGCGAGACGAGCAGGGCCGCGGAAGCCTTCGGTTCCTTGGCCTGTTTCAGGTAGACGTTCCAGGATTCGACGCCCCGTTCGAGTTCCTGTCGCCCCTCCGGCGTGAAGCTGGTCAGACCCGTTTCGGAGTTGACTTCGGTCAGCGCATTGGCGGCGCCGATCCGAGCGCGGGTCAGCGCGAGCAGCAGCGCTTCGTCTTCGGGGCTCCGCCGCAGCTTCTGTTCGGTCCGTTCAGCCTGTTCCTGGAGGACCTCGGCGGCGCTGGTGCCGCTACCGCTACCGCCGAGGCTGCCGAGGCTGAAGGGGCCGACGACGAGGAAGAGGCTGGCGCCCATCAGCAGCGCGAGGATCGCGTAGACGACCCGGACGACGTGCTTCCGTCGACCCCGGATGTCGAACAGCATCCGTCGCTCGCCGTCTTCCGCCAACTCGAATCACCGCTCCTGGGTTGAGGGCCTAGCCATTCCTCCCGCCGCCTTCGGCGTACCAAAGGCACGAGCGATCAAGATACTCAACTCGAACAAAACAAGCAGAGGAACCATCTCGATCAGCATCGAGATCGGGTCGACGCCGGGCAGCGCGGCGGCGAGCACGGCGATGATCAGGTACGCGTAGCGCCTGTTGCGCGAAAGCTGCTGGACGCTGACGATGCCGAGCCGGGTGACGGCGAGGATCGCCAGCGGCAGCTGGAAGACGATGCCGCCTGCGAGCAGCGTCGTCGAGAAGAAGCTGTAGTAATCGCGGGCGCGAACCTGGACGTTGAACTGGGTGTCGTTGAAGCCGAGCAGGAACTCCACCGCCGGCGGCATCACGACGAAATAGGCGAAGGCGACGCCGGCCAGGAAGAGGACCGGCACGAAGAGGAGGATCGGCAGGATCGTGCGGCGCTCGTGGTTGCTGAAAGCGGGCAGCACGTAGGCGTAGAGCTGGTAGAGCAGGATCGGCATCGAGAGGATCAAGGCGCCGTAAGTGGCGACCGTGAGCGTCGTCGTGAAGGCCTCGGTGACGCCGAAGGTGAGCAGCTTGTCGTGGTTGCCAGGCAGCGGGCCCGAGGCGATTTCCAGCAGCAGATGGTTCTGCCAGAAGCAAAGCGCCAGGGAAACGCCGAGGACGACGAGGCAAACGACGATGCGGGTGCGCAGCTCGTCGAGGTGCTCAACGAGCGTGAGCTGGTCCTCGTGGGAGACCGGCCTCATTCGGGCCACAGCGGGGTCCTAACGGCGGTCGTGAGCGACGGTCTCAGCCTCGGCGCTCTTCTTGGCCTCGGCGCTCCGCTCAGCCTCGGACTTCGCTGGCTCGATTGCCTCGGTGCGCTCCGGCTCGCGGTCGTCGCCGCTGACCGAGCCACGAAACTCGCGGATCCCCCGGCCCAGCGATCTGCCCAGCTCCGGCAGCCGTTTCGGGCCGAAGACCACCAGGGCGATGATCAAGACGATCGCGAGCTCGAGAGGTCCAACGTTTGGCATCGACCCATGGTAACGGCCGCGATGCCCGATCGGATCACATCTGGCGTCATATCTAATTGGGGGAGTGGCCTACCTGGTAATCGGGTTTTCTGGCCCCTCTACGTGAAAGTGCGGATGGAGTGATCATTTCGCGGGTTCGATAGTGCAGGTATGAGAGACGCGAGCAGCAGCCAGACCAAGACCGCCGCTGGCCTCCACGTCTGCCCGCATTGCGAGTCGGCACTGGTGCAGCCGACCTGCTGGGAACAGGCCGGCGATCGCGGCCATTGGCGCCTCTGGCGCCGTTGCCCTGAGTGCGAATGGCGTAACAACGAGGTCCACGCGGAAGCCGAGATCGACGCCTTCGACGAGGAGCTCGACCTCGGCACGCGCGCCTTGAGCGACGTACTGAAGGCGCTCGAGCACGAGAACATGCAGTTCGTCGTCGAGACGTTCAGCGCCGCCCTCGCTGCTGACCTGATCAGCGCCGACGACTTCCGCTAGGCGTAGCGCTGCACGACGCCGTCGGCGACGAGCCCGAGAAGCTGCCGCTGCTCGGCGTCGAACGCATCGCGGTCGAGCTGAGCCTTTGCCGCGCTGACCATCTCCAGCGCCCGCGAACGCACCTGCTCCAGCGCACCCGTCGCGACGATGCGATCGCAGAGCCGCCCGGCGGCTGCCGGGTCAAGACTGCGCAGATCAACTTCACGCAGTGATGGATCGATCGCCGCGGCGGCGATCAGCGGCAGCGTGACCGTGCCGTCGAGCAGGTCGGTGCCGCGAGCCTTGCCAGTCCGCTCGACCGGTCCGCTGACGTCGAGCACGTCATCGAGCAGCTGAAAGGCGAGGCCGATCTGGGCGCCAAAGGAACCAAGCGAGCTGACGTCGCGGCCCATCAAGCAGGCGCATTTGAACAGGGTCGCGGTCTTCAGCCGGCAACGGTGCAGGTAGCGCTCTTCCGAGATGCCGGCGTCGAAGGCATCGTGGCGCTGGCTCAGCTCCCCTTCCGCCAGGGCCACCGACGCCTCAGCGAGCAACGAGACCGCCCGGTGGTCGCCATGCTCGGCCAGCAGCGCAAAGGCACGCGAGAAAAGGAGGTCGCCGACGCCGACGGCGACAGCGCGGCCCGAACTGGCGAACACCGTGGGAACACCGCGGCGCAGGGCCGCGTCATCGAGAACGTCGTCGTGGACCAGGGTCGCCATATGGATCAGCTCGATCGCAGCGGCGGCTCGCGCCGCCTCCTCCCCCCCATCTGCACCGGCACAAAGCAGCACCAGCAGCGGGCGCAAGCGCTTTCCTCCCGCCGCGAGGGTGGCGGCGGCGTCGCTGCCGAGTGGCTCTCCGTCACCGCCGCTCTGCTCACGCAGGAGGTCCTCGACCTCGGCCAGCTTGGCTGGCAACCAGCGGCTCGAGGCGTCGAGGACCGCTGTGACCGGCGGTGGAACGGCGGAGGGGCGGGTCACTCGGCGATGCCGCTGTGGATCGCGATGATCCCGCCGGCAAGGACCGTCCAGCGGATTCGCTCGAGACCAGCGCCGTCCATCAGCTCTCCCAGGCGCTGGGGCCCCGGGAAGTTCCGCACCGACTCCGGCAGGTAGGAGTAGGCCTCCGACTCCTCCGAGATGGCCCCCAGCATCGGCACGATCCGGTCGAACCAGAGCGAGAAGAAGGTCGAGAGCGGCGGCCGGGTTGGCTGGGTTATCTCGAGCACCACCAGGCGCCCCCCCGGCCGCAACACGCGGGCCATCTCGCCCAGACCGCGCTCGAGGTTGGCGAGGTTCCGCACTCCAAAGCCGACCGTGACCGCGTCGAAGCGGCCGGCGTCGTAGGGCAGGCTGAGCGCGTCGGCCCACTCGAAGCGAACACCATCCGCATCGCGCTCTCGCGCCTTGTCGCGGGCCAGGTCGAGCATCGGCTCGGAGAAATCGCAGCCGACCACGTGGCCGCCGGGGGCGACCCGGCCAGCCAGCTCGAGCGCGAGATCGCCGGTGCCACAGCAGACGTCCAGCGCCGAGTCGCCCGGCTCCAGCTCAGCGCGATCGGCAGCGCGCTCGCGCCACGCATGGTGAAGACCGGCCGTCATCACCGTGTTCAAGAGGTCATATCGCGTCGCCACGCGACCGAACATGCTCTGCACCTGCTCGGCGAATTGAGCGGATTCCCGCGAAGGCTGAGGTCGGGTGTCAGGATTCATGTGCGTGGCTGGCGCGCGCCGGACCAAGCGGGGCGAGGACGCAGGGAGGCTGAATAGCAGCGCTATTCAGCCGACTGAGGACGCTGCACCCGCGCAGTGTCCGCCGCCGCCAGACGCGTGCAGGAATCCTGACACACGCCTCAGTCGAGCGACGAGAGGAAATCAGCGAGCTCGTTGAGCTTTTTAGGCGGCAGGTCGCGGAAGGAAGGCATGATGCCCGGGCCGATCTCGATCGAGCGGATGATCGCGGCACGGGGGATTCGCTGGGCGATGTGGGTCAGTTCCGGTCCCGGGCCGTTGTTGCCGTTCTCGCCGAGCTTGTGGCAGGCGAGGCAGCCGGAACTGGCGACGACCTCCTTGCCCGCTTCGTATTGCGGCGCGACTTTCATCTCGATCTCGGTCGGCGAGCCGCCGGTGGCGCCGAGAAAGCTGAGGTAGGCCATCGCGATGATCGTCAGGATGCCGGCCGTGGTCGCGATCGGTCGGCGGATCGGGTTGCGCTCAGGCCCGCGGTCGTAGAAGGGCAGCAGAAGGAGTAGCACCATGCAGATCGTCGGGACGCCGATCGTCGCGACGGGGACCAGCTGCCACGGTTTGATCACGCGCAAGACCTCGAAGAGGAAGAAGAAGTACCACTCCGGCCGCGGCACGTAGGTGGTCGAGGTCGGGTCCGCCTTCGGGCCCTGCTCGGCGCCGAAGAGAACGGCCATGAGGATGATCATGCCGACTACCAGCACCATCATCGCCGAGTCCTTCAGCACCGCGTAGGGGAAGAAAGGCTTGCCTTTCTTCTTCAGCAGCTCATATTCCTCGAGGTAGGCCTGCTTATCGCTTGGCTTCATGAGTGATCCCCGTGGCCGGCGCATATCGGCGTCCTCAGTCGCTTGCGTGCAGAGCACGCGGCGCTCCCTGCGTCCTTGATCTGCTTGACCACGCGGATCACCTCGGGGACGCCCCGTTGCCGTTGGCGCCGGCGTCGAGCTGGGAGACGGGTGCGGCGACCTTGGGCTTATCGGCTTTCAGCCAGGGCGGCGCAGTCGTGCCGAGCTTGACGACGAGGTAGAGGTGGGCGCCGATCAGGGCGATGATCGCGCCGGGGACGAGCAGCATGTGGATCGCGTAGAAGCGCGAGAGAGTCGTTGCCCCCAGCTCGGGCCCGGCGCGCAGGAAGTCGCTCAGGTACGCGCCAATCACCGGGCCGGTGCCGTTGATGTTGATGCCGACCACCGAGGCCCAGAAGGAGCGCTGGTCGAAGGGCAGCAGATAGCCGGTGAAGGACATCGTCATCGTCAGGATCAGGAGCACGACGCCGATCACCCAGTTGAGCTCGCGCGGGTAC
>JBKPOV010000083.1:0-11915 GCA_046733315.1 Actinomycetota bacterium
CCTTGACGCTGACCACGCCAGCGGGCGGATCACGCAGCTCCTGTTCGGCCAGCTTCTCGCCCAGCATCAGCCGCGCCGCCAGCTTGGCCAGCGGCACCCCGGTCGCCTTGGAGACGAAGGGCACGGTGCGCGAGGCGCGCGGATTGGCCTCGATCACGTAGAGCTCGCCGCCGGCGACCGCGTACTGGATGTTGATCAGGCCGATCACGCCAAGCTCCAGGGCGATCCGCTGCGTCGTCGCCTTGATCTCCGCCAGCATCTCGACGCCAAGGCTCATCGGTGGAATCACGCAGGCTGAGTCGCCGGAGTGGACGCCGGCCTCCTCGACGTGCTGCATGATCCCGGCCACGTGCGCCTCGCTGCCATCGGCGAGCGCATCGACGTCGACCTCGATCGCGTTCTCGAGGAAGCGATCGAGCAGCAGCGGGTGCTCCTGGTCGGCCTTGACGTGGGCCTTCAGATAGGCGTTGAGGTCCTCGGTCGAGTAGCAGATCTCCATCGCCCGGCCGCCCAGGACGTATGAGGGCCGGACGAGCAGCGGGAAGCCGACTTTCTCGGCGATCACGCTTGCCTCCTCGGCCGAGAGCGCCGTGCCGTAGGGCGGGTGCTTGATCCCGAGCCGGCGCAGCAGGGCACCAAAGCGGCCGCGGTCCTCGGCCAGATCGATCGCATCCACGGGCGTGCCGAGCAGGGGCACGCCGGCCTCCTCCAAGGCGCGAGCCAGCTTCAACGGGGTCTGGCCGCCGAACTGGACGATCACCCCCTCAGGTCGCTCCTGCTCACAGACGGCCAGCACGTCCTCCGCAGTGAGCGGCTCGAAGTAGAGGCGATCGGAGGTGTCGTAATCGGTGGAGACGGTCTCCGGATTGCAGTTGATCATCACCGCGTCGCGGTCGAGCTCGCGCGCCGTCATCGCCGCATGAACGCAGCAGTAATCGAACTCGATTCCCTGGCCGATCCGGTTGGGACCGGCGCCGAGGATGACGACCGAGTCACCCTCGCCGCGGCGGACCTCCGAAGCGGCCGCCCCGGCCGAAGCTCGCTCGTGGGCGGAGTAGTAGTAGGGCGTGGCCGCCTCGAACTCGGCGGCGCAGGTATCGACCGCCTTGTAGACGCGCGAGAGTCCCTCGGTGCCGTCGCCATCGCGGGCGAGTGCCTGCAGCTCGCGCAGGAACCAGCGGTCGACCAGGCAGCGCTCGTGGACCGCGTCGACCTCGAGGCCGCGCCCGAGGGCGGCGAGAATCAGGTCGAAGCGCTCCGAGCAGGGCTTCTCAAGGGCGGCCAACAGCGCCTCGTCGGACTCGGGCACCTCGGCCTCGGCGTCGAGCTCGCGCGAGCGCATCGCCTTGGCGAAGGACTCGCGAAAGGTCCGCCCGATCGCCATCGCCTCGCCGACGCTCTGCATATGGGTCGAGAGCTTGCCGTCGGTGCCGGGGAACTTCTCGAAGGCAAAGCGCGGGATCTTCGTCACCACGTAGTCGATCGTCGGCTCGAACGAGGCGGGCGTGGCGCGGGTGATGTCGTTGGGGATCTCCTCTAGGGCGTAGCCGACGGCCAGCTTCGCCGCCATCTTGGCGATCGGGAAGCCGGTTGCCTTCGAGGCCAGCGCCGAGGAGCGCGAGACGCGTGGGTTCATCTCGATCACGGCGATCTCGCCGTTCTCGGGGTTGACCGCGAACTGGACGTTGGAGCCGCCGGTCTCGACCCCGACGGCGCGGATCACCTTGATCGCCTGGTCGCGCAGGTCCTGGTAGAGAGCGTCGGTCAGGGTCTGCGCGGGCGCCACCGTGACCGAGTCGCCGGTGTGCACACCCATCGGGTCGACGTTCTCGATCGAGCAGATGATCACCACGTTGTCGTTGTGGTCGCGCATCACCTCGAGCTCGAACTCGCCCCAGCCGATCACCGACTCCTCGACCAGCACCTGGTTGATCGGGCTGGCGGCGAGGCCCTCGGAGACGACCTGGCGCAGCTCGGTCTCGGTCTCCCCCACGCCGCCGCCCTGGCCGCCCATCGTGAAGGCCGGGCGGACGATCGCCGGCAGGGTGATGCGGCCATCGGCCAGCGCCGCCTCGACCTCGCCGAGGCTCTCCACGGTCATCGACCACGGAATGCGCAGCCCCGCCTCGTTCATCGTGTGGCGGAACTCCTCGCGGTCCTCGGCGCGACGGATCGCGGCGTGGTTGGCGCCGATCAGCTCGACCCCGTGCTTCTCCAGCGTGCCGTCCTCGTGCAGGGTCATCGCCAGGTTGAGGGCCGTCTGGCCGCCGAGGGTCGGCAGCAGCGCGTCGGGTTCCTCCTTTTCGATGATCCGCGTCACCGGGCCCGGCAACAGCGGCTCGATGTAGGTCGAGGTGGCGAACTCGGGGTCGGTCATGATCGTCGCCGGGTTGGAGTTGACGAGGATCACCTCGTAGCCCTCCTCGAGCAGCACCTTGCAGGCCTGGACGCCGGAGTAGTCGAACTCGGCAGCCTGGCCGATCACGATCGGTCCTGACCCGATCAGCAGGATCTTCTCGATGTCGGTTCGCTTAGGCATGGGCCAGCTCGAGGAAGGAGTCGAAGAGGTGGCGGGCGTCGTGGGGGCCCGGGCCGGCCTCGGGGTGGTACTGGACCGTCGCGGCGGCTACATCCTTGAGCACGAGGCCCTCGACTGTACGGTCGTAGAGGTTGAGGTGGGAAAGCTCGGCGACGCCGAAGTCGGTCTCCCAGCGCACGGGCTCATCGGCCTCGATACGGGGCTCGCCGCCAGGACCCTGGACGGCGAAGCCGTGGTTCTGTGAGGTGATGTCGATCCGTCCCGTGGCCAGCTCCTTGACCGGGTGGTTGGCACCGCGGTGGCCGAAGGGAAGCTTGAAGGTTTCCAGGCCGACGGCGCGGCAAAGCAATTGGTGGCCGAGGCAGATGCCGAAGAGGGGCTTCTTGCCGACCAACTCGCGCACGGTCTCGACCACGTAGCCGAGGGCGGCGGGATCGCCGGGGCCATTGGCTAGGAAGACGACGTCGGGGCCCTCGGCAAGCACCTGCTCTGGCGAGGAGGTGCAGGGCAGCAGGGTGAGCTGGCAGCCGCGCTCGCGCAGCTGCCGCACGATGTTGAGCTTTATCCCCGTGTCGATCCCGACGACGTGCGGGCCGCCCTGCCCCTCGAAGCGGATCGGGTCGGCCGGAGTGACGGTGCGGGCGAGATCGGCGCCGTCCATCGAGGGCTCAGCGGCGACGCGCTCGCGGGCCTCGGCCTCCGCGGTTCCGGCCGGAAAGATGCCGCCTCGCATCGCCCCGCCGTCGCGAATATGGCGGACGAGGGCGCGCGTATCGACACCGCCGATGCCCGGCACACCGCAATCGGCGAGCCAGTCGAGCCAGCCACCCTCGGCGGTGGCGACGTCCTCGCCGTTCTTCGGGTCGCGCATGACCACCCCACGGGCATGGACGCGATCGGACTCCATCGCCGCGGCGGAGACGCCGTAGTTGCCGATCAGCGGATAGGTGAAGACGATGATCTGCCCGGCGTAGGAGGGATCCGTGACCGACTCCTGGTAGCCGGTCATCGCCGTGTTGAAGACGACCTCACCCGTGACTGGCCCATCAGCGCCACAGGAAATCCCATCGAAGCGAGCCCCATCCTCGAGTAACAGGAAGCCCTCGCTCATCGTTCCGGTGCGCCTTTTCTGGTCATAGGCCGCATAAAGCGCACCGGAATGGCGATCATGCGGCGACCCCCATGCTGAAGCTGCGCAGGCGGTAGGCGACCTGGCCGGCGGCGAGCGTCATCTGCACGCGGCCGGTGAGCTCCTCGCCGGCGCACCAGGAGTTGGAGGAGCGGCTCTCGTAGCCGTCCTCTCCCACCGTCCAGCGCGCCGAGAGGTCACAGAGGGCGATGTTGGCCTCGCTGCCGGGCGCCAGCGTCGGCCGCTCGATCCCGAACGGTGGGGCCCCTCCGGTCAGCCGCTCGACCAAGAGGGCAAGGTCGATCGTTCCAGGCAGGACGAGATGCGTGTGCAGCGCCGCGAAGGCGGTCTCGAGGCCGGTCACGCCCATCGCCGCCTGCTCGAAGGGCACCTCCTTGTCCTCCGCTGCGTGGGGAGCATGGTCGGTGGCGATGCACTCGATCGTGCCGTCCCGCAGGCCGTCAATGAGCGCCTGACGATCCGCCTCGGCGCGCAGCGGCGGGTTCATCTTGAAGCGTTGCGGGTCAAGGCTGCGCACCTCTTCGTCGGTGAGGCAAAGGTGGTGCGGCGAGGCCTCGCAGCTGATTTGCACGCCGGCGGCCTTGGCGACGCGTACCGCCTCGACCGACTCGGCGGCGGAGAGGTGCTGGACGTGGACTCGCCCGCCCTCGTAGCCGGCGATTGCCGCGTCGCGGGCGATCATCGTCGACTCTGAGATCGAAGGGATTCCCTCAAGGCCGAGCACGGCGGAAACCGGGCCTTCGTGCATCACGCCCGCGCCCGAAAGCTCCGGGTCCTCCTCGTGCAGGGCGATCGTGCCACCGCAGAGATGCTGGTACTGGAGCGCCCGGCGCAGTACTCGCGCACTGCGAATCGGCAAACCGTCGTCGCTGAAGCCGGCGGCGCCGGCATCCCGCAGCGAGGCCATCTCGGTCAGCTCCTCGCCCTCCATGCCGCGAGTCACGGTGGCGAGGAAGCCGACACGCACCGATGCCGTGGCACGGGCAGCGACGAGCAGTGCCTCGATGTCGGCGGGCGTGGAGACCGGTGGCTCGGTATTGGCCATCGCGATTACCCCGCAATAGCCGCCGGCGGCGGCGGAACGGGAGCCAGTCTCGATGTCCTCCTTGTGCTCCTGACCGGGCGTGCGCAGGTGAACGTGTGGGTCAAAGAAGGCCGGAAAGGCGTGCAGGCCGCCGGCGTCGATCTCCTCGAGGCCCTCGGCATCGGCCTCTCCCGGAGCGGCCAGCTCGGCGATTTTGCCCTGGCGGACGACGACGTCGTGCGCGGCGTCGATTCCGGCTACCGGGTCTAGCACCGTGGCGCCGCGCAGGACCAAGTCGGCGCTCTCGCCGACGCGCATCTCGAGCTGCGCACTCACGCAGTCGTCCCAATCGGCGTCGCACGACCGTTGCCGGCGACGGGCGCGGGCTCTTCCTCGCTAGCGGCAAGCAGCTCGTAGAGGATCGCCATGCGCACGACCAAGCCCGAGGCGACCTGCTCGTTGATCAGCGACTGCGGTGAGTCGATCACCTCGCCGGAGAGCTCGACACCACGGTTGACCGGGCCGGGATGCATGAGCAGCTGCCGCGCGCTCAGGCGTCGCGAATCGATCTGAAAGTGAGCCGCGTACTCGCGGATCGAGGGAACGAAGCTCTCCGCCATGCGCTCGTGTTGCAGGCGCAGGGCGTAGATCACGTCGGCCTCCTCGACGCCGTCGAGGGAGTACTCGACCGAGCAGCCGAGCTGCTCCAGGCCACGCGGAATCAGTGCTGGCGGTCCGCAGACGGTCAGCTTGGCGCCCATCGCCGCGAAGGCGATCAGGTTGGAGCGGGCGACGCGACTGTGCAGCACGTCGCCGACGATCCAGATTCGTTTGCCCTTCAGCGAGCCAAGCCGGCGTCGCAGCGTGTAGACGTCGAGCAAGGCCTGGCTGGGGTGCTCGTGCTTGCCATCGCCGGCGTTGACGACGGCGGCGTCGGCCCACCCGGCAACCATCTGAGCGGCGCCCGCGTAGGGGTGGCGGAGCACGATCGCGGCTGGGTCGTAGGCGGAGAGGGTGGCGACGGTGTCCTTCAGCGACTCGCCCTTGTCAACGGAGGAACCGGCAGCCTTGACCGAGACGAGGTCGGCGGAGAGGCGCTTGGCAGCCAGCTCGAAGGAGGAGCTGGTGCGGGTGCTCGCCTCGTAGAAGAGAGTGACGATGGTGCGGCCACGCAGGGTCGGCACCTTCTTGATGTCACGGCGGCCAACCTCGGCGAAGCTCTCGGCCCGGTCGAGAATCGCCTCGATCTCGGCTTTGGAGAGTTGCTCGATCGAGAGCAGGTGCTTCATGCCCCTACCCCGGCCGGTGCTGGATCGGCAATCGCCACCTCGTCGCCGGCGTCGAGCTCCTCGAGGCGGACGTTGACTCGCTGCTCGCGGGAGGTCGGCAGGTTCTTGCCGACGTAGTCGGGCCGGATCGGCAGCTCACGGTGGCCGCGATCGCAGAGCACGGCGAGCTGGACGCGCTCGGGTCGGCCGTAGTCGAAGAGCGCATCGATCGCGGCGCGCACAGTGCGGCCGGTGAAGAGGACGTCATCTACGAGGACGACGGTACGGCCGCTGAGGTCGAAGCCGATGTGCGAGGCGTGGACGGTCGGCTGGCAGGCGGGCGACTTGCTGCCGACGTCGTCGCGGTAGAAGGAGATATCGATGTCGCCGATCGGCACCTCGGAACCGGTCAGCTCGCCGACCAGGGCCTGAAGCCGGCGGGCAAGCAGGGCGCCGCGCGTGTGGATGCCGACGATCGCCAACGCCTCGGGGTCCGGGTTCTTCTCGGCGATCTCGTGGGCGATCCGCCGCAGCGTTCGCCTCAAATCGTCGCGCTCGAGCACGACCGTCTCCCTCACTTCTCTTTCTCCTTCCAAGCCTCACAGGGCCGAGTTAAAGGACGGCGCCAGCGTAGCAGTGGGGTGGGACAGCGGGCCACCCCCGCTGTCCCTCACTACGTTGCTGGTTCTTCCTCTGGCGCGGGATCGGCCAGATCTTCGCTCGAATGCTTATCGGGCTCGCGGGCGCCGTTGGGGACGAGATGGGGCTCTCCCCGCTCTGGGAACGGGATTTCGATGACGTCGAAGTCCTTGGGGGCAAAAGCTGGCTCGAAGACTTCGCGGGCCTCGTCCAGCACCGTGCCTACGTGGTAGCGAGAGGAGATGTGGACCAGGGCGAGCATCTTCACGTGGGCCTCGCGGGCGACGGCGGCGGCCTGGCCGACCGTCGAGTGGCCGGTATCGGCGGCTCGCTGGACCTCCTCCTCGGAAAAGCTGGCGTCGTGGATCAGCAGGTCGGCGTCGGCCGCCGCGGCGACCGTTGAGTGGCAGGGGGCGGTATCCCCGGTTAGGGCAATCGTCCGACCGGGCCGTGGCTCGCCCATCACCTGCTCCGGACGCACCGGGCCGGCGCTGCCAGGCACCTCCTCCCCACGCTGGAGGCTGGCGAAGGCGGGGCCTTCGGTGACACCCAGCCGCTTGGCTGCCTCCGGATCGAATCGTCCGGGCCTCTCTTCCTCCATGAGCACGTAACCGTTTCCCCGCACGCTGTGCTCAACAGCGAAGGCGCGTACCTCGGCGCCATCGTGTCGCACCGCTTCGCCGGGGTCGATTTCGATCAGGTCGAGGCTGTAGTCGGTGCGACCAATCAGGCGACCGAGCACCTTGAAGAGGTCGCGCAGGCCCCGTGGCCCGTAGATCGTCAGCGGCTCCTCGCGGGCGGTCAGGTCGTAGGTCTTGAGTAGTCCCGGCAGTCCGAGGATGTGGTCGGCGTGAAAGTGCGTCAGGTAGATCTCGTCGACCTGGCTCAACCCGAGCGAGCGCTGTAGCTGGCGCTGCGTCCCTTCGCCGCAGTCGAACATCATCCGCTGCCCGCCGCGGACCAGCATCACGCTCGCGGTCGAGCGCCGCGCCGAGGGCACCGACCCACCGGTGCCAAGGAAGATCGCCGAGAGATCCATGCGAGCCTGCGAGCCTACGCCACGGGGCGAGTTGGTTACCCAAAGCTAGACTGGGCTACGAGCGCCCGTAGCTCAGCTGGATAGAGCGCCGCCCTCCGGAGGCGGAGGCCACAGGTTCGAATCCTGTCGGGCGCGTTTTGGCTTGCCTCGGCGTCAGGCGTCCGAGAAGCGCGCCCGCCACTCCTCGCGGTCGAACTGGGCCGGCTCGGTCTCGTCCAGGAAGCGCTCGAGTATGCCGATGAAGCGCAGGGGCTGCTCGATCTGGGGCAGGTGCCCGGTCTCCTCGAAGATCTCCAGCCTGCTGCCAGGAAGGGCGTGGTGGGCTTCTTCGCCGTGACGCACGGGGATGATTGGGTCGCGGGCGCCCCAGACGATCAGCACCGGCACCTCCTCGGCGAGGTAGAAGCGGTCGGTGGCCGAGACGCTCTGGCCCTTGGTGCCGACAACCGAGCGCAGGGTCGCGAGGAAGGCCTTGCGGTGCCCCGGCTCGGCGAGCGAGCCGTAGCCGCGCGCGACCTCGGCCACATCGGCGGCGGGCCTCATCCCCGCCTTCGAGAGGCCGCGACCGATGGCGCTGCCGATCTTCTGGCCGGCGTTGGCGGTGGCGGCGATGAAGATCTCGGCGCCGGGGAGCGCCGCTGCCCGCAGAACCGGGCTCACCTCGAGGCCGAGGCCGCCGCTGGAGACGAGCACCAGCCGCTCGACCATCTCGGGGAACTGGTAGGCGAACTGCATCGCGATGCCGCCGCCGAGCGAGTGGCCGACGAGCGTCGCTCGCTCGTGGCCAAGAACGAGCAGGAGATCGCGCAGGCCCGAGGCGAGGTTGCCAAGTGAGTAGTCGCCCGGGCCGGCGGCCGAGAGACCATGCCCCGGCAGGTCGGGGGCGATCACCGTGTGGTGCCGGGCCAGCGGCTCGATCACGTCGCGCCAGTTCTCGCAGGTGCCCGCCATGCCGTGGACCAGCAGCAAGACCGGTCCCTCGCCGGCTCCGAGGTAGCCGACCTCGCGACCGTGCAGAGTCACCGTCTCGAAGCTGACCTCGGCGGGACGGGGCGTTGCGCGCTTAGCCACAGCTAAACGGTAGCTTGCGGCCCAGCCGTGGCTGACGAAAGCAAGATCCGCCCCCCTCGCGGCGCCCTGATCGTGATCGCGATCGGGCTGTTGGCGACCGTGGCGGCGGCCCTGCTCAGTACCGACAAGCTGATTGGCGCCGCAACGCTGGAATGGGTCGAAGAAGCGCCGATGCCCGACTCGAGGCGGATGCCGATCCCCGGTGGCGGCGAGATCCAGCTCACAGAAGCGGGCATCCGCTCCGCCGAAGCAAACGTCAGTGAATACACGCTCTACCGCACCGCCGCGGTACTGACCATCTCCGCTGGTTCGACGATCGGCCACGGCCGGCTGCGCTGCTCGATCAGAGTGTCGAAACGGACGATCGTCGCCAAGACGCCGAGCAGCCGCGCCTCCTATCCGCGCTCGAGCGAAGAGCTGAGCGAGCAGGAGGCGCCGGAAAACTCTTTGGTCGAGTTCAGCTCGCATAGCACCGACCTAGCCCTGGTCGAACTCGGCGATGCGCTTGGCAAGCGCTACACGGAAGAAAAAGGCATCGTCGTCGAATGGGCGCCCTTCCGAATCGGCCAGCAGATCTGGCAGTACGGATTGCCCGCCGGACGGCCCAGCGAGGACCTCCGCCTGCCATTCGCCTCGATCTGGCGGACGACCGCAAGTCCGGCGGCCAAAATCGCCTGCACGGTCGAAAACTCAAGCGGCGGCGCGACCGTGCGCACCGCCGGCGCTCTCCGAGGCTAAGGCGCGACGAGCAACTCCGGGCCCTCGATGCCTTTGCCGACCTTGTTCAGTTTCGGGTTCGCGGGGGCGCTTTCCATGCGCGAGGCGGGCAGCGGACCGCACATCGCGATCGCGTCCTCGGCCTCCAGGTCGGGCCGCAGCCACGCCGCCTCTGCCTCGACGCCAGGCAGGATCGCCGGCATGCGGTCGTGCACCTTGGCGACCAAGTCGTTCGGGGTCGTGGTGACGATCGTGCAACTGTAGAGCCAGCCGTCCTCGAAGCCGCGATCCTCGGGGTGATCCCACTCCTTGCGGGTGCAGATACCGGCAAAGGCGAACGGCTCGCCGCCGTCGACCGTGAAGCGCCAGGGTTGGCGCGGCTGCTTGGGATCCTCGGCCACCATCCACTCGTAGAAACCGTCGGCGATGATCAGGCAGCGGTGGCGGAACTTGCCGACAAGCGGCGAGTATGCGCGGCTGGAGTCAAGGTTCTCGGCCTTGGCGTTGATCATCCGGTAGCCGACTTTGAGGTCCTTGGCCCAGCGCGGCACCAGGCCCCAGCGCATCAGCCGCGCCTCGCGCTCGCCTTCGGCCGCCTCCTCCGGATCCGGAGAGGAGCGGATGGTCAGAATCTCCTGGCTCGGCGCCACGTTGAAGCGCCCGAGCGTTTTCTCGACCTTCTTGACGCGCTCAGCCGTCGGCGGCGGCGCCTCGCCTTCCCGGTTTCGCTCCAGCGCCTTCTCCAGCTCGACCTGGAAACGGTCGGCGATCTTCTTAGTGTCTTTGGCAGTGACCGTGAAGCGTCCGCACATGGCGGTCAGGGTAACCGGGGCGGCGCGGCTACTCCGGCGCGATCAGCTCGACCGTGGGGAAGTAGGTGCGGTAGCGACTGGCGTCCCGGGTGAGCAGCCGCAGGCCGGCGACGGCGGCGTGGGCGCCGATGAAGAAATCAGGCAGAGGCGCGAGTTTTGAGCCACCGCGCTGCTTGTACGCAGCAAAGGCCCGGCCGGCCAGAAAGGCCGCTGGCCAGGGGATCGGGATGAGCTCGAGGCCTCTTACGGCGAGCGCCTGCAAACAGGCCTCGGCGGTGATGTATCCAATCGAAACCTCGGCAAAAACAATCTGATCGACGAAAGCGGGCCCGGCGTCTAGAACGTCGATCAAGGCCTCATTTGACCAACGAGCCCAGTTTGGATCCTCGACAACGATGTCGATCAAGACATTGGAATCAACGAGGGTCGCTGTCACCCTCCCCCAAGCGCCCAGTGCCCCAATCCTCCCCCCGGGTAAGCCTCATCACTTCCTCGGTGGTCATCGTGAAGTTCTTCCCTGATTCCTGCAAATGCCTGACAACCTCCTCCCCCCTCCTCCGGCCCCCCCGCGCCCTACGCACGCGGACTCCCACGTCATCCGAAACGAATTCCACCTCGGTGCCAGGTAGGAGCCCAAAGGAATCGCGAATCGCCTTCGGGATCGTCACCTGGCCCTTGCTAGTGACCTTTGACATGAGGTAAGAGTAGCAC
This sequence comes from Actinomycetota bacterium, assembly GCA_046733315.1. Lineage (GTDB taxonomy): Bacteria > Actinomycetota > Thermoleophilia > Solirubrobacterales > 70-9 > VRUE01. The sequence continues at coordinate 10,971 of JBKPOV010000083.1, forward strand.
TGGTATTACTCTTACTTTGAGGCGGAAAGCTCCGATCTTGGCCGAGCCTCCGGGTGCGCCCGGTACCACTCGAGCGTGCGCCGGAGGCCATCGACGAGCTCAACTCGCGGGCTCCACCCGGCCAGCTCGCGCAGCTTGGTCGAGTCGACGTACTGGCGGTCGATCTCACCGTCAGGGGTTCCGGCGCCAAGGTATTCGGGCTCGACGCCGGTGCCTGCCGCGGCGGCGATCAGGTCGACCACCTCACGGACCGCGTGGGGGCGCTCACCGCCGGCGTTGAAGGCCTCTCCCCTCGCGCCTTCGCCATCGAGCGCCGCCTCGATCGCCAGGTATGCCGAAACGGCATCGTCGACGTGGAGGAAGTCGCGCTCGGGGCTGCCGTCGGAGCGGATCACCGGCGGGCGTCCGTCGAGCACGGCGATCGTCGTCTCCGGGATCAGGCGCGAGAAGTTGAGGTCCCCGCCCCCGTAGATGTTGGCGAAGCGGGTGACGGCGAGCGGCAGCCCGTAGGCGTTGGCGTAGCTGCGGGCGACGATGTCCGCGGCGGCCTTGCTGGCGTCGTATGGATTGGCGGCGCGGAGCGGGAAGTCCTCGCGGTAGGGAAGTTCAGGGCTGGCGCCGTAGGCCTTGTCGGAGGAGGCGAAGACCACCCTGGCGACGCCGTGCTCGCGGCAGGCCTCGAAGACGTTCCAGGCACCGCGCACGTTGACTTCGAGCGTCTCCAGCGGCGACCGGCGGGCGACGCCGACGATCGTCTGCGCTGCCAGGTGGAAGACCGAGTCGCAGTCGGCGACGGCCGCGGCGACCGAATCGGCATCGCGCAGGTCTCCCTCGGCCAGCTCGACCTGGTCGCGCAGGCCGAGAAGATCGAGGCCGGACCGGCGCGGGCCACCGACGTCGGCGAGACGAGGGTCGGGCCGATCGAGGACCCTGACGGCCTCACCC
>JBKPOV010000084.1:0-23486 GCA_046733315.1 Actinomycetota bacterium
CGGAGTAGCAGCGCTGCTTCGACCCCCGAGGACGCCGCATGGTGGCGATCTGGGGCCGTCATCTGACGACCCGACCGGCGACGCGCATGGCTTGCAGGGACGTGCGGTCGTGGATGCGCAGCACATCGGCGCCGCCGCGCACCGCGAGAGCCACCGCCGCGACCGTCCCCCACTCGCGCTCACTGGGCGCCAGCCGATCCTCCCACGACCCGGCCAGCGCGGCGCCGATGAAGTCCTTGCGCGAGAGCGAGACGTAGAGCGGCAGGCCGAGCTCGCGCAGCTCCGGCAGGCGCCGCAGGATCTCCAGGTCCTGCTCGGTGCTGAGGTCGAAGTCGAGTCCGGGGTCGATGGCGATCTGCTCCTCACCGACGCCAAGGCTGCGAGCCAACTCGACTCTCCCCCGGAACCACGACTTGACGTGCTCAACCACGTCGTCGTACTCGCGCGACGGCCGGTCAACGCGCGGCGGCCCCTCGATGTGCATCAACACGTAGCCACAGCCGCTCGCCGCGACCAGCTCGAACATCTCTTCGGAGCCGCCGGAGATGTCGTTGACCGCAACCGCACCGGCCTCCAGCGCCGCCCGCGCCACCTCAACCGAGAACGTATCCGCCGAAACGGGCACACCCGACCCAACCAGCCCTTCGATCGTCGGCACCAACGCCGCCGCCTCGACCTCCGCGGGCACCGGCGGCCCACTTTTCGCCGCCACCGCACCGACATCGAGCATGTCGAACCCCGCCTCGACCAGCTCCAGCCCATCGGCAACCGCCTGCTCCGGCGTAACGCTACGAGCCCCCTCAAACATCGAGTCGGCAGTCACGTTGACGATCCCGGCAGCCACAGGCCGCCCAAGCTCCAGCACCCGATCAGACAAACGCCAGCTCACGCCGCTCCTCGCGCGGGTGTCACGGGGCAGGGGGGTCGAGGACAGCCCGTGGACTGCCCGCAGGCCCCCCTGCCCCGTGACAGGACCCGCGCGCCGACCCATAGGAACCCTCGCTCGTCCACCACCCGGCTACCGTAGCGAGCCAACCGATGGCACTGCGATGCGTCTACACCGACCTCGACGGCACCCTGCTCGGCAAGGGCAGCTCCCTCTTCCGCGACGCCGAGGGCGGCTTCTCGATGGCCCAGTCGCGCGGCCTCGAGGCCTGCCACCGGGCCGGGGTCGAGGTCGTAATCATGTCCGGCCGCCGCGAGCCCCAGGTGCACGAGGCGGCCCGCCTGATGGGCCAGGCCTCCTACATCTACGAGGCCGGCTGCGCCTTCGCGATCGACGGCGAGACGACATTGATGACCGGCGAGATGGTCCCCGACGAGGAGGGCACCGTCTACGAGAAGATCGAGCAGCGCGGCATCCCCAAGATGCTTTTCGAGCACTTCGAGGGGCGGCTCGAGTACCACGCACCCTGGCACCACGGTCGCGTCCTCTCCCACCTCTTCCGCGGCAAGGTCGACGTCGATGAGGCCAACGGACTGCTGGAGGAGCACGGCCACGACGACCTTCGCCTGCTCGACAACGGCGCGATCGGTCGCGAGATGCCGGCCGTCGAGGGACGCACCCACGCCTACCACCTCGTCCCCAAGCTGGTCAGCAAGGCCGGGGCCGTCGCGGCTCACGCCCGTGCCCGCGGCTATGACCCGGCCGACTGCATCGCCGTCGGCGACTCGGTCGAGGATCTCGAGGTGGCGGCCGCGGTCGGACGTTTCTTCGTCGTCGCCAATGGCCCCGCAAACGACGCCGGTCTGCGTGCCGCGCTCGGCGCCTGGGACAACGTCACGGTCACCGAGGGCACGATGGGCGACGGCTTCTACGAGGCGGTCGTCTCGACCCTGGTCGAGCGCCGTTGAGCCTCCACTAGTATCGGTCCGGCCCCGATTTCGACCCCGGAAGGAGTGCCTTTTGTCGCAGGACACCGCGACGGTAGCCGAGCAGGAGTACCTGGAGATCATGTTCTGGCTCGAGGAGGCCGGGCTGCCGATGACCGGGGCCAACATCGCCCGCGCGATGCAGCTCTCGCCGCCGACCGTGCACGAGATGATCGGCCGCCTGACCGACGACGGCTACGTCGAGCGCAAGCCGGACAAGTCGCTCGATTTCACCGACTCAGGGCGCGAGCACGCCAGCCACATCGTCCGCCGCCACCGCATGATCGAGCGCTTCCTCACCGACGTACTCGGCATCCCCTGGGACGAGGTGCACGAGGAGGCCGAGCGGATCGAGCACGCGATGTCACCGGTGCTGGAGGAGCGGATGCGGGCCGCGATCGGCGACGCAACCACTTGCCCGCACGGCCACCCGATCGTCGAGGGCGCCCGCGAGCAGGGGGCGCTGCTCTCCGACGTCGAGCCCGGCGCCAAGGTCCACGTGCTGCGCTTCGAGAACGAGGCCGAGGAGCTACTCCACTACCTCAAGGACGCCGGGCTCGATCCGGGCCTGGAAGGCACCGTGCAGAGCTCCGGCGAGGAGGGCGTGACGATCGCCTCGGCCGAGGGCACCCACCAGGTCTCGCGCAGCGTCGCCGAGACGGTTTCGGTGCGCGCCGACCCGGCGCCGCCGCCGCGGGCGACGATCCCCGAGCAATTGGTCCTCTCAAACGACCGTTACGGTCGCTGAGCCAGACGCCTAAGCGGGGGAGCCGGCGCGCATCCGGTTCAGGGCGCGAGAGATTCGGGCAACGCCCTCCCCAATCCGCTCGGGCGGCACGCTGGCGAAGGAGAGCCGCAGGCTGTTGCCGCCGCCCTCGATCATGAAGTCTGGCCCGGCGACGAAGGCGACGCCCTCGGCCTTGGCCTCGGCGAGCAGGGCGCTCGTATCGGTGCCCTCAGCGAGGTCGAGCCAGAGGAAGTAGCCGCCGCCGGGCACGACGAACTCGGCCTCAGGGATCTGGTCGTTGAGCGCCTCGACCAGGGCGTCCCGCCGCGAACGCAACGCGCCTTTGACGAACTCGATATTGGCGTCAAGCCCGCCCGAGCGGCAGAGCTCGAGGACCACCGACTCAGCCAGCATGTTCGGCGAGATGTAAGTCTCATTGGCCCGCTTGGCGAGCTTGGCGATCTCCGCACCGGGTCCGGCGAGGTAGCCGACCCGCACGCCCGGACTGACCGTCTTGGAGAAGGAGGAGGCATGGACCACCCGGTCGGCCTTGTCCATCGAGAGCATCGTCTCCAGTGCCTCTCCCTCGAAGGGCAGCTCGCGGTAGGGATCGTCCTCGAAGATCCAGAAGCCGTGCTCGGCGGCCAGCTCGACCAGCCGCACCCGCTTCTCGGCCGAGAGCGTGCAGCCGGCCGGGTTGTGGAAGTTGGGAATGACGTGGGCGAGCTTGATCGGCCGCTCCGCCAGCGCCGCCTCGAAGGCAGCGATGTCGAGCCCGTCGGCCTCGAGCGAGACCGGCACAAGCTCGACCCCGAGCCGTTGCAGCATCAGCAGCGTGCGGTCGTAGGTGGGCTGCTCGACCACGACCCGGTCGCCAGGCTCGAGCAGGTGCTCGAAAAGCATCCACCCCGCCTCCAGTGATCCGTTGGCGACCATCACCTGACCGGCGTCGAGCCCCCCGTGCCGCTCCGCAATCCACTCGCAGAGCGCCGGATGCCCGATCCCCGTCCCGTAGGAAAGGGCCTTTTCCCAGTCCTCGGCAAGCGCCACAGCCGCCGCATCCCGCACCGCGTCCCGCGGCAGGATGTCAGCGCTAGGCGCCCCTCGAGCAAACGAAATCGTGTCGCCAGCCATACGCCTGCGAGCCTAGCAACGCCCCCGCCCCGCCGATCCGCGCCCCGAAGGGGAAGAACCAAGGGCGTGTCTGAGATTAGGAGGGTCTATGAGCGGTCAAGCTCAGACACGCCCCTTGGGGCGGAGGGAACGCGAGCGGGAGCTGGGGCGCCTTGCTACTCGGCAACGCGGTGTCGTCGGAAGGCGGCAGTTGCTCGAGCTCGGTTTCAGTAAGGAAGCAATCGAGCTACGGCTCAATCTGGGCCGCTTGCACCCTCTGCACCGCGAGGTGTACGCAGTCGGGCATTGCAGCACGAATCGCAACGGACGCCGACTGGCAGCCGTGCTCGCATATGGAGATCGGGCCCTGCTCAGCCACCGCAGCGCTGCGGCACTTTGGGGCCTCGCCAGACCGTCCGCCCCAGCAATCGATGTGACGGCGCCAACCGGACGCCAGGGCATCCATCGGCGGGAGAAGATCTGGATTCACCGTGGACGACTTCATCCAGAGGACCGAACCGTTCGCGCTGGGATTCCGCTGACCACCGTGGCCCGCACGCTCTTCGACCTTGCTGAATTCGTCAGCCTCACGCGCCTCGAGTCCGCCTGGGAGGAAGCGGACCGCTTGAACCTGCTTCAGCTCAAGGCGGTCGAGCAGGTCTGCGAGCGCGGCTACGGGAGACGGGCACTCCGCCCGATTCGTCACCTACTGGCAGAAGCCCGCGCGGCCGAAATCACCCGCTCGCCGCTCGAGGACGCATTCGCGGCCTTCTGCCGCAAGCACCGCCTGCCGATGCCCTCCTTCAACACGATGGCCCTCGGCTACGAGGTCGATGCGCTCTGGCCTGCGCAGCGTCTCGCAGCCGAGCTCGATAGCTGGGAATTCCACAGCCACCGCGCAGCCTTCGAGCGCGATCGAGCCCGCGATGCCGCCCTGCAAGCAGCCGGCTACCGAACCATCCGCATCACCCACCGCCGCCTCCACAACGAACCCACCACCGTCCTAAAGCAGCTTCGAGCGCTACTCCGGCCGAATGCTTCCCCGTCCCCACCTGGACCTGAGAGCCGATCTGGGTAGGGGTGAAGCGTCTTGTACTTTTTCGGCAATACCTTGCGGCGTCAGCAGGTTCCGCTCCACCGAAAAAGTTAAGCGGAACCCCTACCCGGCTCCGCTCCGTGCCTAGGAACCGCGAAGCACTTCCACCGCGATGCGCGCCGTCTCGGTCGGACTTTCGCCGACACGCACGCCCTTCGCTTCGAGTGCGTCCTTCTTGGCCTGCGCGGTGCCGGAGGAGCCGGAGATGATCGCGCCGGCGTGGCCCATCTGCTTGCCGGGCGGGGCGGTGAAGCCGGCGATGTAGGCGACGACCGGCTTGGAGATCTCGCTGGCGATGAACTCGGCGGCGCGCTCCTCGGCGTCGCCGCCGATCTCACCAACCATCACGATCAGCTCGGTGTCGGGGTCGGCCTCGTACAGCGTCAGGATGTCGATGAAGTCGGAACCGATGATCGGGTCGCCGCCGATGCCGACGATCGAGGAGTTGCCCTCGCCCGCCTGCTTCAGCTCGTTGCCGATCTGGTAGGTCAGCGTCCCCGACTTGGAGACGACGCCGATCTTGCCGGGATCGAAGAACTGGGCCGGGATGATGCCGACGTTGGCCTTGCCGGGCGAAAGCACGCCCGGGCAGTTCGGCCCGATCAGCCGTACCCCCGCCTCCTTCGCCTTCCAGTACGTGTTGAGCATGTCGAGCACCGGGATGCCCTCGGTGATCGCGATCACCGTCTGCACGCCGGACTCGATCGCCTCGTCGATCGCCGGTGCGGCGAAGCGTGCCGGCACGAAGATCATCGAGGCGTTGGCGCCGGCCTGCTCGACCGACTCCTTGATCGAGTCGAAGACCGGTACGCCCTCGACGTCTTGGCCGCCCTTGCCCGGAGTGACGCCAGCGACGAGGTCGGTGCCGTAGGCACGGTTGCGCAGGCCGTGGAAGGAGCCCTCGCGGCCGGTCAGGCCGGAGACGACGAGCTTCGTCCCTTCGTCGACGATGATGCTCACAATTCCGCCCGCGTGCTCTGCTCTTGTTCGTTCGCGCTCATCATCACCGGCGATCTCGCTCACTCACGCCCGCGTCCGCCGCGGGCGGGTGGTCTTGGGCCAGCTCGACGACACGACGGGCGGCGTCGAGCATTGTCGTCTCCTGGTTCAGGTTGGGCAGGTCAGCCTCGGCGAGGATCTTCAAGCCCTCCTCGGAGTTGGTGCCGTCGAGCCGCACCACCAGCGGCAGCTTCAGGTCCATCTGCTGGGAGGCGGTGACGATCCCCTTGGCGATCTCGTCGCAGCGGGTAATGCCGCCGAAGATGTTGAAGAGGATCGCGGTGACCTTCTCGTCGGAGGTGATCACGGTCAGCGCGTCGACGATCGCCTCGGCCTTGGAGCCGCCGCCGGCGTCGAGGAAGTTGGCGGGCTCGCCGCCCGCCTGGGCGACCACGTCGAGAGTCGACATGCAGAGCCCGGCGCCGTTGGCGAGGATGCCGACGTTGCCGTCGAGCTTGACGTAGGTGAGGCCCTTCTCCTTCGCCATCGCCTCCTGCGGGTCCTCGGCGGTGTCGGCGATCTCGGCCAGGTCCTGGTGGCGGAAGAGGGCGTTGCCGTCGATCGTCACCTTGGCGTCGAGGGCAACGACGTCGCGATCGTTGGTGACGATTAGCGGGTTGACCTCGATCAAGCTCGCGTCCTCGGAGCCCGCGACCTCGGCCAGCTTGACCAGCACCTCAGCGGCCTGGTCGCGCACGTCCTCGTCGAGCCCGGCGGCGTCGATGATCTCGCGCGCGGCCGCGGCGTCGAACGGCCGGGTCGGATCGATGTGGCGCCGCACCAGCGCCGCGGGGTCCTCCGCGGCGACGGCCTCGATGTCCATGCCGCCCTTGGCGGAGACCATCGCCAGCAGCTTCTTCTCGCCGCGGTCGAGGATTACCGAGGCGTAGTACTCGGAGGCGATGTCGGAGCCGCCCTCGATCCAGACCTGATCGACGCGGAAGGGGCCCTCCCCGTGGGGCCCGACGATGTCCATGCCGAGGATCGCATCGGCGTAGCTGCGCGCCTCATCGGCGTCCTGGGCGATCTTGATTCCGCCGGCCTTGCCGCGGCCGCCGATCAGCACCTGCGCCTTGATCGCACAGGGGTAGCCGATCCGCTCCGCCGCCGCCACCGCGTCCTCGACGTTCGCCGCGACCTCGCCACTCGGCACGGCGACGCCGTGCTTGGCGAAAAGCTGCTTGCCCTGGTACTCGAGGAGGTCCATTTGGAGAGGCGCCGCGCTGGCGCGGGCCGGCAGCCTACTGGAGAGAGCTAGCGGGACGCCGCCCGGTTGGGACGATTCGCATAACATGCCGCGGCCGCATGCCCCTTCCCAGTCTAAAAACCATCAAATGGGTGACCACCGACTGTTACGGCACCCTGATCGATTGGGAGAAAGGCATCCTCGACGCCTGCAAGAAAGAGGCGCAGAAAGACGGCTTCAGCTTCGAAGAGGAGCCCTTTCTGGCCCGCTTCATGGAAGTCCAGGCGGAAATCATGGCCGGCTCCTACGAGCTCTACGCCGAGGTCCTGCGCCGCACGATCGTCAAGGTGGCCGGAGAGTTGGGCTGGGAGATCGAGCCCTCGCGGGCGCAGTTCCTGCCCAACAGTGTCGCCTACTGGCTGCCCTTCCGCGAGTCCAACGCGGCGATGGACCGGCTCGGCAAACGCTATGAGATCGGCATCGTCTCCAACATCGACGACAAACTGCTTGGCATCTCGCGGCGCCACCTGCGCACCGAACTGGACCTCGTCGTTACCGCCCAGCAGGTGCGCAGCTACAAGCCCGATCCCGTCCACTTCAAAGAGGCGGCGCGGCGGATCGGCGGCAAGAAAGGCTGGCTGCACATCGGCTGCAACTACACCAACGACGTCGCCCCGCTGCTGAAAATGAACGTGCCGGTGATCTGGGTCAACCGCCACGGCGAGAAACTCGAAGGCCGCAAGGCCCCCAGCGCCACCGTCAAGAACTTCCGCGACGCCGCCAAAAAGCTCGGCGCGTCCTGAACGATCTCTAGCGTTTCGCAACTTCGGCGCAGGTAGTTGTTTCGACCGGGTAGGTCGCTACCGCGGCCGCTATCTCCATGCAACGGACCGCACAAAGCACGGCAGCTCGGGGCACCCGTATAGCCGTGATCGCGGCCGGCGTGCTGGCGCTGCTCTGCGTGCTCGCCAGCGCTGGTCCGCGCTCGAACGCCGCCGTCGCCGCGACCACGCAGCCGCCGAGCTTCGTCGTCATCCAGACCGACGACCAGACGCTCGAGGGTCTCTACGCGACGTTCGGCGAGCCGAAGCTGCAGGCGATGCCGAACACGCTCAACCTGATCGCCAAACGCGGCATGACCTTCAACCGCTACTACGTCTCCTACCCGCTCTGCTGCCCATCCCGGGTCAGCCTGATGACCGGACGCTACGCGCACAACAACGGGGTCAAGGGCAACATCCAGCCCAACGGCGGCTACTTCGGCTTCTCCGTCCGCGCGGCCAATACCCACAACATCGCCACCTGGTTGCAGGGCGCCGGCTACCGCACGATCCACGTCGGCAAGTTCCTCAACGGCTACGGGGACGAACCGTATGACAACGGCACCGCAGTGCCGCCCGGCTGGAGCGCTTGGCACACCTTGCTCAAGGCCGACACGGATCACTACTTCTACGGCTACACGCTCAACAACAACGGCGTTCTGGAAGGACCCTACGGGGACTCGGGGAGCTGGGAAACACGGGAATACGGAGTGCGTGACGACCTCGGCTGTCCCTTCGCGCCGCTCAACGGCCTGCCCTGCTTCTACGAGACCGACATGCTGACCAACATCGCCACGCAGGAGCTCGCCGGGACCTCCCCGGAACAGCCCTTCTACCTACAGCTCGACTACACCGCGCCGCACGGCGACTTCCGCAAGCCGGCCGGGCCCGAGCCGGCGCCACGCCACTACGACTGGTTCAAGGGAGCTGCGCCGCCCCACAACCGCAGCGAAGGCTTCGCGGAGGGCAACGTCGCCGACAAGCCCAGCTTCATCCGCGAAGCGCCCTACCTCTCGCTCAGCGACATCCACACCTACCGGGTCTATTGGAACAAGCAGCTGGACGCGCTGCGCTCGGTCGACGACGGCGTCAAGCAGGTGATCGACACGCTTGGCTCGCTGCATCGCCTGCGCAACACCTACGTCATCTTCACCTCCGACAACGGCTTCTTCTTCGGTGAGCATCGCCTGATTGGCGGCAAGTTCCTCGCCTACGAGCCCGCCACCCACCTGCCCTTCCTGATCAGGGGTCCGCACATCCGCGCAAACACCGAATCGGGCGAGCTGGTCGGCAACATCGACGTGGCGCCGACGCTGCTCGAACTGGCCGGCGTCACACCCGACAAGAGCCTCGACGGCCGCTCGCTGACCCCATTTCTGCAGGATCCGGAACTTCGCACGCTGCGGCCGCTGCTCTTCGAGTCCTTTGTCGAGACCTCAGACGTAACGAGCGCCGGCGCGATCGCCGAACCCGGCGACCAGAGCGGGGCAACGGCCCGCCAGCGGGCCAGCAGCTCGCGCGACGGCGATGGCGCCAGCGCCTCGATCCTGGCCCCGCCAAAGGACTACGAGGGGATTCGCCTCGGCCCCTACAAGTACATCGCCTGGCCCGACGGGGAGAAGGAGCTCTACGACCTCGAAACGGATCCCAACGAGCTCAACAACCTGGTCCGCATCCCCAACTACTTCCCGATCCGCAATTTCCTGCATCGCGAACTGGTCGAACGGCTGGAGGACTGCGTCGGGAGGGGCTGCGGCGAGGAAGCCTCTGAAATCCCTCTAACGCGTCGTCAACGCCAGCAGGTGATCCGCCAGGTAAAGGCGGAACGGCGCGAGAAGCAGCGGGCGAAAAAACAGCAAGCCCAGGCGAAACGATAGGGGTAGCTGTCGGGGGGCCCCCGACAGCTACTCGATGGTCGCGAGGGTGTCGCCGCTTGAGACCGCTGCGCCCTCGCTTATGTTCAAGCTGGTGACCTTGCCCGGGCGGTGGGCGACTATCTCGTTCTCCATCTTCATCGCCTCGATCACGCAGATCAGGTCGCCCTCGGCTACCTCGGCGCCTTGCTCGACGACGACTTTGAGGACGGTGCCCTGCAGTGGCGAGGGGAGCGAGTTGCCGGAGGCGCCGCCGCCGGAGCCGGATTTGCGCTCGCGTTTCGGCGGCCGCTTGCCGCCGGCTGCGGGCGCGGCTGTGACGCCGGCCGCGGCTTCGCCGATCACCTTGACGTCGAAGAGCTTGCCTGAGACCTCGACCTTGTAGTCGCGGGAGAGGATCTCGGCGCCGTCCTCCGCTTCGGCGGGTGGAGCAGCGTCTGCCGGCGCCGTGGTCTTGAGCCAGTCGCGATCCTCCATCAGGTCGCGGCAGGTCTCGCCGTTCGCCCACTGCTCGGTGGCGAGCAGTGCCTTGTGGAACGGGATCAGCGTCGTCAGGCCGCCGATCTCGTACTCGTCGAGTGCCCGCAGCATGCGGCGGGTGGCGTGCTCACGGTCGACGTCCCAGACGATCAGCTTGGCCACCATCGGGTCATACATCGGCGTCACTTCGGAGCCCGCCTCCACCCCAGAATCGACGCGCACCCCCGGCCCTGCCGGCTCGCGGTAACTGGTGATTGCGCCGGGCGCCGGGGCGAATTTCTTGTGCGCCGCCTCGGCGTTGATCCGGCACTCGATCGCCCAGCCACGCAGCTCGACGTCCTCCTGGTTCACCGAGAGCGCCTCGCCGGCAGCGACAAGTACCTGCTCGCGGACGATGTCGATGCCGCTGACCATCTCGGTCACGCAGTGCTCGACCTGCACCCGCGTGTTCATCTCCAAGAAGAAGTACTCGTCGCCGACCTGCATGCCCTCGACCGTGCCAGCGCCCCGGTAGCCGACGGCAGCGGCAGCATCGGTGGCGATCTTGCCGATCCGCTCGCGCATCTCCGCGTCAACGCGCGGGCCCGGCGCCTCCTCGATCACCTTCTGATGGCGGCGCTGGACCGAGCAGTCGCGCTCGCCGATGTGGATCACATTGCCATGCCCATCGGCAAGCACCTGGACCTCGACGTGGCGCGGGTCCTCGAGGTAGCGCTCGACGTAGACCCGGTCATCGGAGAAGAACTTCTCGCCTTCGCGGGCCGAACCCTCAAAGGCCTCCGCGAGGTCATCCGGAGTCATCGCGACCCGGAAGCCCTTGCCGCCGCCGCCGCCAGCCGCCTTGCAGGCGACGGGATAGCCCGCTTCCTCGGCCTGCTTGCGAGCGGCCTCGACGTCCGCGGCCGGCTCGGTGGCACCAGGAACGATCGGCACGCCGGCCTCGGCCATGATCTCGCGAGCTCGCGTCTTCGACCCCATCGCTTCGATCGCCTCCGCCGGCGGTCCGATGAAGACAATGTCGGCCTCGGCGCAAGCACGGGCGAAGTCGGAGTTCTCGGCAAGAAAGCCGTAGCCGGGATGAATCGCCTCGGCCTCCGCCTCCTTGGCCGTCGCGATGATCTTCTCGATGTTGAGATAGCTCTCGGCCGGGACCGCCGGGCCGATCAGGAAGGCCTCATCGGCCTCGCGCACGTGCGGCGCCTCGCGGTCGATCTCCGAGTAGACGGCGACCGAGCCAATGCCCATCTCCTTCAAGGTTCGGGCCACGCGGATGGCGATCTCGCCCCGGTTGGCTATGAGCACTTTCTGAAACACGGAGGCGGCAGTCTATTTATGGCGGCCGCGGAATAGGCTCCGCCTCGATGCTGATCGAGCTTCAGAGTCATTCGACCGTCTCCGATGGGCAGCTGGCGCCCGCCGAAGTGATTGCCCAGGCTTGGGAAGCAGGCGTTACAACGCTGGCGTTGACCGACCACGACGCCGTTGCCGGAGTCGAGGAGGCGATGGAGGCGGCGAAGGGATTCGGCATCGAGCTGGTTCCCGCGATCGAGATGTCGTGCGTGCACGAGTACGCCGAAGACCTGCATATCTGCGGCTACTGGGTCGATCTCGGGGTGATCGCGCCTGCCTGCGAGCGAGCCCAGAAGGAACGGATTAACCGGGCGGGAGAGATCATCGAGAGGCTGCGCAACTGGGGCTTCGAAGTGAAGCTTGAGGACGCGATCAAGGAGGCGGGCGACGCCCTCTCGATCGGCCGCCCCCACATCGCCCGCGCCGCCGGTGCAACCGGAGACCTCGGCCCCTTCTTCGAGGAGTACCTCGTCCCCGGCGGCAAGGCCTTCGTCCCCCGCCGCTGGCCCACGGCCGAGCAGGCAATCGCCCTGATCCACGAGGCCGGCGGCACAGCAGTAATCGCCCACCCCTACTGGGACATCAAAGACCCCGACGAGGTGGAGGACCTGATCCGCACCCTTGGGGCTGACGGCATAGAGACCTTCTACCCAAGCCATACGGAGGAGCAGACCAAGCACCTCCTAGAGCTCTGCAACGAGCTGGACCTAGTCCCCACCGCCTCATCTGACTATCACGGCCCAACCCACAAGACCTTCCCCAAGTTCGGCGCCTACGACACCTACGGCCTAGCCGACCCCCAAGTCCCCCCCAAGCCATAGCCCACCAAGCTTCCGGTGCGCCTTTTCCGGTCATAGCCCGCATAAAGCGCACCGGAACGGACACGCTACGCGGGAAGGCCGGCGGCTGCGGCTACCGCCCGCCTCCTGAACGTGGAAAGGGAGGGGCGATGACCTCTCCCAAAACACTCAAGCGCGGCTCCGCCGCGCGTTTTGGGAGGGGTCATCGCCCCTCCCAGCGCTCGGGTCCTAAGCAGTAACCGCAGCCGCCGGGATCAAATCCCCCGACTCGAGGTAAGCCAGCAGCTTCTCCGCCGACTCCTCGGGAGTCTCATTTTCGGTGTCGCAGACCCAGTCCGGGTTCTCGGGAATCTCGTACGGATCGGAGACGCCCGTGAATTCCTTGATCTCACCGGAGAACGCCTTCGCGTAGAGCCCCTTGACGTCACGCTCGGCGCAGGTGTCGACCGAGGCCTTCACGTAGACCTCGATGAAGCGATCGCCCATCAGGGCGTGCGCCTCGTCGCGGATCTCGGCATAGGGGGAGATCGCCGCGGTGATCACCGGCACGCCGTTGCGGCTGAGCAGGTCAGCGACGAAGGCGATCCGACGGATGTTGGTGTCGCGGTCCTCCTTGGAGAAGCCGAGGCCCTTGGAGAGGTTTTCGCGTACGACGTCGCCGTCGAGGATCTCGAGCTTCGAGCCGCGCTCGCGCAGCTGCTGCTCCAGCAGCCCGGTGATGGTCGTCTTGCCTGCACCGGAAAGCCCGGTGAACCAGAGGGTGAAGCCCTTCTCGCCAGCCATGCTCGTTCAGTCCTCCTTGTAAGCGTCGATCAGGATGTCGGCGACCTCGTCACGCGAGAACTCGTGCGGCGGCCTTTCACCGTTGCCGAGCATTTCGCGGACCTTCGTTCCGGAGAGGAAAAGGCGCGCCTCTTGGTCATGCGGACAGGTCTTGTTAGAGGCAAGCCCCTCGCACTCGTTGCACCAGAAGGTGTGCTCGAACATCAGCGGCTCGATGCCGAGCTCGTCGATGTCGATCGTGTCGAAGATCTTCTGCGCGTCGTAGGTGCCGTAGTAGTCGCCGGCGCCGGCGTGGTCGCGGCCGACGATGAAGTGCGTGGCGCCATAGTTGCGGCGGACGATCGCGTGCAGGACCGCCTCGCGCGGGCCGGCGTAGTGCATCTTGGCCGGCTTCACGCCCAGCACCACCCGGTCGTTCGGGTAGTAGTTCTCCATCAGCACCTCGTAGCAGCGCATCCGCACGTCGGCGGGGATGTCGCCGGCCTTGGTCTTGCCGATCAGCGGGTGGATGAAGAGGCCGTCGCAGGTCTCCAGCGCCGCCTTGGTCAGGTACTCGTGGGCGCGGTGGATCGGGTTGCGGGTCTGGAAGGCGACGATCTTCTTCCAGCCACGCGCCTCGAAGTCGGCCTTGTGCTCCGCCGCCGTCTTGTAGCGGCGCATGAAGGCCTCCTCATGATCCGGCAGCGCGTCGACCTCGACCGGGCCGGCGATCATCCGGTCGCCCTCGGCGTAGATCGCGGCGACGCCGGGATGGGCCTCGTCGGTGGTGCCGTAGACCCGCTCGGCCTCGCGCTTGACGTCGCGCTCCCAAATCTCCTCGACCTTGATCCGGCCCAGTGGCTTGCCTTCGTCGCTGGAGAGCGCGACGACGTCGCCGACCGCGCACTCCAGATCGGTCGCCAGGGTGATCGGGATCGGCCAGTAGTCGCCGTCGACGGTGCGCATCTCAGAACAGACGCGCTCCCAGTCGGCCGAGCCCTGGAAGCCGGTCAGCGGCGCAAAGCCGCCGTTGCCGATCATCTCGAAGTCGGCGGTGTGGCGCTCGTCAAGTGTCAGGGAAAGCTCAGTCATCGTCTCGCTCATGCGTTAAATCTCACCAATCGGTTGGGAAGGGTTACGAGGGCTATCTCAGGCGCGTGGCGCCGCTAATTAATCCCGCACTCGGACTTTTCGAGTCCCGCCCAGCGGCCATCGCGGGGCGAACCGCCCACACCCACGGGCTTGGTGCAGTGGGTGCACCCGATCGAGGGGTAGCCCTGATCGTGGAGCGGGTTGTACGGGAGGTCGTGCTCATGGATGTAGTTCCAGACGTCGCGCTCGGTCCAGTCCGCGAGCGGGTTGAGCTTCCAGAGCTCAAAGCGCTTGTCCCAGCCGAACTTGGGGGTATTGGCGCGGCTGGCTGAGTCCTCACGGCGGACGCCGGCGAGCCAGCAGTCTACGGAAGAAAGCGCCCTGCGCATCGGCTCGACCTTGCGCAAGCCGCAGCAGGCGTCGGGGTCGCGGTTCCAGAGCTCGTCGCCATGTTGGGCGGCCTGCTCGGAAAGCGTCAGGTTGTGAAAGCGGTCGAACTCGATTCCCAGCGACTCGGCGAGACGGTCACGCGTCTCATAAGTCTCCGGGAAGAGCACGTCGGTATCCAGGTAGAAGAAGCGGGCCTGCGGGTTGACCTTGGTGGCCAGGTGAGCAGTCACCGAGCTGGTTTTCTGGAACGAGCAGGCGATGTAGTGGCTCTCGCCGAAGGTCTCGAACATCCACTCGATCGTCTGCTCGGCCGAGCGGTCCTCGAGCTCGGCGGCGATCGCCTCCGGGTCGGAGATCTTGGCTGGGGCGGCGACGGGGTTCATATCGCGCACTCGCCCTCGCCCCTCTCGACCTTGTAGGGGCTGGATCGTTCCCAGTCGATGAACTGCTGCATGGTCTCGAGGCTGAACTCCGCCGGCAGCGTCAGCTCCTTGACCTCTGCTTCGAAGCGCGCGGCGCCACTCCGCTCGGCGAAGTCGTTGAACTCCTCGCTCTCGCCGGAGCGCTCCGCCTCGTACATGCGCACCCAGCGCTCGACCGCCTCGGGGACGCGCTTGGCGGGAAGGCGCGACTTCAGCCGCGTGCCGAAGATCACCTCGCCACCCTCATAGGTGCCGCCGATGTGCGGGATGTAGGCGGGGATCTGGCGCTCGCCGACCTTCAGCGAGGCGCCGTAGAAGCCGATGTTGGCGATGTGGTGCTGGCTGCAGCCGTTCGGGCAGCCGCTCATCTTGATGTGGATCTTGCGGGTCAGCTCGTCGGTGATCTCCATCGCCTGGAGACGCTCCTTGATCGCCCGGTTGAGGCCCATCGAGCTGGTAATGCCCATCTTGCAGCTGTCGGTGCCGGGGCAGCTGACCACGTCGGTGATCTCGCGGGCGCCGGCCTCGTCGAGGCCGAGCTCGCCGAGCCGCTGCCAGAGCTCGTAGAGCGCCTCGTCGCGGACCCAGCGCAGGACCAGGTTCTGCTGCACGGTGCTGCGCGCGTAGCCGCCGGTGAACTCGCGCATGATCGCGGCGAGGCCGCGGAACTGCTCCGGGGTCAGGTCGCCGCGCTCGATCTTCACCTCGACCGCTGAGAAGCCCTCCTGGCGCTGCGCCTGGACGTTTCCTTCGACGAAGCGATCGAACTGCGAGCGGTCGCCGTTGGGCGAAGCCGCGGTCGGAGGCACGGCGGGCGCGTTGGCCTGCTCGTCATCGTCGAAGCGCAAGCGCTCGACGTCGAAGTCGCGCTCCTCGGTCCAGTCGCCCTCGAGCTCCGCGTCGACCTGCTCGCGGAAGGCGTCGATGCCGATCTTGTCGATCAGAACCTTGATCCGGGCGCGAGCGCGGTTGGCGCGCAGCCACTCCTGGCGGTCGAAGATGCGCAGCACGGCCTCGGAGACCTTGAGGTAGTCGCCGTTATCGGCCTCGACGAAGTCGTAGAGGGTCGGCGCGATCCGGGCCATGATCGAGGTGCCGCCGCCAACCCGGATCTCGAAGCCCTTGACCCCGTCGCGTTCGCGCGAGAGGAAGGCGATGTCGTGGATGCCGGTGATCGCGCGGTCCTCGTCGGAGCCGCTGAAGGCGGTCTTGATCTTGCGCGGCATCAGCTGCGTCGTCGGGTGACGGACGAAGTAGCGGGCGTAGGCGCCGGCGTAAGGGGTGGGGTCGAAGATCTCGTCGGGGGCGACACCCGCCCAGGGATCGCCGGTGACGTTGCGCACCGTGTTGCCGCAGCCCTCGCGCGAGGAGAGGTCGGCCTCGGCGATCTCGCGCAGCAGCGACTCCATGTCGCGCAGCGGGATGTGGTGGATCTGGATGTTCTGCCGCGTGGTGATGTGGCCCTTGTTCAGCGGCGCGTACTGTTCGACCACGCTGGCGAAGGCCTCCATCTGCTGCGGGGTGACGCCGCCGAAGGGGAGCTTCACACGCACCATCTGCACGTCGGCCTGGCGCTGCCCGTAGACGCCCTGCTTGAGGCGGAAGCCGATGAACTCGTCTTCGACCCGTTTGCCGGCGAGGAACTCCTCGGCTTCGTTTTCGAAGTCGTCGAACTCGCGCTCGATGATCGGGATGATGTGGCCGGGGACGTTCCGGTAGGTCTCCGGATTCTCCAGGGTGCCGGTGCGGCCCTTGCCCCGTTGCTCCTTCTGCTGGTCTACGGCTACCTCCACGGAGTGGAAAATAGCAAAACCTGACAGGGATTAGGGTATTTAGCTCGGAGGCAGGCGCTTTTGGGCGTGGAGGATGGCTGCGGCATGGCCCGACTCGGCCACCTGCCCCCCCTCCGGCTCAAGCGGCAGCCCGGCCTCAGACCAGCCAACGATCCCCTCGCTCAGCTTCACTGCCTCATAGCCCTCGGCGGCAAGTGCTTCAGCCGCCATAGTCGAGCGATTGCCGCCGCGGCAGTAGAGAACAACGGCCCGATCCTTCTCAATCTCCCCCGTCCTCTCCGCAAGCTCGGCCAGAGGCAAATGAGTCGCTCCTTCGATCCGCCCCATCTCCCACTCATGCTCAGCCCGCACATCAACCAACTGCGCCCCGTCCTCAATCAGCTTCTGGGCCTCCTCGCGGGAGACCTCGCGAATCTCATCGCTCATGGACAGGAATCTAGCCAACTGTCGAGGAGGGGCGAGAGTCCCCCTCCGCAAACACTCAAGAGCGGCCTCCGGCCGCTCGTTTGGGGAGGGGGACTCTCGCCCCTTCCCCACCGTCGGTCAGTCGACGTCCGTCCCCTCGATCAAGAATGCCACCCGCACGTGAGCGCGGTACTCATCCAGATTCTCGCCACGGATCCCGGTCGAGACGATGTCGACCGCACGGATGTTGCGCAACGTCCCCTGCGCCTGACTGAGCGCTTGGCGCGCGGCGTCGTCGGTGGACGTTTTCGAACTGCCCACCAACTCGATGATCTTTACGACAGCCATCTCTCTCCTCCTTGTGACTCCTCGACGGTGCCCTTGGCGTTGACTCCTTCAAGCAGCGCTGCCCGCTGCCACGGGCCGATGGTGTCCTCCTCAGTGCCAGGCGCAGGCGCCGTCTCCGCGCGAAACCGTTCGATCGCCGCCGCGATAGCGACGGCCTCGTTCTCGCTCGGGGTCCGGGCCATGCCCGAAGCCTAGATGACTGGCAATTGGCGCACTTTCAGGCGTCTTGCGTTACATTACATTAAAGGAGGTGATGTAACTTGGCCCGCATGAAGCGACTACAGATATCGATTGAGCCCGAGCTGGACTTGGCCGTAGAGAGACGCGCCGAAGAAGAGGGGCTCTCTAAGGCGGAGGTGATCAGACGTTGCGTGCGGGAGGAGATACGGCCATTGCCACCGATCGAGGAGGATCCGCTGTTCAAGATGTTCGGGACCGTGGAAGGCGATCCCGACAGCAGCATGACCGTCGACGACGTCGTGTACGGCCCGTCAAATCCGGACCCTTGATTTTTGCCGATACCTCTTTTTTGGTTGCCGGGCTGATCAGGAAGGACGCACATCACCACGCAGCCATCCAACTGTCCCATCAGGTTGTGGGAAGGCGCGTGGTGACCACCAACCATGTGCGGGGAGAGGCATGGACATGGGTCAGGCGGAAGGCTTGGCACGGTAAGGCAGCCGAAATGCTGGACAGCCTCGACGACCCCAATGGCCACGTCGGCGTAAGCGGCGTGTCCGAGCAGATGGAAGCGGAGGCGCTTCTCTGGCTGCGCCAGCACGACGAGCGCGAGTACTCGCTCGTCGACGCAATCAGCTTCGCCTTCATGCGCGCCAAGGGCATCGAGGAAGCGCTCGCGTTCGACGGCGATTTCGCCGCGGCAGGGTTCACCGAACTGCGGCCCTGAGGAACACCGAAACAAACGACCCGGGCCGACGAGGGAGGCGCCTGCCCGGGTCAATGTTTGCTGGTCGCCGCCGGAAAGGGGATCCGGTGGCAGGGGGGTAGCCGGCAGGGATCCGGCTGGGCCGCTGCAGCATCTTGGCCATCCACATAAAAACATAGTCATACAAGAAAATCAAGCCCCCGCGCATTTTTTCTCGAAATACCGCACAAAGCCTTGAGATCCAAAAGAATCATGCGTACCATCAAACGCTCTGAGAGATTCAAGCAACCACGGAGGTATCGAGATGGCCGGCTATCGTCCGGTCGCGATGGTCAGGACGCCGTGGGGGGACGCAGGCACGCTGCGCGATCGCAAGCTTCAACCAGGGCGGCGCCTGCCGCCCGAGGAGGTCGCGCGCAACCAGCGCGAGCGGCTCTTTGCCGCCCTGGTTGCCGTCGTCGCCGAGAAGGGCTATGAGGCCACACGGGTCGAGGATTTGCTCGAGCTCTCCGGGGTCTCGCGCAGCGCTTTCTACGCGCACTTCAGCGACAAGGAGGAGTGCCTGCTCGCCGCCCTGCAGGCTTTCGTCGGCCCTACCGTGGGCGGGATCTTCGGCGAAGGCGGAGCGCCGCCCGACGAACTTCGCGCCCGCCAGGCCTTCGACGCCTTCATCCACCTGATCGTCGAACAGGCCGCGGCGGCACGCATGTGCTTGGTCGAGATCTACGCCGCGGGGCCGCGCGCGGTCGAAGAGATCGACCGCACCACCGACGGCGTGCAGGCCTTTCTCTCCACCACCCTCGAGCAGGTACCGGGCCGCAAAGGAATGCCGCCGGAGATCGTCCGGGCGATGGTCGGCGGGATTCGCAAGGTGATTCACAGTCGCCTCTACCGCCACGAGGAGGAGGAGCTGCTTGAGCTGATCGGGCAGATGTGGGACTGGCTGGCCGCCTACACACCTCCCCCAGAGCCGCTGCGCCGGCCGCGCAGCCGGGCGGCGCAGAATGGCGGGTCGCCGAACGGCTATGACCCTGCCGAACGCATCCTCCGCGCTCTCGCATCAGTCGTCGCCGAGAAGGGCTACCCAGCGATGACGATCGGCGACATCGCATCGAAAGCCTCGATCTCGCTCTCGACCTTCTACGCCAACTTCGCCGACAAGGAGGAGGCGATGCTGGCGGCGGTGGACAGCGGCTCCGCTCAAATGCTGGCGACGACGCTGCCCGCCTTCCGCCGCGCGCCCGACTGGCCGAACGCGGTCCGCGGCGCATTTGGCGCGATGTTTGCTTTCTGCGCTGCGGAGCCCGAGTACACGACCCTGGGTGCGGTCGACGTCTACGCGGCCGGCCGCCGCGCGCTCGAACAGCGCGACCAGGTGATGACGACGATGGAGGGCCTTCTCGTCCCCGGCTTCGAGCTCAAGCCCGACGTCAGCCCGATCGCCGCCGAGGCGATCGGCGGCGCGATCTACTCGATGATCTACGACCAGGTCAAACGCGGCGGCGCCGAGACCATGCAAGAGATCGCCCCGCTCGCCACATACGTCACCCTCGCGCCGTTCATCGGCGCCGAGGAGGCCTGCACGGTCGCCAACGGCGACGGCCGCGGCCGCTGAACTAGCCTCGCCTCAGGCCCGGCGGAACGGATTTTCGACGCGGACCCCGGCGTAATCCTGGCCATCGCTGAGGTCCTCCGACAGCACGGTGTCGCAGCGGAGCGCCCGGGCGGCCTCGAGAATCGCCGCATCCCAGTAGGAGCTCAGGAAGCGGCGACGCGTTGCCATCGCCGCGAGCAGGAGCTGGCGAGTTACATCGGCTAGGGGGAAGCGCAAGAAGGACTCGACCAGGCCAAGTGCCTGCTCGTGGGTCAACGGGTCCGGACGCCCCTCACGGGTCGCCTGGACGTAGAACTCCTGAAGGACCTGAACCGAGAGAGCGAGGTCTCGCTCGGCAAGGAGACCGCGGGCGATCTCGGCCTTGTGACGCTCTCCGGGGTCGCGTGAGACCGCGTAGAGCAGGATGTTCGTGTCAACGAACCGCACGCCGGTGCACCTGGTCGCGATCCAGGCGGTCGCCGGCGCGGAAGCTGCCGATTTCGGCAAGCACCTCATCCTGCTGGGACTTCAAGCGGGCGAACTCCGCCTCTTGATCCCCCAGAGAGCGGAGGTAACTGGCGACGAGACTGCTGACCGAGCTACCGGCCTCCGCTGCCCGCACCCGAGCCGCGCGGTAGACATCGTCGGGCACCGAAACCGTCAAATTCTTCACAGTCCCACAGTATCACAGTATCACGGCTCGTCGGCGTTGCCGAGACCGTCGACGGGGTGGCCGTGCTTGGTGATGGCGCAAAGCGCCGTGCCGGGATCAAAGGGATCGGTGAGGGCGCGGCCGGCGGGGGTGCCGCGGGCCGGGTGTTTGGGTGTCGCCGCGGCGCCGCGTCCGCACTGGATCGAGAAGTCCTTGGTTCCGTCGCGGGCGTCGATCACGTCGTCGCCCCCGCCGCCGTAGAAGCGATCGGCGCCCGGCTGGCCGAGCATCGCGTTGGGGCGGCCGTCGCCGACCAGGACGTCCCAATCGAAGGAGCCCTCCATGTCCTCGTTGGTCGGCGAGAGATGGACATGGTGGCAGCCCGGGATCGCGTCGATCCAGGCTGAGTGGGCGGGGAAGGAGACGTGCAGCACGCCGGGGTGAGCGGGAGTCTCGGCAAAGGAGGCGTCGTCGCGACCGGCGCCGCCGACGAGGGCGCCGCCGGCGCAACCGCCCCCGGCAGCGAGCAGGTCACCATCCTCTTCGCCGTAGAGGAAGGTCGGGCCCGGCCTGCTGCCGATCAGGCCGTCAGCGCCGGCGCCGCCGTAGAGCTTGTCGGCGCCGAAGCCGCCCTCGATCAGATCGTCCTCGTCACCGCCGCGGATCGTGTCGTTGCCGAGACCGCCGGCGATGCGGACATTTTGCGCGCCCGCCAGCGAACCTTCGACCGTGAGGCTGTCGCGGCCCGGACCGAGGTCGGCCATCAGCCAGCGCGCCGGCCCCTCGCTGGGACAGATCGCCTGCACGGCGCTGATCCGGGTGCAGCCCGGCCCCAGCGCGATGCCCTTCCTGGCGCTGACGCCGAAGCTGGAAGTTGCTTCGTCGAAGGCGACGGTGAAGTGATCGCCGCCACCGCCGCCGATCAGCTGCAGGCCACCGCCTTCACCCGGTACCGGGTCGAGCTCGACGTAGGCCGACGCCCGTAGCTTCCCTTCCCTGCCGCAGGAGGTCGTGTGGCCCTTGGCGCCATCGCAGCGGTCGCTGCCCTGGGCGCCGAGCAGTTCGTCCTTGCCGCCACCGCCGCGGATCACGTCATCGCCGGCACCGCCGTCGATCACGTTGGCCTTGCCATCGCCAACGAGGATGTCGTCGAAAGCCGAGCCTTCGAGGTTCTCGAAGCGGAAGAGCCGGTCGTGGCCGTCGCCCTTGCTCTTGTGCTTCGTCAGGAAGACCTTCACCCCGCCGCTCTTGCCGGCAGCAACGTCGGTGGCAAAGGAAACGACGTCGCCCTGGCCGGGGCCGCCATCCATGCGGTCGTAGCCATAGTCGCCGTGGACGAAGTCGAAGTCACCCGGGCCGCCGCTGACGGTGTCGATGCCAAGGCTGCCAGCGACCTCATCCGCCCCGCCGGGACCGCCAAGCACCTTGTCGTCGCCGAGATCGCCGATAACCCGGTCTTCGGCGCCAGCACCACCGTCGGCGACGTCGTTACCGCGGCCGCCGTGAACCAAATCCGCGCCCGGGCCACCGCAGAGCAGGTCGTTGCCGAGGCTGCCGGTGATCGTGTCGTTGCCGTCGCCACCCCAGATCACGTCGCGCTCGGGCGTCCCCTGCAACACATCGTCGCCATCAGTGCCAACGATCATCGCCCGCCGCCCATGGCAGCGCAAATCTTCTTCTTCGGGCACTGGCGCAGCAGCAACAAACACCACCGCGGCCAGAACCACCCCCACGATGGCAGTCCTCATTCGAGGTTGATCATTACATGCTTGATCTCGGTGTAGTCCTCGAGCGCGTAGACGGAAAGATCCTTGCCGTAGCCGGACTGCTTGAAGCCGCCGTGGGGCATCTCGGAGACGAGCGGGATGTGGTCGTTGATCCAGACGCAGCCGAACTCCAGGGCGTTGGCGACACGCATCGCGCGGCCGACGTCGCGCGTCCAGACCGAGGAGGCGAGCCCGTAGCGGGTGCCGTTGGCCCACTCGATCGCCTTCGCCTCGTCGCTGAAGGGCTGCACCGTGATCACCGGGCCGAAGATCTCGTCCTGGATCATCTCGTCGCCCTGCTCGAGGCCGGCGACCACGGCCGGCTCGAGGAAGAAGCCGGGCCGGTCGGGCTGCACGCCGCCGGTGACGATCTCGGCACTGCCGGGCTTGCGCTCGAGGAATCCCTCGACCCGCTCGCGCTGGCGTTCTGAGTTGAGCGGGCCAAGGGTCGTATCGGGGGACATCGTGTCGCCCAGGACGAGGCCTTTCGCTTCACCCGCAAGGCCGTTGACCACGTCCTCGTAGACATCGCTGGCGGCAAGCACGCGCGTCGCCGCGGTGCAGTCCTGGCCGGCGTTGTAGTAGCCGGTGCCGGCGATCGTCTCCATCGCCGCCTCCATGTCGACGTCGTCGAAGATCACCACCGGCGCCTTGCCGCCGAGCTCGAGGTGCACTCGCTTGAGCGTGTCGGCAGCCGCCTTGGCGATCCACTTGCCGGTCGGCGGTGAGCCGGTCAGGCAGGCCATCGCCACGTCTGGATGCGTGACCAGCTCGGCGCCGGTCGGCTCGCCGTGGCCGCCGATTGCATTGAAGACGCCCGGCGGCAGGTGCTCGGCGCACCACTCGGCGAAGAGCAGGGTGGTCAGCGGGGTGGTCTCGGCTGGCTTGAGGACAACGGTGTTGCCGGCGGCCAGCGCCGGGCCGATCTTCCAGATCGCCATCATCAGCGGGTAGTTCCAGGGGGTGATCTGGGCGACCACGCCGAGCGGCTCGCGGCGCACGAAGGAGGTGTGGCCCTCCATGTACTCACCGGCGGCCCGGCCCTCCATCGTCCGCGC
>JBKPOV010000085.1:0-12190 GCA_046733315.1 Actinomycetota bacterium
CTTTGACCGCTTCGAGGCGCCCTGCTGAGTCAAATTTACGGGTGATCGCTTTGGTGTTGGGGTAGACGATTTCGGTGATCTGGTTGGCCAGGTCGTATTTGTATTTGACGACTTCTGAGTTTCCATTTTTGACTTCGGTCAGTCGGTCCAGTTCGTCGTAGGTCTTTTTAGTCGTCCCCGTGGCGTCTTTCATTTCGGTCACGTTGCCGTCTTTGTCGTAGACGTAGGAGACCGGTTTGGTCGCTTCTTCGGTGTATTTGACTTCTTTGAGCCGGTTGCCCGCGTCATAAACGTAGGTTGCGGTCCGCCCTTCTGGGTCTTTCAGTTCTTTGAGGTTTCCGGCGGTGTCGTATTTGCGGATCGTTTTGCGTTCCAGCGGGTCCACTTCTTCGCTGATTTGCCCGAGCAGATCGCGTTCGTATTTGGTCGTTTTACCGTTGCCGTCGGTTTTGCTTTTGACCAACCCCATCGAGTCATAGGCTGTTTTGGAGACGTCGCCGTTGGCCGCTTTGACTTCAGTGCGCTGGTCGGCGGCGTCATAGACGTAGGTCGTCGCGTGGCCGTTGGGGTTCGTCACGAGTTCGAGGTTGCCGGCTGCGTCGTATTTGTATTTCGTTTCGTGACTGAGCGGATCGGTTTCCTTGATTGGCCGGCCGAGGGCGTCACGTTCGATTTTGGTTTCAAATTCGGAGGCTTTGGCGCCTTCTTCGTTGCCGCGCGGGCTGACTTCCGCGGTTACCCGTCCGTCTTCGTTGTAGGTCCTGGTTCTCTTGTCCCCGGCGGGATTGGTTTCGGCTTTGCGGTTGCCATAGCTGTCGTATTCGAATTTAGTTTTGCGGCCGAGCGGGTCGGTTTCTTCTTCGAGATCGCCGTTTTCGGCGTATTTGAGTTTGATTTCCTGAGTCGTGGCGCCCGGGGCGGGGCGTTTGATCGATTCGATAGCACCCGTCGTGGCGTTGCGGTTGATCGTCGTCGTCTCGCCCTTGGGGGTCGTTTCAGAAGTCAGGTCATGGGTTTTGTTGTATGCCCATTTGGTTTCGTTTTCGTTGGCGTCTTTTTCGGAGGTCTTGTTGCCTTCGGCGTCGTAGCCGTACCTGGTCGTGTGGTTGTTGGGATCGGTGACCGCGATGAGGTTGAGCGAGTTGTCATAGCCATAGGTGGTCGTGGCCGCGAGGCCTGTGCCGGAGGCGCGGGTGGCGCTGGTGATCAAACCCGCGGCGTTGAATTTCTCGATGGTGACGGCCCCGTTGGGCTCGGCGATTTTGGTTTCGGTGCCCGATTTGGTTTCGGCGTATTCCAGCGTTCGTTTGCGTTCCAGCGCGTCGACCTGTTTGATCACGCGGTTGGAGCCGTCGTATTCGTTGCTTGTCGCGTTGCCCCGGCCATCGGTGAGCGATGTCATCTCATGGGAGGCGTTGTAGCCAAATTTCCAGCGCGTTTTTTCTTCCCCCGGCTGGGTGACGGTGGCAAGGTTGCCGGATTCGTAGGTGTATGCGACGACGTGCCCCATCGGGTCGGTGACGCTTTTGACCTGGTCTTCGGCCGTATAGGCGAAGGTAAGTTTGCGTTCCGCGTCGTCAGTCGCCGTTTTGAGGCGGCCTTTTTCGTCGTAGGCAACGGTGATCGAGTTCCCGTGGCGATCCGATTCGGAGAGCAGCTTGCCCGCGCTGTCGAATTCCAAGACGCTCTGGTCGGGCAGCGTGTAGAGGTAGTTGCTGCCTGATTTGACCAGGGTCGATTGGGTCCAAACGGCGGGAACGTATTTGCTTTCGGTCAGGTAGAAGACGACGCCGCTGCCATTGTCGTGGCGGACGGTTGCGGTGCCAGCTTTTTCGTCGATCGTGAGGCTGGAGCTGTATGGGCCAGACCATCCGTAGCCGAAGGGCCCAGCTTTGCTTGCCGCGGCGGCGATCTGGGAGTTGTAGCTGCGCGTCACCCGGAGGCCCGGCCCGCGGCCGCCGACCTCAATGTCCGTCTGGGTCTCGGTGAGATTTCCGGTGGCGCAGTTGATCGGATCGCCGGTGCAGGAGTTGGTGAGCCCTGGCTGGCCGGGATTGTCCCCGCCGTAGCCTTCGAGCGCAGTGTGCGGGGGGTCTTTGAGGCAGGTTGACGTGCAGGTTCCCCATTTCCCACCTGCGTTGGGACCTGCGAGTTTCCAGGTCAGGGTGCCGCTCAGGTAGGCGGGGAAGCCGCCGACTTTGAGCTGCGTCGAGGTCGCTTCGGATATGGCCTGGGAGAACGTCAGCGCCCGTTCGGTCGCTTCTCCGCCTTCGAGTTTGCCGGCCGTGTTCCCCGTCACGATCAGTTTTTCCCCGAGCGCGCATTCTTCGCCTTTGATCACGATCGTGAAGAAAGCCGTGCCGGTTTTGGGTTTGAACACGTCGTAGACGGTTCCTGGTTTTTCGATGAGTTCCGAGTCGACAACCGAGACGATCGGCTCGGCGAGCGGGCAGGCGGCTTTCGGCGGGAGCATCGAGCATTTGGTCTGTTCGATCACGTCTTCGTCGGCGCCAGCCGCGAAGATCTTGCCGCTGTCCGTCGCTTTTTCGCAGACGACTTCGACTTTCAGGCCAGGGATTTTCAGGGTCAGCGCACCGCTGCCGGAGACCGATTCCTCGCCGATGTTGAGCGTGCGTCCGGCTAGCGTCCACTGCGCCGCGTCCGCCGGGCCTGGCGAGATCGCGCCGACGGCAAGCGCGAGGGCGAATGCAAGAACCGGGATCGCGATGTTGGGTCCGCGCCGCATGGGGACTCCGCGCATGGCAGTTTACACAAATTTAATAAATCAATGGGCGTCGTCCGCTGGCGGTCTCGGCGCGCCCGCGAGTCGTACGATTGCGGCCCATGCCGGTATATGAGTTCGAGTGCGAGGAGTGCGGCAGGCGCTTCGAGGAGCTGACCCCTGGCGACACGCGCCACCTGGCCTGCCCGAAGTGCTCGTCTACTCGCACGCGGCGACTGCTCTCGCCGGTCTCGCCCGCCGGCCGTCAGCCGCGCGGGGCCGGCGTCAGGTCTGATGAATCGCGTCGCACGGAACGGGAAGCGGCGCGAGGAGAGCGATTGGCAGAGACGAAGCGCAAGCGCGCCAAAGGAGAGCTCTGATGGCCACGGCCGAGCAGCGACGCGAGGAGCTCGTGGCCCTCTTCAACGAAGTCAAGGGCTGTACGAAGTGCCCGCTGTACGAGACGAGGACGAAGGCCGTCTTCGGCGCGGGCGACGCTGACGCCGAGCTGATGTTCGTCGGTGAGGCGCCGGGGGCCGAAGAGGACCGCCAGGGGCTTCCCTTCGTCGGTCGAGCCGGACAGTTGCTCAACCAGATGCTGGAAGAAATCGGGCTCTCCCGCGAGGCTGTCTTCATCGCCAACGTGCTGAAGAGCCGGCCGCCGGGGAACAGAGATCCCCAACCGGAAGAGATCGAGGCCTGTCGGCCATACCTGTTCGAGCAGATCCGCCTGATCGAACCAAAGGTGGTCTGCACGCTGGGCAACTTCGCCACCAAGTTGCTGACCGGGAATCCAACCGGGATCACGCGGGTGCGCGGTACGCCGCAAGTGCATGAGCTCGGGGGACGCAGCGTGTTCCTGCTGCCGCTCTTCCATCCGGCCGCCGCGCTGCGCACCCCGGCGGTGAAGGAAACGCTGCGCGGTGACATGGCGACGTTGCCGCAGCTGCTGGCGAGCAGCGGTCCGGCGTCGGCACCGGCCGACGAGGAGATCGAGGCGGCGCCGGTGCCGGGACCGCCGCAGCCGGCAGAAGATCAGCTTGACTTCTTCGGGTGAGAGCGCCTCCGGACGTCCGGCGGTCAGTGAATCTGCCGCCGAGACCGAAGCGCTCGGTGCGGAGCTGGCAGAGCGGCTCGCACCCGGCGATGTCGTCGTCCTCAGCGGAGAGGTCGGCGCGGGCAAGACGACCCTGATCCGCGGGGCCTGCCGGGCGCTCGGTGTCAAGCAACCCGTTACCTCGCCCACCTTCACGATCGGCCAGCGCTACGAGGACGGCCGGCTGCCGATCGCCCACCTCGATCTCTACCGGCTGGAGAACCTGGAAGGCGAGGATCCCGCTCTTCTCGACGACTACCTGGCGGACGATGGCATCGTCTTTGTCGAGTGGCCGGCAGTTGCCGCGCCGGTCCTTGGCGAACGACAGATAGTTGCCGTTCGTCTCACACATCGCGGTGGGGACCGGCGCGAGATCAAGATGCCCGCCGCATCTGCCCGCAAATAGGCGTGTTCCGGGAGGGGACGTGCATGTAGCATCGAACGAACTTGAACCGCGAATGGAGGGACGCCGGATGAAGGGACTGAAGACGCTTACCGCGATGCTGCTTGCGATCGCGCTGCTGGCCAGCGTGGCGACGGCAACGGCGGGCGCGGCTGCGTACAAGCATTACGTCGCCTGTGGTGTCTCCCAGAACGCGCAACCAAAACACAAGTGCCCGAAGAAAGCCAAAAAGGGCGCCTTCTTCAAAAGCCTCAAAGCCGACGTCAGCTACAGCGTCTGCGTCAAGTTCCCGACCGGCAAAAACATCTGCGCGAAAGCCCAGCCGGCCACCCAGGGCACGCTCTACGTCAACAAGATCACCTCGAACATCCCCGGCAAGCATCGGGTGAGCTGGTTCGTCGAAGGCAAGCGGGTGGGTTCCTTCGTCTTCCGGGTCACTGGCTGAGCTGGGCGACCAAGCGAAGGCGGTCGTCGGTTTCGACACGGCGACCGTCGACACCGCCGTCTGCGCGAGTCGCGGCGGCGAGGTGCTGTATGAGGAGCGCCTGGGTCTGGCTGCCGATGGCAGCCCCCGGCATTCGACCGCGCTGCTCGCGGAGATCGAGCGGGCGGCAACGGCGAGCGGCGGTTGGGAGAAGGTCGAGCAGATCGCGGTGGGGCGGGGGCCCGGATCCTTCGTCGGGATTCGCATCGGCCTGTCAACGGCACGCGGACTGGCGGCAAGCACCGGTCTTCCCGTCGTCGGCGTGTGCACTCTCGACGCACTCGGGCGCGCCATGACCGCGCCGAGCGGAAGCTTGGCCGTGCTGGACGCGCGCCGCGGCGAGGTTTTCGCCGCGCTTTATTCGCCGGGCGGCGAGCGGTTGTGGGAGCCGTTCGTCGCCACTCCGCAGGCACTCGTCGAGCGGCTCTCCCAGCTGTCCTCGCCGCCGCGGGCGGTTGGATCGGGCTCGCTACGATTTCGTGATGAGCTGGCAAGTCGGGGCGTCGAGATTCCCGACGATGACGATCCAATCCACCGGGTTGCCGGGCGGCACGTTTGTGCCCTTGCGGGAGCCGAGGCGGATGGCGGCGGCGCGGCCCTCGAGCCGATCTACCTGAGACCCCCCGATGCGCAGCGATGGCGTGAGCGAGACGATTCCAAGAGAGCAGACTGAGGCGGGCACGGGCACGATTAGGCGCCTCGCCTACAGCGACCTGCCCGCGGTGATCTCCATCGAGCGGCGCTCTTTCCCGACCCCGTGGTCGCTGGCGATGTTTGTCCTCGAGCTCTCCAAGCCGTCGGGCATCTGCCTGGCGGCGAGCGAGGGAGATCAACTGCTCGGCTACCTGGTCTGCTCGCGCTATGACCAGGTCTGGCACCTGATGAACGTCGCCGTCGCACCGGAGCGCCGCCGCCGCGGCGTTGCCCGGCGACTGATCGGCAAGCTCGTCGAGGAGGGTGGCGGCAGACTGCCTTTCACGCTCGAGGTACGGGTCTCCAATCAGCCGGCGATCACGATGTACGAAAGGCTTGGCTTCCGCTCCGCCGGCGTGCGTCCCCGCTACTACCAGGACAACGGCGAGGACGCGCTGATCATGTGGCTGGACTGATCCTCGCAATAGAGACGTCCTGCGACGACACCTGCGCCGCCGTGCTGGACGGGCCGCGGATCCTCTCCAACGTGATCTCCTCGCAGGCGGCTGCTCACGCCCACTTCGGTGGGGTGGTGCCGGAGGTAGCCTCGCGCCATCACCTCGAGCTGGCGGCGCCGGTGGTCGAGGCGGCGCTGGCCGAGGCGGGCGCGACGCTTGACCGGATTGAGGCGATCGCGGTCACCGTCGGTCCCGGCTTGATCGGCGCCCTCCTGGTCGGCGTCAGCACGGCCAAGGCGATCGCGGCACCGCGTCGCCTGCCGCTGATCCCGGTTAACCACCTGCAGGGCCACGTCGCCGCCAACTTCCTCGAGCCAGACGCGCTCGAGCCGCCGTTTCTCTGCCTGGTCGCGAGCGGCGGACACACCATGCTGGCGGCCGTGCACGATCACGGTGGCTACGAGCTGCTCGGGCAGACCCTTGACGACGCGGCCGGCGAGGCGTTCGACAAGGTTGCACGCCTGCTCGGCCTCGGCTACCCCGGGGGGCCGGCGCTGGAAGTGCTGGCCCGCGAGGGCGATCCCGACGCGTTTGAGATGCCGGTCGCTATGCGCCGCGACCCCGGGCTCGATTTCAGCTTCAGCGGCCTCAAGACGGCGCTGGCCTACCTCTGCCGCGATCTTGGGCCCGAGCAGGTCAGCGCCCGCCGCGCCGATCTCGCCGCGAGCTTCCAGGCGGCCGCCGTCGGCCAGCTAGTCGCCAAGCTGGAGCGAGCACTGAAGGGAGGGGAGTGGAAGGCGGTGGCGTTGGGCGGCGGCGTCGCCGCCAACGGGCCGCTGCGCGAAGCGGTGGAGGCGCTCTGCGAGCGCCGGGGGGTGAGGCTCAAGCTCGTTCCGCTCGCGCTCTGCACGGACAACGCGGCGATGATCGGCTCCGCCGCTCGCTTCGCCCAGCCGATCCCCTATCCCGACTACCTCGACTACGACGCCTTCGCCACCCCCAAGCGGGCGGCGGCATGAGCTTGATCACCGTCTACTCCCGCCCCGGTTGTCACCTCTGCAGCGAGGCGATAGATGCCCTCGTCGCCTTGCACGGGGAGGGCTACCGCTTCGAGCTGCACGAGGTTGACATTGAGAGCGAGGAGCTCCTACTCCGCCGGCTGCTGGAGAAGATCCCAGTGGTTGAGGTCGACGGTGAGGTGGTTTCCGAGCTGATCCTCGACGAGGCGGCGGTAAGGGCGAGGCTCGATACTGTGGGGGCGTGAGTGCCTTGATCGAAGAGCAGGAGGCGGCTGGCGGGCTGATTGTCGACGGCGAGCGGCTCTCCCTTGGGGTAGCGGCCCGCCTCTCACGCTACCTCCAGGTCCTCACCCAGGCCCGCAAGATGGGCCGCGAGACGATCTCCTCGCAGGAACTCTCCGAGTACACCCACATCAACCCGACCCAGATCCGCCGCGATCTCTCCGGCTTCGGCAAGTTCGGCAAGCGCGGCGTCGGCTACAACGTCGAGTCGCTGGTCGCGGAGATCCGCAAGATCCTGCGCACCTCGGGACAACACAACATCGCCCTCTTCGGTGCCGGCAACCTCGGCCAGGCAATCGCCAGCTCCGACATCTTCGCCGACCACGGCTTCCAGATCGTCGCCATGTTCGACGTCGACTCAGACGTCGTCGGCAGTGAGGTCGGCAACATGCGGGTGCGCGACTTCGGCGAGCTGGAGTCGGTCGTCGCCGAGCAGGAGATCGTCGTCGGTGTTCTCGCCGTCCCCGCCGCCGCAGCCCAGGCCGTTGCCGATCGGCTCGTCGAGGCGGGCGTCAAGATCATCTTCAACTACTCCGAGCAGCTACTGCAGGTGCCGCCGGAGGTGACGGTCCACACCTCGAGTCCTGCGGTTGACCTGCTCTACGCGCTCTACTTCTACCTGACCTAAGAGCTGACCCTTGTCCCTGGACCTCGACCGCGCTCGGGAGACGT
The DNA here is from genome assembly GCA_046733315.1 of Actinomycetota bacterium. GTDB lineage: Bacteria > Actinomycetota > Thermoleophilia > Solirubrobacterales > 70-9 > VRUE01. The sequence continues at coordinate 7,770 of JBKPOV010000085.1, forward strand.
TCGAGTCCTCGACCGACTTCACGATCGGCCTGGAGGAGGAGTTCGCGATCCTCGACCCGGCCACGCTGGAGCTCGAGCACCGCTTCGAGGACGTCTACGCGGCTTGCCAGGCGGATGACGTGCTGGCCGACTCGGCCGCCGGCGAGTTGATCGCCTCGGAGATAGAGATCCGCTCCGGCCGAGCCGAGAGCTTCGCCGAGGCAGTGGCCCTGCAACGCCAGCGGCGCTCGCGTCTCTTTGGACTGGTCGAGGGCATGGGCCTGGCTCTGGGTGCGATGGGAACGCACCCCTGGGCGAACTACCTCGATCAGCGAATCATCGACACGCCCCACTACAACCGTTTGCGGCACGAACTCGGCTGGGTCGCCCAGCGCAACAACACCTGGAGCATGCACGTGCACATGGGAGTGCAGGGGGCTGACCGGGCCATCGCCGTCTGCGACTGGCTGCGGGAGCTGCTGCCCCTGCTGCTCGCCGTCTCGGCCAACTCACCCTTCCTCGACCGCCGCGACAGCGGCCTGCACACGGTGCGCACAGAGATTTTCACCCGCACCTTCCCGCGCTGCGGGGTGCCGAGCCCATTCGTCGATTGGGCGGGCTATGCCGAGTTCGTCGGCCTGCTCGAGCGCGTCGGCTCTGTGGTGGAGTCGACGCAGCTGTGGTGGAGCGTGCGGCCCCATCACGCCTTCGGCACCGTCGAGGTGCGGATCTGCGATGCGCAGACCCGCGGCGAGGAGTCTTTTGCGCTCGCCGGCCTGATCGCCGCCGCAATTGCGCAGGCCGCGATCTCCTACGACGAACACGGCTATGACGGAGCCGGCACGCCGCTGCGCGACCGCGAGATCGAGGAGAACCTCTGGCGGGCGATCCGTTACGGGATGAGCGGTCGGCTGATCGACTTTCGTCGCGGCGCGGAGATCGAGGCGGCGGCCGCCCTTGAGGAGTTGCTCGCCTGGACCGAGCCGGCGCGCGCGCAACTTGGCATCGACGTCGACCTCCCCACTCGCAATGGTGCCCAGCGGGCCCGAGAGTCGCTGGACGCCGGGCTGACGATAGAGGACATCTACCGCCACGCGGTGGCGGAGACAAAACGCACCTACACCGCCGCACCGCAGGGCGCCGAACCGGCCTAGCCGCCCCCGGCTGGCTCTGCGAGCGCGTTCGCCGCTCGCATATATAGACTCCCGCGCCGCTTAGAAACCAGCCGGAGGACCTAACTTGACCAGCTTTTTGACCGACTACGGAGTCGTCGTCGCCCTCGTGTGCGCCGGGGCGGCTGTTGTCTACGGACTGATCATCACTCAGCGCCTGTTGACGAAATCGCCAGGCAACGAGCGCATGCAGGAAATCTCAGGGGCGGTACAGGAAGGCGCACAGGCCTACCTCAACCGCCAGTACACGATCATCGCTGCGGTGGCGATACCGATCGCGATCGTGCTCTGGCTCCTGCAGGACTACAAGACCGCGCTTGGATTCGTCTTCGGCGGCATCCTCTCCGGCTCCGCCGGTTTCATCGGCATGAACGTCTCGGTGCGGGCCAACGCGCGCGTCGCCGAGGCGGCCCGCGGCGGCGTGCCGCCGGCGCTCGACGTCGCCTTCAAGGGCGGCTCGGTCACCGGCCTGCTCGTCGTCGGCCTGGCGCTGCTGGGCGTCGCCGGCTACTACGGCATCCTCGTGATCACTGGCAGTAGCGACAAGGAGGCCGTCGACGCTCTCGTCGGCCTCGGCTTCGGTGGCTCGCTGATCTCGGTCTTCGCCCGTCTCGGCGGCGGCATCTTCACCAAGGCCGCCGACGTCGGCGCCGACCTGGTCGGCAAGGTCGAGGCTGGAATCCCGGAGGACGACCCGCGCAATCCGGCCGTGATCGCCGACAACGTCGGCGACAACGTCGGCGATTGCGCCGGCATGGCCGCGGACCTCTTCGAGACCTACGCGGTCACCTCGGTCGCGGTGATGCTGCTCGGCGTCCTCACCTTCACCGGCGCCGGCGGCGAATTCGCCCGCGAGGTGGCGATCTACCCGCTGGTGATCGGCGGCGTCGCGATCATCGCCTCGATCATCGGGGCGCTGCTGGTGCGGACCAAAACGGACCGCGTCGAGGGAGCGCTGTACACCGGTGTGGTCGCAGCGGGCATCCTCTCGATCGCCGCCTTCTACCCGATCACCGATTGGCTGATGAGCGACGCGGTGCGGCTCGGCCTCAGCGCTGGCGCCGATGCGGTCAGCACGACCGACCTCTGGCTCTGCTCCGTGATCGGGGTGGCGGTCACAGCGCTGCTCTTCGTGATCACGGAATTTTATACCTCGACCCGTTTCCGGCCGGTGAAGACGATCGCTCAGGCATCGGAGACCGGCCACGCGACCAACATCATCCAGGGGCTGGCGCAGGGCTTCCAGTCGACCGCCGCTCCGGCGCTGGTGATCGCGCTGGCGATCCTCGCCGCCAACGAGCTGGCCGGTATCTACGGCATCGGCATCGCCGTGATGGGGCAGCTCTCGCTCTGCGGCCTGATCGTCGCCCTCGACGCCTTCGGGCCGATCACCGACAACGCCGGCGGCATAGCGGAGATGGCGGACCTGCCGGAGGAGGTGCGCGCGGTCACCGATCCACTCGACGCCGTCGGCAACACCACCAAGGCGGTCACCAAGGGCTACGCGATCGGTTCGGCTGCGCTCGCGGCGCTGGTGCTGTTTGCCGCCTTCAAGAGCGAATTGGTGGACGAGGCCCCGGCAGGGTTCGACCTCAACAGCCTCTTCAACCTCTCCAGCCCCGACGTGCTGATCGGGCTGATCATCGGCGGCATGATGGTCTACCTTTTCGCCGCCTTCGCGATCGAGGCGGTCGGCCGCGCCGGCGGACAGGTGGTCGAACAGGTCCGCGAGCAGTTCCGCGAGCACCCGGGGATCATGGAGGGCACCGAAAAGCCCGACTACGCCAAGACGGTCAGTATTGTCACCCTGGCGGCGCAGAAGGAGATGATCCTTCCCTCGCTGATCCCGATCGTCATTCCGGTCATCGTCGGCCTGCTCAGCGTCGACGCGCTCGGTGGTCTCCTGATCGGCGTCATCGTCGTTGGGCTCTTCGCCGCGGTCTCGATGACGGCAGGCGGTGGCGCCTGGGACAACGCCAAGAAGCTGATTGAGGACGGTGCCCACGGCGGCAAGGGCTCCGAGGCCCACGCCGCCTCGGTCACCGGCGACACCGTCGGCGATCCCTACAAGGACACGGCCGGCCCGGCGATCAACCCGATGATCAAGGTCGCCAACATCGTCGCGATCCTGATCATCCCGATCGTTCACTTTTAGCTGCGTAGCGGGGAGGGGCCGGGTGCCCCTCCCCAAAACGATCGGCCGGAGGCCGATCTTGAGTGTTTTGGAGAGGGGCACCCGGCCCCTCTGCGACACCCGGCTATTCGTCAAAGCTTCCTTGCTCGGTCGGTCCTTGAGCACCCCTGTGGCCTGGGTCTATAGCTCCCCGGCTCACGCAAGCTTGCGCTCAAGGGCAGGGGAGGGGCCGTAGGCGGAGTAACTCCAGCGCACCGACAGGCCGGCTTGATCCTCCCTTTAAGCTTGGGGGCGCGAGCCGGAGGCAAATCACTGCCCCTAAGGAGGGGATTTCGCTGGCACGGCCGACAGACTCGAACGAGCAACTCCTCTGCAGCTTCTGCGGCAAGTCGCAGCGGCAGGTCAAGAAGCTGATCGCAGGTCCCGGCGTCTACATCTGCGACGAGTGCATCGATCTCTGCAACGAGATCATCGATGAGGAGCTGACTCCAGCGGCAGCTGCTGTGGAGCTCGAGAACCTGCCGAAGCCGAGGGAGATCCACGACGTGCTGCAGGAGTACGTGGTCGGCCAGGACGCCGCAAAGCGCGCCCTCTCCGTCGCCGTCTACAACCACTACAAGCGCGTCCAGATCAGTCAGGCCGAGGACGTCGAGGTCGAGCTGCAGAAGTCCAACATCATGCTTTTGGGCCCGACTGGCTGCGGCAAGACGCTGCTGGCCCAGACCCTGGCCCGCATCCTCAACGTCCCCTTCGCGATCGCCGACGCGACAGCGTTGACCGAGGCGGGCTACGTCGGCGAGGACGTCGAGAACATCCTCTTGAAGCTGATCCAGGCCGCCGACTACGACGTCAAAAAGGCCGAAACGGGGATCATCTACATCGACGAGATCGACAAGATCGCGCGCAAGGCCGACAACCCGTCGATCACCCGTGACGTCTCCGGCGAAGGCGTGCAGCAGGCGCTGCTGAAGATCCTCGAGGGGACCACCGCCTCGGTGCCGCCCCAGGGCGGGCGCAAGCACCCCCACCAGGAGTTCCTGACGATCGACACGACGAACATCCTGTTCATCTGCGGCGGGGCGTTCGCGAACCTCGACAAGGTCATCGAGCGGCGGATCGGCCACAAGGGCGTGGGC
>JBKPOV010000086.1:0-2872 GCA_046733315.1 Actinomycetota bacterium
CGCTGCGGTCCGCATCAACAATGAAGAAAACCCCTAAGGCGAGAACTGCGCAAGGAGATGATGAGACGATGAGAAGAAGGCAAACAGCTATCGCAGCCGCCCTGGCGGCCCTGGCGGTGCTTTGCGCGATGTTCGCCACCACAGCGAGCGCGGCACCGGCTTGGAAGTTCGAAGGCAAAGCGCTGGAAGGTGTCGAAACGATCGTTGGCGGCGCCCAGAAAAGCGGCCTCGGCATGTGGGGGATGACGACCACCTGCGACAACTTCCTCTACGAAGTGGATATCTGGAACAGCTCAGGGACGGGCAAAGGGAACGTCTGGGAACTCCCTCTGTTCAACTGCTACACCAACTCCACCTGCACGGTGGAAGCGATTGAAGCGGAATCCTTTCCCTGGCCCGCCAGCCTCACCACGAGTGGCGGCAACAACTACCTCGTGATCAAAGAAGTGGACGTTTGGATCCTCTACGGCGGCTGGTTTTGCCCGCTGTGGGGCATCTGGGCCAACGTCACCGGATCGGCTGGTGGCCTGATCAACAACACCACGGAAACCGCGACGTTCAGTCCGACGACCTTCGCGGCGACCGGGACCGAACTGGAAGCGCTCGGTGAATCGGTCGAATGGAACGGTGTCTTCCCGACGGAAGCATTCCAGTGGCACAGAAACCAGGCGCTAACCGCGTCCTAGTCAAGTCCGCAAAGACCACGAGCGCCAGGATTCTTCTGGCGCTCGTGGTCGCGGCGCTGCTCCTCTCGGGTTGCGGTGAGGGGTCCTCGGAGAGATCGACTTCGACCACTGCCCAGAGCGGTGCCGCGAGCGGTGCGGCCAGCGAAGCTGGTCGTGGGCCTGACGGCGGTGCCTCCTCGGCGCAAGGCTCAACCGAGCCCGGCCGCTCGGGGGCCCAGAGCGGCCAGCCCTCTGCGGGCGGCGAGCCCGGCCAGCCCCCTCCTGGCAGCAAGCACGGACCGTCCGTTCCACAGCCAACCGGTGCGCAGGAGCCCGGGATCACCCCGGAGCAGCGCCGAGAGGCAACGGTCGCCAGCATGATCTTGGAAAGTCCGTCGAGTCAATCGTCCAGCGGCGGTCCGCAGGTACTGCCCGCTCGATACACCTGCGACGGCGAGGGCACCTCGCCGGCACTTCGCTGGCGGGGGGTGCCACAGGGAACCGCTGAACTAGTTCTGTTTGCGATGAACATTCAGCCCGTGGGAGGGGAGCTCTTCTTCGACTGGGCGGTCGCGGGGCTGAGTCCCGACCTGGAAGAAATCGAAGCTGGAAAGTTGCCCAAGGGTGCCATCGTCGGCCGCAACAGCTTCGGCAAGACGGGCTACGAAATCTGCCCCCAAGGCGATGGCGAAACGTACATGTTTACGCTCTTCGCGCTGTCCGAGGCGCTCGCGCCGAGCCGCGGCTTCGATCCGGTTGGCTTGCGCAAAGCTGCGCTGGAAGCCTCCGGCAACGTCGGGCTCCTGGCGCTCAGCTACGCGCGCGGCTGAGGAGAAATTGACACCTCCTCGGTTTAAGCCGAGGAGGTCGATTCTTTAGGCTGCCGCCAATGGAGCGCAAGTGGTGGACCCTCGTCCTGATCTCGATCGCGACGTTCATGCTGTTGCTGGACATCACGGTCGTCAACGTCGCATTGCCGGACATCCGCACGGACCTTGGCGCCAGTCTCTCCAGCCTGCAGTGGGTGGTCGATGCCTACGCGCTCACCCTTGCGGCCTTTCTGCTCACTGCCGGCTCGCTCGGCGACCGCCTTGGACGGCGCCGCGTCTTCGTGATCGGTTTCGGCGTTTTCACCTTCGCTTCGTTTCTCTGCGGCGTTGCCGGCGATCCGACGCTGCTCAACCTCGCCCGCGGCCTGCAGGGGGTCGGCGGGGCCGGCATGTTCGCCACGTCGCTGGCGCTGATCGGGCAAGAGTTCCACGGGCGCGACCGGGCGACGGCTTTCGGCGTCTGGGGTGCGACGGTCGGTGGCGCCGTCGCGATCGGCCCGCTGGTCGGCGGCGTGATCACCGAGCACCTTGGCTGGGAGTGGATCTTCTTCGTCAACGTTCCGATCGGGCTGCTGGCGATCGCCCTGACCGAGCGCAAGCTGGTCAACGTTGCCGCGCAGGATCCCGAGCGGGTCGACGTGCCGGGCCTGATCACCTTCTCGCTGGCCCTCTTCTTCCTCATCTTTGGCTTGATCCGCGGCAATCCCGACGGCTGGGGAAGCCCTGTGATCGTCGCCTCGCTAGCGGCGGCAGTCGCTCTGATCTCAGCCTTCGTTGCAATCGAGGCCCGCAGCGACCACCCGATGCTCGACCTGGCGCTCTTCCGAAAGCCGGCTTTCAACGGGGTCTCCGCAGTCGCCTTTGGGCTCTCCGCGGGGATGTTCGCGATGTTCCTCTACCTGACGATCTACATGCAGGGGGTGCTCGGCTTCTCGCCGCTGGAGGCCGGCCTGCGCTTCCTGCCGCTGACCGTGCTCTCCTTCATCGCCTCGCCGATCGCCGGCTCGCTCTCGCACAGGATCCCGATCAGGGTCCTGCTTGGGGTCGGTCTCGCCACGGTCGGCATCGGCTTGCAGCTGATGCACGGTGTCAGCGCCGATTCGGAGTGGACGGCGCTGCTGGCCGGCTTCCTGATCGCGGGCGTCGGCATCGGCATCACCAACCCCGGCATCGGCCAGGCGGCGATTGCCGTGGTCCCGGTCGAGAAGGCTGGGATGGGGTCGGGGATCAACACGACGTTTCGCCAGGTCGGGATCGCGACCGGGGTGGCGGCGCTCGGCGCGATCTTCCAGTCGCGTGTCGACTCGGAGCTCGCCAAGCACCTGCCGCACGCGCCGAGCGGGCTCGGCGAACTGGTCGCCTCCGGCGGCTCGAAAG
>JBKPOV010000087.1:0-8608 GCA_046733315.1 Actinomycetota bacterium
GTATAAGAGACAGGCGCTTTATGTGGGTATGGGACGCAAAAGGCGCACCGGAAGCTCATTCCCGATCCTCCCCGTTCGCGGTCAGCGAGAGGTAGACGTCCTCGAGGTTGGGGCGGGTCACTTCCAGGCCCTCCAGCTCGAGGCCCTGGGCGATCGCGCGCTCGGTCAGCTCGTGGAGGTCGGCGACCGGCGTCGTCGTCTCCACCGAGATGTCCTCGTCCCCAAGCCGATAGCTGATCGTCGTCGGCAGGCTCTCGCGGTCGCCGAGGTCATCCGGCGTGCCGCTTGCCACCACCTCACCGCGGGAGATGATCGTCACCCGATCGGCGAGGCGCTGCGCCTCGTCCATGTAATGGGTGGTGAGGAAGACGGTCTTGCCAAGGTCACGCAGGCCGGCGATCGTCTCCCAGGCTTGGCGCCGCGCCGAAGGGTCGAAGCCGGTGGTCGGCTCGTCGAGGAAGAGCAGCTCGGGATCGCCGACCAGAGCCATGCCGACGTCGAGGCGGCGCTGCTGGCCGCCGGAGAGGCCGCTCGCGCGCGCGTCCGCCTTGCCGGCAAGGCCGACCAGGTCGATCACCTCGTCGACCGGCCGCGGCGCGCGGTAATACCCGGCGTAGAGGCCGAGCGACTCGCGCACGGTCAGATAGGGATCGAGCCGGCAGGTCTGCAACACGATGCCAATCCGCTCCCGCCAGGCTCGATCGCCCCGCTGCGGGTCCTCACCCAAGACCGAGACCTCTCCCCCGCTGCGCTTGCGGTAGCCCTCGAGGATCTCCACAGTGGTCGTCTTGCCGGCGCCGTTGGGTCCAAGGAAGGCAAAGACCTCGCCCGCCTGTACCTCGAGGTCAATGCCCCGCACAGCCTCAAACTCGCCATAGCTCTTGCGCAGACCGCGGATGGATATGACGGCGTCGCCCAAAGCCGGGCGATTCTAGGGCCGACGGGACTCAAAGCGGCCTATGTGTCGACTTTCAGTCCCGTCGGCCGACCTACTCGACCTCGGTGTCGCGGTGCTTGAGGTGAACGACCACGTCCTCGCGGCTTTCGAGCTCGCGGCGGATGCGGTCGGCTACGGTGATCGAGCGGTGACGGCCGCCGGTGCAGCCGATCGCGATCGTCAGGTGGCTCTTGCCCTCCGCCACGTAGGCGGGGACGAGGAAGTCGAGCAGCGGCAGCAGCCGGCCGTAGAACTCGCCGGCCTGCGTTCCTGACTGGACGTAGTCGCGCACCCGCGCATCGAGGCCGGTCAGCGGCCGCAGATCGTCGACATAGTGCGGGTTGGGAAGGAAGCGAACGTCGAGGGTGAGGTCGGCGTCGTGCGGCGGACCGTTCTTGAAGCCGAAGGTGAGCAGCGTCAGCGCCATCTTGCCCGTCTCGTGGTGGCCGAGCATGTCCTCGGCGATGCGCCGGCGCAGCATCCCGCCGGTCAGGCCGCTGGTGTCGATCACGACGTCGGCGCGCTCGCGCAGCGGCGCCAGCAGCTCGCGCTCGGCGCGGATGCCCTCGACGATCCGCCCTTCCGGCGCCAGCGGGTGGCGGCGGCGCGTCTCCTTGTAGCGATCGACCAGCGTCTCCTCGTCGGCCTCGAGGAAGAGGACCGTGGGTTTCAGGCCCTCCGCCTCGAGGTCGTCAAGGACCTGCAGGAGGTCGTCGAAGTAGTCGCCGCCGCGCACGTCGGAGACGACCGCGGCGCGCTCGACGCCGCTGCCCTCGTGGCGGAAGAGCTCGCCGAGGCTGCCGATCATGCGGGGCGGCAGATTGTCGACGCAGAAGTAGCCGCCGTCCTCGAAGGCGGCGATCGCCTCCGACTTGCCGGCGCCCGAGTGGCCGGTGATGACGACGAGCTCGACTTGGCGGGCGGGCATGCCCCCGTCCCGTTCGGCCTCCACTTCCTGCGCTTCGCCGGTGCTCGCCATCAACCTGTCCTGTTCAGTTGCTCGTGGATCTCACGGGCTACCTTGCCAGGCACGCCGGGCACCATTTCGAGTTCCTCGCGAGTGGCGGACACGAAGCGCTCTGGAGAGCCGAAGTGCTGGAGCAGGGCGCGCTTGCGGACCGGCCCGATCCCCCTCAGATCGTCGAGCACCGAACCGGTCATCGCGCGGTCGCGCCGGCCGCGATGGTGGTCGATTGCGAAGCGGTGCGCCTCATCGCGAACCCGCTGCAGCAGCTTCGACGCCTCCGAGTCGGCGGCGAGATCGATCGGCGCGGCACGTCCGGGCACGTAGACCTCCTCCAGCCGCTTGGCCAGTCCGATAACGGTGACGCCGCGGTCGATGAACGGCTTCAGCGCCCGCATCCCAGCGGAGAGCTGGCCCTTGCCGCCGTCGATCACGATCAGCGACGGCAGCGAGGCAAAGCTGTCGTCGCGTTTGCGATCGTGGGGAGAGAGATCGACCTGTTCGAGGTAGCGGTTCATCCGCCGGGCCAGAACCTCCTCCATCGAGGCGAAGTCGTCGGGGCGACCTTCGCGCCCGTTGCCGCTCTCGCCCCGCACGCGGAAGCGCCGGTAGTCGGACTTTTTCGTCGCACCTCCCTCGAACACCACCATCGAAGCAACGGTGTGCTCGCCGCCGAGGTTCGAGATGTCGAAGCCCTCGATCCGCACCGGCAACTCCTGCATGCCGAGCGCCTCGCGCAGGCTGGCCAACGACTCGACCCTTCGCTGGCGGCGGTGCTCGCGGCGCAGCCGGTCCTGGTCGAGCGCGAGGCGGGCGTTGCGCTCGGCAAGCTCGCGCAAGCGACGCTTGTCGCCGCGCTCGGCGACCCGAACCTCGACGGGGCTGCCGCGGCGCTCGCTCAGGGCCGCTTCGAGCAGCTCCGCCCGATCGTGCAAGTAGGGACCGACGATGATCGTGCGGGGCATCGCGGGCGAGGCCGAGTAGTACTGGCCGACGAACTCCTCGGCGACCTCGGCGAGGTCGCGTTCGGCCTGGTTGTCGAGGTAGAAACTCTGGCGCTCGGCGAGGATCCCGTCGCGGACCTGGAAGACCTGGGCGTTTGCGTCCTGCCCTTCGGCGGCGACGCCGATCAGGTCGGCGGTGCCGACGGTTCCGCCGGCCACCCGCTGGCGCTCGAACAGCGATTGGATCGCCTTGAGCCGGTCGCGGTGCAGGGCCGCGCGCTCGAACTCCCGTGCCGCGGCCGCCGCCTCCATCTTCTCCTGCTCGTCGGCCTCGACCTGGCGGTAGCGGCCGGAGAGGAAGTCGACGATCGCATCGATGTTGAGCCGGTACTCGTCGCGGCTGACGTAGCCGACGCAGGGCGCCCCGCAGCGCTTGATGTAGTAGTCGAGGCAGGGGCTACCTGAGCGACGGCCGGGCTCGCCCCCCTCGCAGGTGCGGAACTGGAAGAGCTTGCCGAGCAGGTCGAGGGTCTCGCGCACCCGCTTGGCACTTGAAAACGGCCCGAAGTAGGCCCGGCCGCTGCGGTGCTTCTCACGGGTGAAGTAAACGCGCGGGTAGTCCTCGTCGAGGCTGACGCAGACGTACGGGTAGGACTTGTCGTCGCGCAGGCGGATGTTGAAGCGGGGACGGTGGCGCTTGATGAAGGTCTGCTCGGTCAGCAGCGCCTCGGCCTCGGTCGAGGTTGCGAGGAACTCGATGCGGTCGACGCGCGACGTCATGCGGCCCTCGCCCTTCGCCGAGAAGTGCGAGTTAACCCGCTTGCGGATCGAGCGCGCCTTGCCGACGTAGAGCGTCTCGCCGTCGGCGCCGTGGAAGAGATAGACGCCCGGGGAATCGGGCAGCTCGCGGCGCTGCTGTGCGATCCGTTCCGCCCGCGAGAGCTCCTCGCTGCCGTTTTCTTTGCTCACGGGTCAAAGAGTAGGCTCCTGGCCACCCGGCCAAAGCTCCGGGCGAGTCCAGCCGATACCACTTCACCGACGGAGAGTGAGATGACCCCCGAGACCCTGACCAGCGCCCCGCCCGAGCTGAACACGCTCCGAATCGAGATCGACGGCGATATCGGCACGCTCACGCTCGACCGCCCCAATGCTTTCAACGCGATGAGCCCGGAGATGATCGGCGAGATGACGGTGGCCTTCTCCTGGCTCGCCGACCGGGCATCGATCCGGGCGCTGATCGTCACCGGCTCCGGCAAGGCCTTCTGCGCCGGCGGCGATGTGACCTGGTTCCAGCGCGGGGTCGAGGACGATGAGATCGATCTGCCCTCGGAAGTGCGGCGGGGCGCCGAGGCTCTGCACACGGCGATCGTCGACCTGCGCCGGATCCCCTACCCGGTGATCTGCGCCGTCAACGGGCCGGCCGCGGGTGCGGGGTTCTCGCTGGCGCTTGCCTGCGACATCCGCATCGCCTCCGAAGCCGCCTTCTTCGCCCCTGCCTACGGCCGCATCGGCGCCTCGCCCGACGGCGGCATGACCTACTTCCTGCCCCGCGTGGTCGGGCCGAGCCGGGCGCTGGAACTCTTGCTCGAGGACCCCAACATGAAGGCGGAGGACGCGCTGGCCGAGCGCATCGTCGCCGAGGTCGTGGCGCCCGACGAGCTGATCGAGCGGGCCCGTGCGAAGGCAGAGAAGCTTGGCGCGATGGCACCCCACTACGTGCGCATGGCGAAGCGCCTGGTCGGCGAGAGCATCGAGCACACCATGACCGAGCACCTGCAGCTGGAGCGCCACGGCATCGCCGACAGCATGGCCACCGAGGACCTGCGCAACGGCGTCGAGGCCTTCTTCGGCGGCGGCACGCCCGAGTTCCACGGCCGCTGAACCGGACGCGAACCCGGCGCGTATGCAGCTACAGTCTCCCTGAGCATTCGTCCCCCAGGAAAGCCACCAGGAAAGGACCTACCGCAATGAAGAAGCTCGTCGCGTTTCTAGCCCTGGCCCTCGCATCGCTAGCACTCGTCGCCTGTGGCGGCGGAGGGGACGACAGCTCCAGCACCACCGCGACGGGGGGTGGGGAAAGCACCGCGGAGACTGGCGGCGCCACCCCGGGCGGAAAGGCCAACGCGGGCGGAGGCGCGGCCTCGAGCGTCAAGTTCGAAGCCGATCCGGGCGGCGACCTCGCCTACACGACCACCAGCGCGACGGCCAAATCGGGCAAAGTCACGATCGACTTCACCAACCCCCAGGCCCTAACCCACGACGTTGCGATCGAATCCTCCAGCGGCGAAGAAGTGGGCAAGACCGAACTGATCGCCAGCGGCTCCGATTCCACCACAGTCGACCTCGAACCCGGCAGCTACACCTTCTACTGCTCGGTCCCCGGCCACCGCGAAGCCGGCATGGAAGGCACCCTTACCGTCAAATAGGCGGCATGAGCCGCTGGGAGACGACGAGCACACTGGAGGCCGGGGTAACCCCGGCCTCCGTTTGGGAGAGAGCCTACGCAGATGCTGCGGCGTGGCCCAAGTGGAACGCCGAGATCAAGCGCGCCCAACTCGACGGCCCCCTGGCCCTCGGCGCCAGGGCGAAGATCGTCTTTGGCACAGGCCTGCGCCTGCGCTTCCTGGTCGTCGAGTTCGAAGACGGTCGCCTCTTCACCGACGAGTCCCGCCTCCCCGGCGTCCGCATGGGGCACCGCCACCTGGTGGAGTCGAGCGAGAACGCAGGCGCCCTCCTCACCAACACCATCTACATCGAGGGCTGGCTGGCATCGCTGTGGCGCCGCATCCTCGGCCCGGCCGCCGCCCGCGCCCTGCCCGACGCCCAGCGCGCCGTGGTCGAGCTTGCTCGTTCCTAGTCGGCGGGCCGGCGCCATCGCGGGTGAGCCTCGTGTTGTAGAGAAGCTGGGCCCTGGCTTTCCCGGTATCAGCAAGTGGGGGGCATTCCCGGCAGCGTCGCCGCCGGATCCATTACAGGCAGGAGGATTCTCGTCAAGGCGATGTATCCACAGCTCGTCGGGTGTACCGCTTCTCGTTCCATGCCAGGACGAACGATATTCACCCATGGATTGGCGTCTCCCAGCTTATTGTCCTTGAACGCCCTGATCGCGCCGTCCACGATCGTGATCTTGTCGGGCCGCGACATTCCCCTGGCGGTTTGTTCGATGGTTAGGTCAATCGAGCGAATGAATCTTTCAAGGGCCCCCGCCGCCGTCAACCCCACCATGCCGGAGTTCACTGGCACCTCGCTGGCTACCGCCCGTCGCCGATTGTTGATGGTCAGGTTAAAGACGCCAAACGGACCAGCGTCAAACGTCCCAGCCGGGATAAGCTCAACTCCTAGATTGAGCAGCTCAGGATACAGGGGTATAACAATCCTTGCCCGGGGAGCCGACGTGATGATTTGATTCAACACCGTTGGTAGCTTTGCCCGGATTTTCGGAAAGTCTTTATCTTCTCTTTCGTTGATTGTTTTCAGACAATCCATCAAGCTGTAGCCTGACCCCGCGCCGCCATCGACGCATTTACGCCCGATTTCGGCAAACCCGGCGTCATTGCCACCAATTGTCAATGAGACCAATTTGATCCCGGGGTTTGCCACGACCGGTGCAGGGTACGTTCCGCCGGGGAGTAGGAGCCAAAGGCTCTGCGCTGGCCTAGGGAGCCAGCCGGTCTCGATTTGCTCATCATACTGACCAGAGTTCTCCGTCAAGGCGTTCATCCAAACATTGTCCAGCCTTGCGCCTTCGCATGCCCGGAAAATAAACGAAGCTGGCTGCTGTTTGAGGATCGTCGCTTCGTTCAAGACAGCGGCGTTGTACATCTTTTCCGCAGCCAGGGCTGGCCAGGATTTATCACTGCGGTGACATTCGTTTACATGATGATTTGTTTCATCATAGAAACTACCCGTGCCAACTCCCGCCGAATAGGAATCGCCGAGCGCTGCGTACTTAGTTGCGGCAGCGTCTTGGACCGTGAGAATCTCCGAACCGCAAGAACTTGTCGCCGCCGCGTTTTTGCCGTCACCGGAGTATTTGACCTGCCAATAGTACGTTCCTGGTTCGAGTTTCTTTTCTTCAGAGGCTGGAACTTTTTCGCCTTCGACTTCTACTTCCCCGGCTTTGGTGGTCAGTTCTTCGCATTTACTGTCCGCGTAAACGAGGTATTTGACCGTTCCCGTCGCTTCGGTCGCATGTTCCGTGTGTAGCGTGGCTTCGTCCTTGACCATGGTTTCTTCCGGGACTTCGATGATCTCTCCGGAGACTTCTCCCCCTGACAGTGTCGTCGTGATCGGTGCCGTCACCACCTCTACCTCGGATCCACACGCTCCCATGGATTCGCTGTTCGTGCCGTCGCCGGAATAGCGTGCCTGCCAGTAATAGGTCCCCACCGGCAGGACGACTTCTTCAGAGGGAGGAATACTTCCTTCTTCTACGCCGACGCTGCCCGCGAGCGCCACTGGATCGGTGCATTCGCTATCGGCGTAGACAGTGTAAGCGACATCGCCATTCGCGCTCGACGCATTGCTGCCTTCCAGGGTGGCCTGATCGGTGACTGCCGCACCCTCTTCAACTTGCAGTTCTTCGCCTTCTTTGCCTTCGCCCGATAGGGTGGTCGTTAGCGTCGTCGTCGTCACGACGTAGACAACCTCATCATCACAAGGGCTAGTGGTGGCAGGATTTTTGCCGTCCCCCGAGTATTCCGCCTGCCAATAGTAGATGCCGGGTTCAAGTTTCTCTTCGCTGGACGGGGGAACGCTTCCGCCGCTGACGGTTACTTTCCCTGCTTTTGTGACGAGTTCTTTGCATTCTTTGTCTGAGTACACGGAATAGTCGACGGTTCCCGTTGCTTCTGACGCATGTGGTCCGTACAAAGTGGCCGTATCGGTGACTGGAGCTTTTTCGAGGACTTCAATTTCAGTGCCGGACTCTCCTTCTCCGGCCAGGGTCGTGGTGATGGTGGGCATGACCACGGAAGTCTCAAGGTCACAGGGGCTAGTTGACCTATGGTTAACGCTATCGCCGGAGTATTCCGCCTGCCAATAGTAGATGCCGGGTTCAAGTTTCTCTTCGCTGGACGGGGGAACGCTTCCGCCGCTGACGGTTACTTTCCCTGCTTTTGTGACGAGTTCTTTGCATGTATAGTCCGAATAGACGGCGTATTCGACGGTTCCCGTTGCTTCGGACGCGTGTTTTCCGGACAGCGTCGCATGGTCGGTGATTGCTTCGCCTTCGACGACTCCAA
The DNA here is from genome assembly GCA_046733315.1 of Actinomycetota bacterium. Taxonomy (GTDB): domain Bacteria; phylum Actinomycetota; class Thermoleophilia; order Solirubrobacterales; family 70-9; genus VRUE01. The sequence goes on from JBKPOV010000087.1 coordinate 8,089, forward strand.
TTTCGGCGCCTTCTTCGTTAAGCGATGTCGTTAGCGATGTCGCGGCCTTAACCGTGAGGATCTCAGTGCAGGTGCTGATCGCGGATTCGTGGAGGGAATCTCCGGAGTATTCCGCTCGCCAGTGATAGGTGCCCGCTTCGAGTTCAACTGAGTCCGACGAGGCGACGTCTTCGCCGGTAACTTCTGCTTCGCCAGCACCCGTTGAGAGTTCTTTGCATTCGTTGTCTTTGTAGACGGCGTATTTGACCGTGCCCGTGGCGGTCGACGAGTTGGTCCCGCTCAGGGTGGCGGCATCGCTGACCCGGGCGCCTTCGGCCGCCGTGATTTCTTCCCCTTCCGGCACTTCTTCACCGGGACCGGCATCTGCCGACAGGGTCGTGGAAAGGGTCATTTTCGCCATCACCGTCTCGACCTCTTTGGAGCAGGTGGAGGTCGAGGCTTCGTGCAGGGCGTCGCCTTCGTATTCGGCTTTCCAGTAGTAGACGGCGCCCGCTTCGAGTTCCTTTTCTTCGGAGGCCGG
>JBKPOV010000088.1:0-4444 GCA_046733315.1 Actinomycetota bacterium
CGCCAGCAGCAGGAAGGGGATCGTCGCGATCAACTCGACCGAGGCGGTCCCTTCCTCCCTGTGGCCTGCGCTGCTGGCGATCCGTGGCGGCACGCAGCGACCGTTTCAGGCGCGAACGCGCGTGTGGTGCGCGCAAGCGCGCGGATCGGTGACGATTCAGCTCAGTAGCTGTGGGCGTCGACCCAGATCCGCCAGATCGCCGCAATCGATGCGCCCAGCAGGAGGATCCACAGCAAGGTGCCACCCCCCGTGGCGAACATCTCGTCATTGCCGGCGATCAACAGCGCGACCATCCCGAAGGCGCCGTAGAAGATCGCCCGCCGGCCGTCGGTCAGGGTCGCCAGGGTCAGCTGGTTCTGGCGACTGAGCACGAACAGCATCCAGGCCAACCCGGCGAGGAAGGCCATCGTGATCGCGGTCAGGATCGCATCCGCGGCATTGCCGCCGTTGGGCGCGAAGGCCACGACCAGCGCCAGCAGCATGATGATCGCGAGATCGCGAGCCGTGCGCATAGGAAAAATTCTACGCACCTACTTGCGGGTCATCACGACGATGCCGAAGGCGACGGCAGCCGCTGTGACCAGGACCGCCAGACCGGCAAGAGCAGCCGCCGCACTCGCCGCAAGCGGGCGCTCGTTGCGGCTGAGGTCGGCGAAGCGGGCAACGCCCCAGATCGCCACCGAGAAGACCACGGTCACGCCGACCCCCGCGATCACCGAAGCGATGACCGTCTCGATCAGCTCCTTGGTCTCGACGACGATCGCCATCGCTCAGCTCGCCGGGACGGGCGCGCCCTCCCGCGAGCGACGCATGAAGACCGCCGCGATCAGCGAGAGAGACATCAGCGTCACCAGCACCGGGCCCAAGGCGCCCTCGCCGAAGATCGCCGTCAGCCCATAGGCCAGCGCTCCGATCGCGGCCGCCGCCGGCAGGGTCAGCAGCCAGGCGGTGACGATGTTGCCGGCGACTCCCCATCGAACCGCCGAGACGCGCTTGCCCGCCCCCGCTCCCATGATGCCGCCGTTGATTACGTGCGTGGTCGAGAGCGGGAAGCCGAAATGGGTCGAGGCCAGGATCACCGCTGAGCCGGCGCCCTGGGCCGAGAAGCCCTGCGCAGCGTCCATCTTGATGATCCGCGTCCCGGTGGTGCGGATGATCCGCCAACCGCCGCTGTAGGTGCCGAGCGCGATCGCCAACGCCGAGGCGACGATCACCCAGAGCGGTGGATCGGCATTCGCTCCCAGCGTTCCGTTGGCGACGAGCGCCAGCGTGATGATGCCCATCGTCTTCTGCGCGTCATTGGTGCCGTGGGCGAGCGCCAGCAGGCTTCCGGAGATGATCTGGCCGTAGCGGAATCCGCGTGTCACGCTGCCGGGGCGCTGCTTGCCGACGATCCGGTAGACGAGCCCGATCGCGGCGCCGGCGACCACGAAGGCGAGGATCGGCGCGATCACGGCGGGGATCAGGACCTTGCCGACCAAGCCGTCGGCAAGCACGGCGTCGAAGCCGGCGGCCGCGACAGCCGAGCCGACCACGCCGCCGATCAATGCGTGCGACGAACTCGACGGCAGGCCAAAGGACCAGGTGATCAAGTTCCAGGCGATCGCCCCGATCAGGCCGGCGAAGACCACGGTCGGCGTTACGACCGAGGAATTGACGACGTCGTTGGCGACCGTCGCAGCGACCGAGATCGAGATGAAGGCGCCGGCGAAGTTGAGCAGCGAAGCAAACCCGATAGCCACCTGCGGCCGCGCCGCCCCGGTCGAGATCGAGGTCGCGACGACGTTGGCCGTGTCGTGAAACCCGTTGGTGAAGTCAAAGGCGAGCGCAGTGCCCACCACGATGACGAGAATGACGTCAGAGCTCATGGTGACGGGCTCCAGGCGTTGCCAGACAAGGACGCAGGGAGCGTGGCGTGCTCCGCACGCGAGCGACCGAGGACGCAGTATGGCGGCGCCTGGAGCCCGTCACGAGTTCTTGATGACGATGCCCTCGAGAATCTGGGCGGCAGTCTCCGTGGCGTCGATCGCGTTCTCGAGCACGGCGAACATGTCCTTCCAGCGGATCACGACCATCGGATCGATGCCGTTGGAGAAGAGCGAGGCGACCGCGTCGCGGGAAATGCGATCGCCCTCGTTCTCCAGCCGGTGGATTTCGATCCAGTACTTGTCGAGATCCTTGAAGTCGCGCAGGTGCTCCAGCCCCTCTGCAAGCTGCTCGCAGGCGCCGACCAGCACCTTGGTCAGCTCCTGGGCCTGTGACATCGGCGCCTCGATCTTGTAGAGACCGAGAAAGTCCGCCGCCTCCTCGGTGTAGTCGACGATGTCGTCCATCTGGGTCGCCAGCCCGTAAATGTCCTCGCGGTCGATCGGCGTGACGAAGGTCGAGTTGAGACGCTTGACGATGGCGTGGGTGATCCTGTCCCCTTCGTGCTCGGCGTCGAGGATCTGCTGCGAGAGATCTCCCGAGTCCGGCCAGGAGGCCATCATCTGGTCGAGCAGTCGCGCCGCCTGCACGGTGTTCTCACCGGCCTCGATGAAGAGATCGAAGAAGGTTCGATCGCGGGGCAAGAGGGAGAGGCGCACTGCGGCCAATCCTATTGACAGCAGCGGGCGTTGTGGTCAGCTGGCGATCGCCGCGAGATGCTCGGCGGCGCGACCGGCGTGCCGCTCGCGCATCTCCTCCTGAACGCTGCGCCGCTGACCGTTTTCGGGCGCCAGCCGGGTCCAGGTTCCGGCGGCGTCGAGCGCCCACGCGTTGGCGTTGTCGGCGAAACAGCGCTCGAGCACGTCGAGCAGCTCGGCGCGCAGAGCCGGGTCTTCGACCGGCGCGACCAGCTCGACTCGGCTGTCGAGATTGCGCGGCATCAGGTCGGCCGAGCCGACCAGCACGCGGGTCTCCGCACCGCGTTCGAAGGCGTAGACGCGCGAGTGCTCGAGGAAACGGCCGACGATCGAGACGACGCGGATGTTCTCCGAGACCTCCGGCACGCCCGGCCGCAGGCAACAGATCCCCCGCACATTCAGGTCGACCCGTATACCCGCCCGCGAAGCCTCGTAGAGCGCCCTGATACAGGCCGCGTCGACGAGCGAGTTCATCTTCAGCGCGATCCGCGCTTCCTGCCCCGCTTCGTGCGCCTCGACCGTCGCGGAGATCTCCGCGAGGATCTGGTCGCGCATCGTCGTCGGCGAGACCAACAACTTGCGGTACTCGGCCGGGCGGCCGTAGCCGGTCAGGTAGTTGAACATCTCGGCGACGTCGGCGCCGATCTCCTCGTCGGCGGTGAAGAGGCCGAAGTCGGTGTAGAGGCGTGCCGTCTTCGGGTGGTAGTTGCCGGTGCCGATGTGGACGTACTCGCGCACCCTGTCGCCCTCGCGGCGGGCGACGACGATCGCCTTTACGTGCGTCTTCAGGCCCGGGATGCCGTAGACGACGTGGACGCCGGACTCCTCCAGCGACTTGGCCCAGTGGATGTTGGCCTCCTCGTCGAAGCGTGCCTTCAACTCGACCATGCAGACCGCCTGCTTGCCGCGTTCGGAGGCGCGGATCAGCGACGGCACCAGCGGCGAGTCGTCGCTGGTCCGGTACACCGTCTGCTTGATCGCCAGCACGTCGGGGTCGGCGACCGCCTGCTCGACGAAGCGCTCGACCGAGCTGGCGAAGGAGTCGTAGGGATGGTGGACGAGCAGGTCTTCCTGGCGGATCGCCGCGAACATGTCGCAGGGTTCGTCGTCCTCGCCGAGCAGGCGCGGCTGCGTCACTGGGGTCCAGGGGGGGTAGCGCAGCTCGGCATGACCTGGCACATCGGCGATAGCGGTGAGATCGGCGAGGTCGATCAGCCCGTCGACGTCGTAGACCTCGCGGTCCTCGAGCCGCAGCGCGTCGATCAGTTGCTGGCGCAGCTTCGGGTTCATCCCGGCGGCGATCTCGAGGCGCACGACCTCGCCGAAGCGGCGGCGGCGGATCTCGTCCTGGACAGCCTGCAGCAGGTCATCGGCCTCGTCGGAGACTGTGAAGTCGGCATCGCGAGTAACGCGGAAGTAGCCGTAATCGACGACCTCGGTTCCCGGGAAGAGGGAATCGAGGTTGGCGGCGATCACCTCCTCCAGCGGCACGAAGGCCTTGCCCCCCGCGCCGACGGGAAGGAAGCGGCCAAGCAGCTCCTTCGGCACCTTGACGCGAGCGATGATCTCGCTGCCGCTCTCGGGGTCGCGCAGCAGCACACCGAGGCTGAGCGAGAGGTTTGAGATGTAGGGGAAGGGGCGGCCGAGGCCGATCACCAGGGGGGTCAGCGCCGGGAAGACCTGCTCGTGGAAGCGGGCGTCGATCTCGCGCCGCTCCTCCTCGCCGGCGGAGTCGAGCGAGACGATGCGGACCCCCTCCTCCTCGAGGGCCGGGCGCAGCTTGCCTTCGAAGCAGGCGTGCAGCCGCTTGTCCAGCTCCA
>JBKPOV010000089.1:0-11143 GCA_046733315.1 Actinomycetota bacterium
GCGGTTAGCTGGGGGGTTTGGGAGCGGGGCCCCGACCCCAAACAGCCCGGCCTGGGGCGGGTCTTTATTTTTGTGGGTGGGGCGCCCGACTCCCTCTCTCAAACAAACAACGAATACGAGTGCCGAAGTCCCCCTTCGCTCGGGAGCACACGCTACGCACGCAGCGACGGAGAAAAACAGAGGGGCCGGGCGCCCCTCCCGCCTAGCTTAGTCCTCTACGACTGTGACGGTGTAGAGCAGGCGGGCGGTGGCGTAGCGGCAGCCGTATTCGGCGCGGGTGCCTATCTTCTCCTGGGGTTCGCCCTGGCGGACGTCGGTTGAGTCGACGCACTTGCCGGCTTCGCGGCTGGCTCGCCAGGAGTTGCTGGAAGATTGACCTTGGGCGAAGGCGGGGGCCCAGGTCGGCACAGTCAAGCCGACGATGTCGCCTGCTTTTACTCGCAGGGAGGCGCCGAATTTGACGGTTTGGCCCAGGTAGGGGCTGAGGACGTGGACGGAGCCCTGGGCACGGAGGGCGTAGCGGGGCGGGTTGGTGCCGGCTACGCGGCGCAGGATCGCCAGGCGCGCCTCGGGGGGCGTGCCAAAGAAACCGTTGAAGAAGGCGCGCTGGCTACTGGTCGGCTGGGCGAGCGTCAGCGTCCAGGACTTGATCCTGCCATCGCGGCGGACGCGGAACGGCAGCGAGCCCTGGCTGGTGCTGACCTGGAAGCCGGTGACGCTGCCAATCGCCTGACAGGGCGACTCGGGGCAGGAAGGATCGGGCATTGTTGCGGTCTCGCCGAGCACCACGGTGGTGTGCTCGGTTTCTTCCGTGGCGGCGCCGGCGCTGCCGGCAAAGACGACGAGGAGCATCAGCAGCCCGGCGTAGACAGCTGCTTGCAAGAACCTCGACATACAAATGCTCCTCTCGTTTGGAAACTGCCCGTTCCGGGGCAGATTTACCGTCAAACCGAGAAATCCTGCTTAGTAGCGCTAGTGCGAGGAGCCCACGGCAAGGGCGTAGCGAACTTGCCCCACCCCTTCGAAGTCGAGTGCGAGGCGGGCACCGTTTGTGAGATCGAAATCGTTGCCCGGCGTGTATGGGCCGCGGTCGATCACCTTGGTCACCAGCGAGTGGCCGTGGTAGTTGAACTTGACCGTGGTGCCGCAGGGCAAGGTGCGATGGGCGACGCCGATGGTGCCCGGCCGCAGGGTCTGCCCGCAGGCGGTGCCGTTGCCGTAGAGGCCGGGCCCGTACCAGGTGGCACCAGCCGAGCGCATCGGGCTGCTGAAGACCAACCCTGCCCCGCCGGACGTGGTGCCTTCGGGACCGGGCGCACTGGCTCCGCCGGTCTGCGCCTCGGCCGCCAAGGGCGCCAGGGCCAGGGAGAGCATTGCCGTCGCCAGGGAGATACGGCGCAGCCGTCGGCTGTGGTGCGCACGCGCAGCGCGCCCTTGCCGTGGATGATCTTTCCGCCCGTGGCGGTTCCTGCCTGTCTTCATAGCTCTTTACGACGCTTACGGGGTTAGCTGACGGGCTCGCGCTGAAAGAGCTGCGCTACGCGGCAGATGCCGGCGATTCGCCCCAACAATTGGGTCCCCCGCTCTTCGCGAATATGTAGGCGAAGATTCAGCGGAAGTTGGCGGCAGATTAGCAAACGCTAAGACGGAAACTTGTGCAGGCGTGGAAAAGGCCCCTTTGCAGGGGCCTTTTCGTTAGCGGGCCTGTAAGCCGGATCCTGTCGTGAGCGACTATCTGTCTCACCGGGGCGCCAGCCCCGGGGGCCGCCGAAGCGGCCTGCGGCCTACCTGGACCTCGCCGGGCAGGGTCGACGGTCCTGCTTGGCCTTGCACCTGGCGGGGTTTGCCTGGCCGCCGCGTCACCGCGACGCCGGTGCGCTCTTACCGCACCATTTCACCTTTGCCTGCACGCGACTCACGTGTGGCCGCGTCATCGGCCGTGTATTTCTGTGGCACTGTCCCGCGGGTTTCCCCGGGTGGGCGTTACCCACCGCCATGCCCTCTGGTGTCCGGACTTTCCTCGAGGGGTTTTCTCTCCCCCCGCAGTCGCTCGGCCCGCCTGTCCATGTTAGCGCGGCCCTTCCCCTTGAGACATATGCATCGAATATGCATATCCTGGGCCGCGATGCCAGTTGCCGTCGTCACTGGAGCGGGCGGTGGCCTTGGCCGCGCGATCGCCATTGAGCTCGCCCACCGCGGTTACCTCGTCTACGCCACCGATGTCGATCCCGATGCAGCCGCTCGCACTGCGGCCGAGCTTGGCGCCGGCGCTTGTTCGGCGGGCCTCGATGTGCGCGATGAGGCCGCCTGTCGGGCACTCGCCTCCGGCGCCGCGGCGCACTCCGGCGCGCTCGACCTCTGGGTCAACAACGCCGGCGTACTCACCACCGGGCTGGCCTGGGAGCAGGACGAGGCGACGCGACGGACGATGCTCGAGGTCAACGTGCTGGGAACGATGAACGGCACCGTCGCCGCCCTTGAGCCGATGATCGCCGGCGGCGGCGGCCACATCATCAATGTGGTCTCGCTGGCCGGCATCGTCGCCGCGCCGGGCGAGGTCAACTACTCGGCAAGCAAGCACGCGGCGATGGCCTTCACCCTCGGCACCCTCTTCGATCTGCGCCGCTCCGGCATCGAGGGAGTCGAGCTCTCCGCCGTCTGCCCCGACGGCATCTGGACGCCGATGCTCGAGGACAAGCTCGACGACCCCAACGCCGCCGGCTCCTTCTCCGGCCGCCTACTCACCGCCGACCAGGTCGCGACCGAGGTCGGCAAGTTGACTGAACGCCCCCGCCCGATCCTGATCCTGCCCCCCTGGCGCGGCCTGCAGCTGCGCCTTCTGGACCTCTTCCCCCGCCTCACCCTGCGCCTGCTGCCCTGGGCGATGCGCGATGCGAGACGAAAACAGCGCCGCTACAAGCGCCGGATCGAATCTGGCCGCTGGCCTAAATAACGCCGCTGTCTTGCGACGTCCAGCCAGCCGACTCAGATCTTGCGGAAGACCCCTACGACTTTCCCGAGAACCGTTGCGTCCGTAGTGCGGATCGGCTCCATCGTCTGGTTCTCGGGCTGCAGGCGGATGTGGTCGGCTTCGCGGAAGAAGCGCTTGACCGTGGCCTCTTCGCCGATCAGGGCGACGACGATTTCGCCGTTGACAGCATCGTCCGCCGGTCGCACGACGACGTAGTCGTTTTCGAAGATGCCGGCATCCACCATCGACTCGCCGCGCACTTTGAGGATGTAGTCGCCCTCCTCACCACCGATCACGTCGGGCACTTCGATGTATTCCTCGATGTTCTCTTCGGCGACGATCGGCGCGCCAGCGGCGACGTGGCCGACAAGCGGCAAGCCATTGCCCGGCATGATCGTCTTCTTCGCCTTGTCGAAGAGCAGCTCAATCGCCCGCGGCTTGGAGGGATCGCGTTTGAGCAAACCGATCTTCTCCAGGTTGGCCAAATGCGCATGCACGGTCGAGGACGAGTGCAGCCCAACCGCTTTGCCGATCTCCCGCACCGTCGGCGGGTAGCCAGTCTTCGCCGCATAGCGACGGATGAAGTCGAAGATCTCCTTCTGCCTCTTGGTCAGATCCAGCTCCACGTCTAGCTCCCCTCCCCACAACGCCGGGTATCAATCCATTCGAACACTTGTTCGCAAGCTTACCGCCGCCCACGGACACCCGCAACCAAAAGCCCCGGAATCCCCAAACATCTAGAATCGTCGCCCCCTCAAGCGGCTGTGGCGGAACTGGTAGACGCGCAAGGTTGAGGGCCTTGTGTCCCTAACGGGACGTGATGGTTCGACTCCATTCAGCCGCATCGAAAGCTCCAGCAAATGGGGCATTTCAAATCAAAACCAAGAATTTCGGCGCTGCTGCCTTACGGTCCATTGCGGACCGTTTTGGCAGCAACGCCGGATGCCTCTGCCGAACTACGAAAGTGCCCAGGCGTGAGCGCGACGTTTCCTCACGCAGGGGAAGTTCGCCGGTTTTGTGCCGAAGGACCCACCGATGCGGCTGTTTGGGGGCTCGAACCATCCCTGGATGGGACGGAAAAGAGGAAGGATGAATCAAAAGACGAGCACCCGCCGCGCGCATGGGACCGGCACCCTCTATTTCAAAGAGAGGGCCAACGGTCAGGAGGTCTGGTACGGGCGCTGGCATCTTGGTGGGCGGCGACCAAACCGCTGTCTGGGACCCAAGCGCCGACGTGGAACCGATGAGGGCCTCAACCGCAGCCAAGCGGAGGCCAAGCTACGGCAGCTGATAGTTCGCGAACGACCCCCAGCTGCTGGCTCGAGCGTCTCGTTCGCGAGCACCGCAGAGCTGATGCTCCGCGACCTCGAGGCCCTCGGCCGCAAGCCGACCACCCTCGACAACTACCGGTCGATCCTTCGCTCGCATCTTCTGCCTAGATTTGGCGAAGTCGCCGTCAGCCAAGTCAAGAGGAGCGAAATCGAAGCGTTCATGGCGGCACTGACCGAGGCGGGGAAGGCAGCCCGGACGCGCTCGGGCATCTTCAAGCTCCTCTCGCAGGTCTTCACCTTCGCCCTGCGTCATGACTGGTGCGAGCAGAACCCGTGCCGCTCCGTACGACGACCGCGGGTGCGGGAATGCTCGGAGGTCCGGTTTCTCAACCAACTAGAGCTCGATGCATTGATCGCCGCCATCGACGTCTCCAACGAGCCCTTCGGATCTACCGACAGAGCAATCTTCCTAACCGCGGCCATGACCGGAATGCGCCAAGGCGAGTTGCTCGCACTGCGCTGGCGTGACGTCGACTGGGAAGCGAAACGGATTCGGGTACGCCGCAACTACACCCGCGGCTACTGGTCAACGCCGAAGTCGCGCAGCGGCGAACGCGCTGTGCCCCTTTCAGGCAGGGTCGAAGAAGAACTCAGAGCCCACCTTCGGCGCTCTCGCTTCTGCGACGAGGACGACCTCGTTTTCGCCAATCCGCTGAACGGCAATGTGCTTCCCAATGGCCCGCTCGTGCGTCGCTTCAAGAAAGCTTTGAAGGTGGCGGGGGTGCGGAAGATCCGCTTTCACGATCTGCGCCACACATTCGGCACCAGGATCGCTGCCGCTGGCGTGCCGATGCGAGTCCTGCAGGAGTGGATGGGTCATCGCGACTACCGGACCACCCTCATCTACGCCGACTACGAACCCGGCGACGAAGAGAGCAGCCTTGTGGACGCCGCCTTCTCAGCCGGATCTCTGACAAAGAAGGAGCTGTCTCGCACTCGTGTCAAGCAGCGCATGTCGCGGCTGAGGAAATCCTTTACCGCTAGGCGGAGCTCTCAAGACCAGCGATACCCAATCCAACGCGTTCAGCCGCTCGAGCAAGATCCCGATCCCAGGTAACGAGAACAACTTCCTCGTCGCCGAGTTCGAGCGCAGTGGCAAGGTGGACCGCGTCATAGCCACGCAGTCCCATGTCTTCGGCATAGCTGCCGGCACTGGCCGCGAGCTCCTGATCAACGCCGACCGTAGTCAGCTCCGCGTAGAGCTCCTCGAAGACTACGAGCGCCTCCCGGTGCTCCTCTTCCCCGAGACGATCCAAGCGCCGGGCGGCCGCCAAAGCCGCCCGGCCCTCGGGGTAGGCAAGCATGCTCGACGCCGCCGGATAGGCACTACCCCAGAGCTTTGCCGCCACCTCGGATCCATCCTCGACGACGACGAGCTTGACCAACGCCGAGGTGTCGAAGTAGAAGATCAGGCCCGCTGCTCGGAGACGAGGTCAGAGACTGAACCGGTGCCCTTCACCTGAGCGGATCGAGAAGAACGTGACCCCTCAGGCATCCGCACCAGACCACGGCGCACGAGAGCGTCGAGTGGCCGCTCTTTAAGCCCACTTAGGCGAGCGACAGGCCGTCCGCGACGAGTGACGACGATCTCGCCTCCCCCCTCCGCTCGCTCCAGGTACTCGCTAAGGCGATCGTGCAACTCACGGACTCCAACTTCGTTCCCCTGGTGTAGCGTCATGAGAGAACACTAGCAGCTACATAAGCGGGCTCATTTCCCAATGTGCCCGCAGAATCCTTTGAGGGCCGGCCGGAGCGTGGGCCTCGATTCGTCCGAGCTGCGAGTCACTGGTCAAGGCCAACCTGCCGGGGGTCCTCCGCGAACTTCTTTGGGTGAGGCTCACCGCGCACCCCTCGATGATCTGCTTGCGGAGGTGACGTGGATACCTGGAGAAAATTGAGTTCGAATATGGGGAAGCGACAAAGTCGAGCTTGAGGTGGAGTTCCCAGATACTTAGCTGCAACTCGTCCTCGTGATCTGTACTTCTGCATTCACGCGAAGGAGAAGGTCCCAGCGTTTCGGCTACGTCGTTGACTTCACCATCTCCACAAAGTTGAATAAACATAGATTCTCTTGATCTCATTTCAACTCGCTACCCGAAGAAAGCGCACGATGGGTCGCGCGGCGCCCAGGTAGCGGTGGGGTTCACGCTGATGATCGCCGCGGTGCCTTGCTGCGAGCCTCACCGTTTGGCCGCACGGCAAACAAATAGTCTTCGAGCTGCGCGGGGCAAGCGATGACGGCCTTCCCAATCTTCAAGCAGTTGAGCACGGTCGACTACGGCCTCTATCCGGGCACCAAACGCAGCTCCGACCTCGATATCGCCTTTGACTCGGGGCTGACCTTGATCCTCGGCGCCAACGGCCTCGGCAAGACCACCCTGGTCACCCTCCTCTACCGCATGTGTACGGGACCCTACGAGTTGCCGGCGGCTGCCTCCGCTGGTGCCCTCGGCGGCAAACGACTACGGGTCAACAAACTCTCGACCCGCAAGCGCCGCCTCTTCGCCGAGCGAGTCAACGATGGCGCCGCTTCGGCCAGCGCCACCCTGCGCTTCGGCCTCGGCGAGGCACAACTCTCAATCACCCGTTCCCTCGAGAGCCTTGACTTGGACGGCCTCGCCCTCGATGGAGTGGAGGCCGAGCCCGACGAGGACGCCTACCAGCGCCATATCCTCAAGCACGCCGGCGTCAGCTCCTTTGCCGACTGGATTCTCCTCCTTCGTCACCTCACCTTCTACTTTGAGGATCGCCGCACCCTGGTCTGGGATCCCTCCGCCCAGCGCCAGCTCCTCCGCCTCCTCTTCCTCTCGCCGGCCTCCTCCTCGAAGTGGGTTGACACCGAGCGCGATGTGCTGCGCCGCGACAGCGCCATGCGCAACCTGCGCGCCGTCGTCTCCTCTCAGGAAGGCACCCTGACCGATTCCGAGCAGGCCGCCTCTTCGGCTGGTGACCTGCGCCAAGAGCTCGGTGCGTTGGAGCGACTACAGCGCATCGATCAGGCTAAGCTCGGTGACCTAAATGGTCAGGTCGCCGAGCTCGACGCCGCCCATCAGGAGGCGCTCCTCGCAACCCTCAAGGACGAAAGCCAGCATGAGTCCGCCTTCCGTGACCTCGAGCGCCGCCAGCTGACCGCGATCGCCGCCGCCTTCCCTTCCAGTAGCGACACTGCTCAGTATCTGATGGCGCAGCTGATCTCCGACCAGGTTTGTCTCGCCTGCGGCAGCGATTCTCCGCGAGCGGCCGCCGGACTCCACAAGCGGATCGCCGAGCAGCGCTGCGTCGTTTGCGACACGCCTGTGACTAGGACCACCTCGCGCGCCGGCGGACCCAAGGCGATTGCCAAGGCGAGCAGCGACCTAGAGCGCGCCCAAAAGCGCCTGCAATCCGCCCGCCAGCGTCAGGTCGACACGGGAGTTGAGCTCGAGCAGCAGATCGCAAGGATCCAGGAACTGACCACCAGCGTCGCCAAACGCGCCGCCCAGATTGAATCGCTGGTTCGCCGCCTACCTCCCGATGAGGCCGAGCTGCACGAGCAGCGCGGTGAGGTCGCCGCCCTGCGCGCCCGCCTCGAGACGATGAAAAAAGAACTCGAGAACCGCCGCAAGCAGTTCATGAGCCTGATCAAACGCACTAGCAAGGAGATCGTCGCCCATAAGGACGAGATTCGCGAGAGCTTTGAAGAATACGCTCGGGGCTTCCTGCTCGAGGACTGCAAACTAATCTGGTCCCCCCACAAGGATCAGATCGGCGAGACGGGCCGCGCCATCGACTTCCCCGCCTTTGAACTGGAGATGGGCGGCGCCGACTTCGACTCCCCGGTCCGTCGCGAGGGGCCCCAGCAGGTCTCCGAGAGCCAGCGTGAGTTCATCGACCTCGCTTTCCGCATGGCGCTGATCCGCGTCGCCGCGATCGGCGGCGTCGGTTCAATCGTCATCGACGCCCCCGAGTCTTCGCTCGATGCCGTCTTCGTCAAACGTGCCGCCGATGTCATGGCCCGCTATGCCAAGGAGGCCGAGAACCGCCTCATCGTCACCTCCAATCTGGTCGAGGGCAACCTGATCCCGGAGCTCATGCGAAGGGGTGGCATCCGCAAAGCCTCCAGCAAAAGGTTCGTCGATCTGCTCGAGGTTGCGGCGCCGACCGCTGCCACCCGCGAGCTCAGCGGCGAGTACGCCGCGGTCCGCGACGGCCTGCTCAAACGCGCTGTCAAAACAGCCAAATGAGCAGCGCCACCGTCCCCGCCGCGCTCCCCGACGTGCGCCGCCAGCTGCGCGTGATCGCAATCCTTGCCGGCGCCGAAGCGGCTGCGATCGCCCCACTACCCGCCCGCCAACTGCACGCCGTCGGCTACTTCGCCGACGCTCTGGCTCCCGTCTGGGGGCTGCGCATCCTCGACCCCAAGTTGCTAAAGCGCAGCGAGGGGCCGACCTCACCGGCGCTGCAGGCCGACGTCGATCGCCTCGTCGGCTGCGGCGTTCTTCGCGCCAGCTCCCTGCGCCACAGCGAGGACGCCGAAGGTCTCTAGCGGATCGAGGCGGACTATGCCTTGAACCACGACTTCGCGGCGCCGATCCTCGCAGCCACCAGGCGCTTTGATCGCTTCGCCCGCGAGCTCGACTACCTACGCGAGGTTGTCTTCGCGATGGCCGGCCTCGGGACGATCGGGATCGCCGAGGCCAGCGCCTCCGATGCCGCCTACGGCAACGAGCTGGTCGACGCTGGCGGCCTCCTTGACATCGCCCCAACCGACTCCGAGCCCAATCTCAGCGTCCAGGTTGCGAAACGCTTCGGCGAGCTGATGGCGCCCGAGGTCGTCCTCGGCGATGCCGAGAAGGTCCACCTCTACGTCCGCGAGCTTCACAACCGCCTCGCAATAAGCCGTGACTGAGATTTCCGGCTCGGTTGAGGGCTGGCCCGACCAGGATCTGCTGGCGACCGCCCATGCCCACTTCGGCGAGGGTGCCGACTCAGACCTGCCCGATTGGCTTCGCTTCCTGATCGGCGTCGTGCGGATCATCGACAATCGCGCCCGCCAGGCCAGCGAGCCTGAGCAGACCCCCGCTGTTTTCTTCCTGGCCCCGCGCGGACCCGCCAGCCTCGACAGCGCCCAACTGCGCAGCGAGCCGCTGCTCGACAACGGCCTCAGTAAGCTCGGCGGCCAGCTCTGGTTCGTCGGCCCCGTACCCCATAACGGCCTCGCCCTCGCCTTGGCCGAGTGGCCCTCCGACGCCGAGATCTTTGATCGGATCGAGGGCGAGTTGGCGATCGGCGATCTTCCCGCCGTCCTCTTTGACCCCCGCCCCGATCCGCCCCAGCTGCGCCACTATCCGGCCGGGCTCGCCGATCGTGATCGAGTCAAGGTCATCGCCACCGCCGGTCAGCCGATCGACCTTAACCGCGTCCTCGAGGTCGTCGACCACGCCCACCGCGCCCATCTCGAAAAGCCCCGCTCCCATCCCGAGCCGGCCCGACTCTGGCAAAACGGCCCCAAACATCGCCCCAAGCGCGACGCCGAGGATCGCATCCAGAACATCCTCCGGATCGCCCTGCAAGCCGCCTTTCCGGCGACCGTTGTCCGCGAAGAGCAACCGCAGACCTCCGGTCGCCTCGACCTTGAGATCGAGGAGGCTGCACCGGCCGCAGCAACCTTCATCCGCCACGCCCTCTTGGAGCTCAAGGTGCTGCGCAGCTACACCGACACCGGCTCGACCGTCTCCGCCACGAAGGTCGCCGAGGCGATCGAGGAGGGCCTGCGTCAGGCGATCGCCTACCGCGATGAGCGTGGCACCCTCGCCTCGGCCCTTTGCTGCTTTGACATGCGAAAAGCCCATAGCGGCGAGAATTGCTTCGAGTCGGTTGCCACCCGCGCCGGCGAGCAGAAGGTGGCGCTGCGAGTCTGGCCGCTCTACGGGACCGTTGACCAATTTCGACGCGCGACAACCTGAGCGACGACTCAATCCTCCCTGCGCAGAATCAGTAGCGTCTCCTCCAGATCTGAGCCGCCCTGCTGGGCGGAGCTTCGCATCGCTCGCACCGGCTCTTCGGAGCAAAACTCCCAGCCGCTTTCGACGATCAGCTGGGCGAGAATCTTGGCGCTCGGCACCAGCACCCCGCCGTAACGGCTGTCGCCGATCACGATGCAGCAGCGCCTTCCGTTGCGCAGCCGCGCTCGAACCTTTGCCATCACCGCCAGCAAGTCGGCGAAGTAGCCGCCGACCATCGCGGGGATCGAGCGATTCCACAAGTCCTCTTCGAGCGCCTGCAGCTGCTCCTGGGTCTGATCAAGCAGCGGCGAGCCGCTCGGCGGCGGCGCATAGTCGCGGTGCAGCTGCACATGGGAAGTCAGGGTCGATTCCCGCAGTTCGCGGTTCTCGGAGGCAGCCTGCAGATAGCCGAGCATCCACAGCTCCAGGTTGTAGACGTCGGTGTAGTCAAAGGAGTTGGGGTAAGGGGGGGAGAAGATCGCGATCTCGTGCATTCGCCGTGAGCGCGTCGCTCGCGCATCTTCATGACGCACCTCGGCCCGCACCTTGGGACGGTCGGCGAAGCGGTGCACATCGGCGATCGCTCCCTGCACCCGCTGGGCGAAGAGCGGCATCACCGCCGCCGCGGGGCGCCGCCGCTCTTGCCAGTCACGGCGGTAACGGCGCCCCTTGCCGCTGACCACGACATTGCTGACCTCCGCCAGAAAACCACCGACCAAGACCGTGAAGAGGCGCCGATGCGAAGGGATATCGAGCTCTTCGATTGCGCTGAGCAATCGCGCTAGCTGCGCTGCTACCCCAGCATCAAAGAGCCAGCGCTCGCCACTGGCACCTGGCTCTAGGAAGCTGGGGGGAAG
>JBKPOV010000090.1:0-3139 GCA_046733315.1 Actinomycetota bacterium
GAATAAGACTTCTCCCGATAAACCGGTGATCGGCCCATTCCATACGGCCCCGACAGGACAAAGGCCCAAGGCCCCAGGATCTACTAAGCAAGCGCTGTCGGCAGAGGCAGTGCTTGCACCGACAAACGCCATCGCAACCACGGCCACAGCCCCGGCGGATCCGAGCATCTTGATGAATCTCACTTTCATCGTCTCCTTCGCGGGGGGTCGGCCATTCTCGGATGGCCTCTTCCCCGTCATCGTTTTCGAGTTACGGCTCAAACAGGATCTGTGCCGCGCCTGCCTTCGGAATAACCCCTGGGCACAGAAGCTCGCTCAAACGCGCGCACAGCTATATCACAGAAAATTGATTAGTCAATTTCTATGGTATATTGGAAAACAAGCCCGTTCGGTTAGGCGCCAACCGCGACGAAGACGATGAAGGTCACGTAGAGGGTGAACCAACCCACTACGGCCGGCAGCTCGAAACGCCCGCGACGATGAAGTGCCTCGTAGGCGAGCAGGCCACCGGCAAGGCCCAAGCCCATGGAGACGGCTGCGTTGGTGCTCAGATCCCAATCGGTGAAGACCAGACCGATGCCGACCGGGATC
Organism: Actinomycetota bacterium; assembly: GCA_046733315.1. Taxonomy (GTDB): domain Bacteria; phylum Actinomycetota; class Thermoleophilia; order Solirubrobacterales; family 70-9; genus VRUE01. The sequence goes on from JBKPOV010000090.1 coordinate 592, forward strand.
GTTGACTGGAAGACCATCGCGCCGCTGACGTTGCCGAGCGCCAGCGAGTCCTTGCCGTCGCGGACCCAGAAGAAGCTGTTGACCTTCTCCGGCAGCTCGGTCGCCAGCGGGGCGAGGACGAGCGCCAGGACGACGGCCTCGACGCCGAGGCTCTCGGCGATGTGGAGCAGGGACTCGACGAAGAGGTGGGCGCCCCCAACCATCGCCCCGAGGCCGACCAGAAGCTGCAGCACACATAGGGCAAGGGCGGGATCGCGCCGACGCCCCTCGCGCCGCTCGAAGACCAGCGGCTCCAGCGTTTCCTCGTCCTGGACGGACCCACCCCCGCGCAGGGTGCGGTGGATGTAGAGGGGATAGGCGAGCAGCATCGCGATCCCGAGCGGGATGCGCAGGGCGGCCGGAGGACCCCACGCAAAGGCAAGGGCAAGGGAGAAGAAGGCGAGGAAAACCAGCAGGTCGCGCTCGAGCGTCGGCTTGTGCGCATTCAGCTCGACCCCCTGCTCGCGCCGCCGCCGATAAAGGTGCGCGAAGAGCCCGACAAGGCCCATCGCCAGCGTGGCGAGCAGAAAGGGAGCCCCCACGATCGCGCCGATCGCCACCTGGTCCGCTCCCTCCGTCGCATCAAGCAGGGCAACGATCGCGATCAGCGTCTCCGGCATCGCCGTTCCCACCGCTGCCAGCAGGCTGCCAACTGCGCCCTCCCCCAGCTCCAGCCGGTGCCCAAGCCACTCGACCGCGTTGGTGAAGAGCAGCGCCCCGGCAAGTATCACCGCAAAGCTAGCGAGCAAGAGCACGACGTCCATCGCGGCAGGTTATCCCGGGCGTGTGGTGGGTCCGGAGGGGGCTCGCCAAGCCACCCCATCTGTTGCGCAGGCGAGTCCCATCCGGACCCACCCCTACTCAGGCGTAATAGAAGGCAATACCGAAGACGGCGTAGACAGCGAGCAGCTGGACGCCCTCGAACCAGGTCGACTCGCCGTCCTGGGTGACCTGGTTGGCAACCAGGATCGCAATCAGGATCGCGCCCATCTCGAAGCCATTGAAGACGAGCGCGAGCGGGTGCGGGCCGAGGAAGAAGGAGGCGAGGACGAGGATCGGGGCGACGAAGAGCGCCACCTGGGCGCTGGAGCCGATCGCGATATTGACCGAGAGGTCCATCTTGTCCTTCATCGCGACCAGGACCGCCACCCAGTGCTCCGCCGCGTTGCCGACGATGGCGACGACGATGACGCCGATGAAGAACTCGGAGAGGCCGACCGCGTGCGAGGCCTCCTCGATCGAGCCAACGAGAATCTCCGACATCAGCCCGACCAGTACGCCGGCCCCAGCCAGCGCCAGCACCGACTTGCGGGTTGACCAGCCCCAGGTCCCCTCGTCCTCGTACTCGGGATTGAAGATGTCGCGGTGGGTCTTCAGCGAGAAGAAGAGCCCGGCCACGTAGGTGGCGATCAGGACGATCGCCACGGCCAGGGAGAGGTGCTCCACCGTCGGGCCGTAGTTGACGGTCTCGGCGCCTGGCGAGGGCAGGCCCTTGCCCTCGACCAGCTCGAAGATCGCCGGCATCACCAGGGCCGCGCCGGCGAGCAGCAGCATCGTGGTCTGGATGCTGGCCGTTGTGCGGCTGAAGGTCTGCTTGTCGCGTTTGAGGCCGCCGGCGAGCATCGCCGCGCCGAGCACGAGCAGGATGTTGCCGATGATCGAGCCGACGATCGAGGCCTTGACCACCTCCTGCAGGCCCTGCTCCAGCGCGAAGAGGGCGATGATCAGCTCCGGCGCGTTGCCGAAGGTGACGTTGAGCAGCCCGCCAATGCCGGGACCCGAGCGCGCCGCCAGCTCCTCGGTCGCCCGGCCCATCAGCGCCGCCGTGGGGACGATCCCCAGCGCCGAGGCAGCGAACACGGCGCCCGCCGCGGCGCCGGCGAGATCCAGCACCACGGCAAGCGGGATCAGCGGCGTCAGCAGGTAGGGCCAGCCGTACGGAGTGCGGAGGAACGCGATTACTGGAGCAGTCCCGTGCAGTCCTGGATATCCACGGGAGTGTGGGCATCACCCAGGCATTCGTAATAGGACTGCCGGCCCCCGGCTGAGCTACCGCCATCCCCACCGCCACCGCCCGAGGAGCCGCCAGCGCCGCTGTTGAGTCCTTCCAGCAGGCTGCCGAGGCCCCCCGAGCCGCCGTTCTGGAAGGCGTCGAGCAGTTCGAGCGGGTTGATGCCCAGCTTGAGGAAGAGGTTGCTGAGCGGCTTGGCGCTACTGGGGGCAGTGATCGTCTGCTCTTCGTTGACCCCGGTCAAGGTCAGATCAAGGTCCAGGTCGACCCGTTTGGCCGATCCGTTAGAGCCGCTCGCCGGTTCGATCGTCGCCTTTGCCGCAATCCTGCGAACGATGTGATCGTCGCCCACGTAGAGATCGACGTTGGCGGACTTGAGCGAGCCCTTGATCGTGCTCTTGGCTTTGTCGAGCTCGGCGGCGGAGGGGAGCTGGCCGGTGGCGCGCAGCTGTTCGTTGCAGGCGGGGTCATCGACCACTTCGCTGAACGCCTTCACCG
>JBKPOV010000091.1:0-2447 GCA_046733315.1 Actinomycetota bacterium
AGGCGGACCACTGCTTCGGCAAACTGGTCGAGGCGGCGGGAGGGATGGAGGCGTTCCTCGCCCGCTACGCCCTGATCCTGGTCGCCGATCATGCCCAGACGGACGTGCGCCGCGGTCTTCCCCTGGCCGAGCTGCTGGCGCGCGAGTGGTCGGTGTTGCAGCCTTCCGAGTCGCGCCTGGAGCCGCCGCAGATCGCGGTCAGTCCGACCGGCCGCGCGGCGCACGTCTACCTCCTGCCAGGCGCCGCCGAACGGCCGGACCCGGAAGCGGTGCGCGAGTCGCTCGGGGTAATCGAGGGGGTCGACCTGATCTGCCGCCTGGAGGACTCCACCGGCTCGCCGTTGCGCCGGCGCGAGCCAGGGCGGCCACCGGCCGATGCGACGGCCGTGGTCGAACGCGGCGAGGCGCGCTTGCGCTTTCGCCCCGGCGGCCCGGTCGGCGACCTGCGCGGACGGCGCTGGCAGGTCGACGGCGACCTCGGGGCATTGTCCGCGAGCGTCGAGGAGGGCCTGCTGCGCAGCGACGATTACCCCGATCCGCTGGCCCGCGTTTGGGCGGCGCTCAGCAGTCCCCACGCCGGCGACTTCATCCTCTCGCTGGAGCCCGGCTTCGAGGCCGTCGACTGGGGTGGCGTCACCCATGCCGGCGGCGGCAGTCACGGCTCACTGCACGCCGGCGATTCGCTCGGTCCGCTGCTCTTCGTCGGCTGTGGCCCGGCGGCCGCGGACGAGCAGGATCAATGGACCCTTTCCGACGTCGCGCCCGTCATCAGGCACCACTTTGGCCTGAATTGATGGACAGGACCCGCGGGCCGATCGCTTTGTGCCTCCTGCTCCTCGCCCTCGCCATGCCGGCCACAGCGACGGCGCAAATTGGCGCTTCTGAAGCCGTTCGGAGCGCCAATCGAGATTCAAAGGTTCAAGAACAGCGCCAGGCGAACGGCGGCCTCTCCCACGTCGCCAACAAGGTCGACGGCAACTGGGAGGTGGCCTATTTCGCTGACGACAAGGAGGTCGCGCTCGTCATCGTCGACCCGACCACCGGCCTCGTGCGCGAGTCGTGGACCGGCTATCAGATCGCCTGGAAGATGGCCCGCGGTTACTCGGGCGCCTTCGGTCACAAGCTCAACGCGCCCTATGTGTTCCTGCCGCTCTGCGCGATCTTCCTGCTCGGCCTGCTCGACTGGCGCCGCCTGCGGCGCCTGGCGAACCTGGACTTGCTCGTCCTGCTCAGCTTTGGGATCTCCAACCTCTTCTTCAACCGGGCCGAGATCGGCGTTTCGGTTCCGCTCCAGTACCTGCCGCTCGCATACCTTTTCGGGCGAGCGCTGTGGATCGGACTGCGAGGCGGGGGAGGGGTGATCAACCCCCGCTGGCCAGCAGCCTGGCTCCTCATCGCCGCCCTCTTCTTGATTGGGTTTCGGGTCGGGCTCAACATGACCGACTCCGGTGCAATCGACGTCGGTTACGCCGGGGTGGTGGGTGCCGATCGCATCGCTGACGGAGAACCGATCTACGACAACTTCCCGGAGGACGTCTCCCAGGGCGACACCTACGGGCCGGTCAACTACGTCGCCTACGTTCCCTTCGAGGCCATCTGGCCCTGGCATGGCAGCTGGGACGACCTACCCGCCGCCCACGGCGCCGCGGTCTTCTTCGACCTGGCTACCTTTGCCCTCCTCATCCTGCTCGGCCGCCGCATTCGCCCGGGTCCCGCCGGCAACAAGCTCGCCGCGACCCTCGCCTTCGGCTGGGCCGCCTACCCCTACACCGGCTTTGCGCTGCTCTCCAACTCCAACGACACCCTGGTGGCGATGCTGCTGGTGGCAACCTTGCTGGTCTTGGCGCGGCCGGCAGTTCGAGGTGCCATGACTGCCCTCGCAACGCTGGCCAAGTTCGCCCCGGTGGTGTTGGTTCCGATGCTCGCTACGTATCGGCCCGCGGGTCCTGTCGCCGTAGGGGACCCACCGCCCCCTGCGGTCGCTAAAGCGTCCTCGGGGGCGGTTCCCCCTACGACGCCACCCGCGGGAGTTACGTTTGGGATTGCCTTCGCACTAACAGCCGTCGTGCTGCTGGCCTGGCCCGCGCTCGATCCGGGACTGCACACTGTCTATGACCGCACGATCGCCTACCAGTCCGGGAGGGATTCACCATTCAGCATTTGGGGACAGGTAGCTTGGCTTGAGCCCGCACGCATCGCCATTCTGGCCACAGTCGCCGCACTGGCCATTCTCTTCGCCTTCCGCCCCAAGGAAAAGAAGCTCTTCCAAGTGGCGGCGCTGGGCGCGGCCCTCCTGATCGGCGTCCAGCTGACGATGCACCACTGGTTCTACCTCTACATAGTCTGGTTCTACCCGCTGCTGCTGATCGCGATGGCCGTCAGGGTCCCGTTCGGCGGACACTCAAAGCAGCCGCAGGCTGCTGTCCGACGAACGGGACCCTGACGGC
>JBKPOV010000092.1:0-9959 GCA_046733315.1 Actinomycetota bacterium
TCTTCAGCAGCTCCGCATCGTCGCCATCCTCCGCCAGCAGCTCCTGCGCCCCCTCCAAGTCGTCCTTCAGCTTGCGGTACTCGACCGCCAGGCCGTGGGCTGGCTGCAACTCACGGTACTCGCGGCCGACGTCGGCGTAGCGCTCTCGGTCCCCGATCACCACGGGATCAGACATCTGCGCCTCGAGCTCGGCGAAGCGCGCCTCGATCTGCTCGACCAGCGCATCGATCACGCCTCACAACATAGACGGGCATCACCCTTCGCGAATCCGGTAGCCGTCCCTTAATCGCTCGTCCTTTCCCTGATGTACTAGTTGACCAGCACAGTCGTCTCGACTACTGTGCTAGCTAACTGGTCCTCAGGAAAAAGCGCCATAGATTTCACGTTAAGGGTACTAACATGAAAATGGAGATGCTCACCTCGCCCGCCCCGACCCGTATGGCCTGCCTCTCCCTGGCGCAGCTGCTCAGCGCCGGCAATCTCGAGGGCGCCGCGGCGTGCTTTGCACGCGACTCCTGCCTGCTCACTCCCGACGCGACCGCAATCCACGACCGCGAGCACATCCGGCCCGTGCTCGCGCAGCTGATCGCGCGCCGGGCCAGGATCGAGGTCGCGCACAGCAACGTCATCGTCGCCGGCGATGTCGCCTTCGTGCGTGAGCGCTGGCTTGTCAATGCCAGCGGCGCCGCTGGCTCCCGCTTCGAGCAGGCCTGCGACCCGTCCCTCGTCCTGCGCGAGCTGGAAGGCAGCTGGAAGATCGCGATCGCCGCCCTGTGGGGCTGGGGCAGCGAGCGGTAGGCCGGCTCGGGGCTTCTATCTTGTTCGCCGTGAGCGCGGGCGAACCGAGCGGCAAGCGTCCCTACCGAATGCAGGCCCGGGCGGAGGCGGCCGCGGCGACCAGGGAGAAGATCCTCGAGGCGGCCGAGGCCGTATCCGAGCAGCGCTCGATCGACGAGATCACCCTCGCGATCGTCGCCAAGCGGGCCGGAGTCGCGGTCCAGACGGTCCTGCGGCACTTCGGCAACCGTGACGGCCTGCTGATGGCGACGCTGGTCCACGTCGGCGCCAGGATGGGCCGCGACCGCGATGCCGCCGGAGCCCGCAACGCGGCGGAGGCGATCGGCATCCTGGTCGACCATTACGACAAGTTCGGCGATCGCATCCTGCGCCTACTCGCTGCCGAGGCAGGCAATCCGGCCTTCCTCACGATCACCGACATGGGCAGGGTCTACCACCGGGAATGGTGCGAACGGATATTCGCCGCCGCGCTGCTCGGCTTGCGCGGAGCAGCGCGCGAGCGTCGCGTCGCCCAGTTCGTCGCCGTCACCGACATCTACGTCTGGAAGCTCCTGCGCCGCGATTGCGGCCTCAACAACAAGCAGACGAAGCTGGCGATCCGCGAGCTGCTGTGGCCGCTGATGGAGCCGGCGAGCTGAGCCGCTTCTTCGCCGCGCGCTTCGCTCAGGCGACGATCTCGATGTGCTGCCCCGCGGCCGCCTGCTCAGGCGTCTCGCGCGCGAGGACGGCCTCCAGCGAAGCGATCGCCACTGCCAACTCCTCTTCATCGGGCTCGCGGGTGGTGAGGTTCTGCAGCATCAGGCCCGGCCACATCAGCGCCCGCACCCAGCGCTTGCGGCGGTTTTTGCCCGCCCACTTGATCACCTCGTAGGAGAGACCGGCGATCAGCGGGATGCCGATGATCCGCGAGGCGACCAACCAGTACCAGGCGGGCAACCCGATCGGGGCGAAGACGAAGATCGCCAGCACCATCACGATCAGCAGGAAGCTAGTGCCGCAACGTGGGTGCAGCCGCGAGTAGAGCTTGGCGCGGGCGGGGGTAAGTTCGTCTTCGGCCTCGTAGCAGGAGATCGTCTTGTGCTCGGCGCCGTGGTACTCGAAGACCCGTCGCAGGTCGCGCAGGCGGCTGATCGCAGCGATGTAGGCGATGAAGATCCCCGTCCTCAGTACTCCCTCGACCAGCCAGAAGAGCAGCGGCGAGCCGAGCTGGTCCTTGATCAGGCTGGTCAGGCCGACCGGCACGACGAAGAAGAGCCCGACCGCCAGCAGCATCGAGAAAAGGATCGTCAGGCCCCACATCCAGCCGCCGATCTCTTCCCGCTCGCCCTCCTCGTCCTCCTCGAGCTGGGCATTGGCGGAGATGGCCAACGCTTTGAAGCCAATCTTCAGCGACTCGCCGAGGGCGACGACCCCGCGCAGGACCGGCAGCCGCCAGAGCCGGTGGCGCTGCGCCCAGGGCTTGATCGACTCAGAGCTGATCTCGACCTCGCCGTCGGGGCGGCGCACCGCTACTGCCCAGACCGAGACGCCTCGCATCATCACGCCCTCGAGCACCGCCTGGCCGCCGACTGGCGCGTCGCGCTTGGCGACGAGGGCGCCGTCGGGCATGCGCAGCGGGTCCGCCCCGTTCGTGGACGGGGCAGCGGTCTCGGATCGCGGCGAGCCCAGCTCTGGGCTCACGGCTTACCTCCCGGCCTTGGCGTGCTTGGCGGCGCGGCGCTGGAAGCGCTCAACGCGGCCGCCGGTATCGACCAGCTTCTGCTTTCCGGTGTAGAACGGGTGACACTCGGAGCAGAGCTCGACGTGCAGGTCCGCCTGCGTCGAGCGCGTGTAGAACTGGTTCCCGCAGGAGCAATGCACGTTTGCCAGCGTGTACTCAGGATGAATTCCGGTTTTCACGCCCTTCAGTCTAGATGACTCGTGCAAGCGGCTCCGGCACGCCTGGGATCCTCGTTTCGGGCTTGGGGATTTGCGGTCGGGTGCCGATAGGCCCAATAGTGGAAACCACCGACTCGCTGACCGCCCGAACGAGCGCGGCGCGCCTGCTCCGTGGCGCCCTCGCGGTCCTGCTGCTCGGTGGCACCGCGATCGTCACGGCGCACTACTGGCTCGGCGTCGGCGAGGACATGGATTTCGCGATCGGGGGGCCGCTGTACGCCGCAATCGTGCTCGGCGCCGGCGTCGCCTGCTTGATCAGGGCCTCCGACTATCGCCGCGAGCGGGCGGCCTGGCTCCTGATCGGCCTGGCGGTCCTCTGCTGGGGCGCCGCCGAGATCTACTGGGCCGCCGCGATCGAAAACAACCCGTCCGCTCCCTACCCCTCGCCGGCGGACGTCGGGTACCTGATCTTCTACCCGCTCGCCTACGCCGGCCTGGTGATGCTGGTCCGGGCGCGAGCCCACGAGATCAACTGGCGCCTCTGGATGGACGGCCTGATCGCGGCCCTGGGCACGGCAGCGCTCGGCACCGCGTTCGTCTTCGACTTCGTCGCCGAGCAGACCTCCGGCACGACCCTGGAAACCCTGACGACGCTCTCCTATCCGCTCGGCGACATCGGCATGCTCTCGCTGGTGGTGGGCGTCGTCGCCCTGACCGGCTGGCGTCCCGGCCGCACCTGGTCGTTGCTGCTGGCGGGACTGGCGGCGCTGGTCGCTGCCGACATCGCCTACACCCTGCAGGCGACCGAAGGGGCGCTGCCTGGCGGCGAATGGATCAATCCGGTCTACCTGATCGCGGCTGTCTGCCTGGGGGCAGCGGTCTGGCAGCCAAAGGAGGCCGCCGAGATCACCTCGCCCGGTGAGGACGGCCGCCGCGAGATCCTGGTCCCCGCGATCTTCGCGGCGGTGATGATCGGGCTCTTCGCGATGCAGTACAACAGCGCCACAGGAGGCCTCTCGACCATCCTCTGGGCAGCGACGATGACGGCCGTGATCGCTCGCCTGGCGATGAGTGACAGGGAGAACAAACGCCTGCTCGATCAGGTGCAGACCGACCCGCTCACCGGCCTCGGCAATCGCGGCCGCATGCAGGTCGATCTCGAACGCCTCTGCGAGCTCGCCAGCGAGGACAGCCCGGCCGCGATCCTCTTCCTCGACCTCAACGGCTTCAAGCACTTCAATGACACGCTCGGTCACCCCGCCGGCGACGAGCTCCTGACCCGCTTGGGGCAGCGGCTGCGCGAGGCGATCGGCGAGGACGGAACCGCCTACCGGGTCGGCGGGGACGAGTTCTGCGTCCTCTTGACCTGTGGAGAGGGTCGTTTCGAGCAGGCGACCAAGCACGCCGCGGAAGCCTTGACCGAGCGCGGGCGCGGCTACGCGATCGCCGCATCGTGGGGCACCGCGATGGTGCCGAGCGAGGCCGACACTCCATCTGCCGTACTGCAGCTTGCCGACGTGAGGATGTACGCGCAGAAGGAGTCGCGGCGTGGCGCCCCGGCCGAGATCCCGGTCCCGAGTCCGAGCCCGGCCGAGGGGACGATCAAGGCGACTCGCGGCTGAGCCCGTCGAGCAGCGCGCCGAGGGTCCGCCCCACCTCAGCCCGCATCTGCTCAGGGTCCTCGGCTCTGGCGACCAGCATCGCCGCCTCGTCCAGCGCGCCCATCAAGACATGGGCGAGGGGACGGACCGGCTGCGGCGCGATTGCGCCGGCATCGATTGCCGCCTGCAAAGTCGCTTCGATCAGGCCGAGACCGTGCTCGGAGGCGATCTCCCGCCAGCGGTCCCAGCCCAACACGGAAGGGCCGTCGAGCAGCACGATCCGCTGCGTCTCGGGCTCGGTGCTGGCGGCGAGGAACATCTCGGTGCCGGCGCGCATCGCCTCCAGCGGCGAGGCGGCGTTGGCCTCGAGGGCGCCGGCGGCGATCCGTTCGGCCAGCTCCACCTCGATCCGTTCGTAGACCGCCTCGAAGAGCTCGCGCTTGCCGGCGAAGTGGTGGTAGAGCGCGCCGCGGGTCACCCCGGCCGCACGCACGATCTCCTCCGTGCCGACGCCGGCGTAGCCGTGCTCGGCGAAGAGCGAGCGGCCGGCCGCGATCAGGGCGGCGCGGGTCGCCTCCGATCGCTCGGTCTGAGTTCGTTTGACATTCATACTGCCTGTATGTAACTTACCGGCCGCAGCGGTCGGAAACAACTGCCCAAGGAGATTGCAATGAGCCAGCCAGACCAGCGTCACGAGATTGACCTACCGGCGGGACGTATCCGCTACCGCGAGGCAGGTGAGGGCAGGCCGGTCGTCTTTGTCCACGGCTTCCTGGTCGACGGTCGCCTCTGGGACGGCGTTGTCGACGATCTCTCCGGCCGCTGCCGCTGCATCGCCCCCGACTGGCCGATCGGGGCCCAGCAGATCGCGATGAATCCTGACGCCGATCTCTCCCCTCCCGGTATCGCCGCCCTGATCGCCAGCTTCCTCGAGGCGCTCGACCTTGAGGACGTGACCATCGTCGGCAACGACTCGGGCGGGGCGATGTCACAAGTGCTCGTCACCCGCCACCCCGAGCGGATCGGCCGGCTGGTCTTGACCAACTGCGATACCCACGAGAACTTTCCACCGGGGATCTTCAAGGCGATGCCGCCGATCGCCAAGCTGCCGGGTGGCATGGCGCTGCTCTCGGCGCCCTTCCGGATCGGTGCCCTGGCCCGTGCCGCGTTCAAGCCCTTCGCCCGCAGTGAGATCCCCGCCGATCTGATCGCCTCGTGGATGAAGCCGGGGTTGAGCGATCCCGGCGTCAAGCACGACGCCAAAAAGGTCACCGCGGGGATGAACAAGCGCTACACGCTGGAGGCGGCGGAGAAACTGAGCGGCTCAGACCTGCCGGTTCTGCTCACCTGGGCACCCGGCGACAGGTTCTTCCCAATCTCCTACGCGGAGCGGCTCGAGCGGGAGATTCCGAACGCGCGCCTCGTCCAGATTCCGAACGCAAAGACGTTCGTGGCGCTCGACCAGCCGCAGCTGCTTGCAGAGGAGATCGCAACATTCGTCGAGACGAAATGAGTCAAAACGCGCAAGTTGCGCGTTCTTTTTCGCAACTTGCATGTTTTTCGTCCGATCGAAGGATGAAGGTTCCCCAACGTTCCCTACAGGACGGAGAGCCATGTCCAAGGAAATCTTCGACCAGAATCGGCCTCGCAGCACGATGGCCAGGCGCCTTGACGAAGCATTCGCCGGCTGTGACCAGTGGACCCTTGCGCCCCCTTCTCAGCGGCGCAGCGAGCTGGCCTTCAGCCCCCGTCCCTCGATTTCCTCGAGGATCAGCGGCAGCGCCGCCGCCGTGCGCACCCAGGAGCCCCGCGCGCTGTAGTAGTCGGCATCGTGCAGGAGGACGATGTCGCCGGCCTCGATGCCGGTGCTGGCGCGACGGGCGATTGACTCAGCGGTTGCGCGACGATCCCAGTCGCGCCCCCAGCGCGACCAGAGCACCGCTCGCCAGCCACGCCGGCGCACCGCCCGCAGCGTCGCCGCACTGAAGATCCCGTAGGGCGGCCGGTAAGCGGCGACCGCCTGGCCACTTGCCTCCTCGATCACGGTGCAGGCGCGCTCGGCGTCTTCGAGAAACTCTCGCACCCCGAGGCGGAGGAGATTGCGATGGCGGTAGCAGTGCAGCTCGACCCCGTGTCCCGCAGCGACGATCTCAGCCACGAGGGCTGGGCGGCGCGCCACCTGCTCGCCGGCGAGGAAAAAGGTCGCGGTCGCGCCGTGCTCGCGCAGGACCTCGAGCACTGCTGGGGTCCCCTGCGGATGCGGTCCGTCGTCGAAGGTGAGAGCGACCCCCGGATTACCCTCCTGGCGCATCTCGATCCCCAACGGTGGACCGAGACCGGGGATTACGGGTGCCAGTGCCGGCCCGGTGTGCAGCACTGCCGCCGCCGCAGCGCTGGCACCGAACAGCACTGCGGTCAAGGGCTTTCGGGGATGGCAGCCCCGGGCGCTGGCGCGGGCGGTTGCGCGGAGGTGGCGTTAACCGCGCCGGGGGGCGAGGTTTCAGTGTCCCTGCCAAGGTGAATGCGCCCCTCCAGCGGCTTGGCGATCACCTTGTAGGGGGCTTCGCGATCGATCACCGTGAACAGCATTACGACCAGGATCGCGGCGAGGCTGACCGCGGCGACCAAGCGCTCCATGCGCAGGCGCCAGACTGGTTGCGGGCGCACCCGCGGCCTCACCGTCAGGACCCGCGAGGCGATCGAGGGCAGCGAGGCAAAGGAAGAGTCCGGAGGGCGCCGCTCGCGAGTGAGGTGGCGCAGCACCGAGCCGAGCTCGTGCTCCGAGCGGGCCACCTCGGCCAGGCCAAAGCGCTCGAAGGCGGCGTTGTTGGCGCGCAGGTGGCCGGCCGAGAACCCGAAGGAGACAACCGGGCAACCGCGGATGTGGGCCTCCAGAACGGTCAGGCCGGCGGTGGAATGGACCATTGCGTCCGCGGCCGCCATCCAGTCGCTCATCTGCTCGGTGAAGCCGATGATCCGCACCCGCTCGTCAGCGGCGAAGCGCTGCTCCAGCTTCTCGCGGGCCACCTCGTTACGACCGGTAATGCAGACGACCGTTGTGTCGTCGGCGGTCAGCGCCGAGCGAATCGCCCCCTCTAGATTGCCGACGCCCCAGCCTCCGCCGGAGACGAGGACGAGCCTGGCGTGAACGGGAACGTCTAGCGCCAGCCGCGCGTCGCTGCGCGTGCGGGGCATCAGGAACTGCGGCGAGATCGGCGGCCGCATCCACTCGACACTGGCGGGCCCCGCCAACCGTTCGACCTCCTCGATCGACTCGGGATGCGTGACGTAGTGCAGGTCGATGCCAGGGTGCACCCAGTACCGCAGCCCGGCCAGATCGGTGATCGCCGAGTGCGCCGGGACCAGCAGGCGACGGTTCTCGCGCAGCATCCCGAGCACCGCCGTGACGCCAGGATAGGTCGAGATGACAACGTCGGGCTGGCGCTTCACGATCGCTCGCAGCAGGCCGCGCGCCCCGAGCAGGTAGCTGAGGTGGTGCATGAGCCAGCGAGTCGGCCCAAACTTCGTGATCAGCCAGTACTGGCCGTCGAATAGCCATGGCATCCAACGAAAGGTGAAGCGGGATCCGTCGCGGGCCACCGAGGAGCTGATCCGCCCCATCTCCCGCAGGCCATCGACGATCTCCACCTCCGCGGCGGGGATCTCTGCCTCGAGGTCAGCCTTGATGATCCGCGCCGGCAGGTCGTGGCCCTCGCCGATGTCGGCGCTGAAGATGAGGACCCGGGGCGGGCGATCTCCGGCCGCGGCCGCACCGGCCAGCAGCGCCCCGGCGGCGTAGCCGTTGGTACCGAGGGAGGGCCTTTTGCCTGGCACCGGGTCGGGAGCGCGGGTGCTGCCACGCACCCACTCGACGTACTTGCGGACTCCGTCGCGGAAGCTCGTCTCCGCCTTCCAACCGATCTCCTTCAGCGCCCGCGCGTTGGAGATCTCCTTGCCGGGAAAGTCCCCCGGTCGCGGCGGCGTGTGAACGATCTCGCAGCCGCCGGTCATCTCCTGCACCGTCTCGGCGATCTCGAGAATCGTCACCACCTCCTCGCCGGAGAGGTTGTAGGTGCGGTTGGCGGCCTGCGGCGCCAGGGCAGCGACGATTCCGGCGGCGAGGTCCTCGACGTAGATGAAGCTGCGGCACTGGCTGCCATCGCCGGCGATCGTCAGCGCCTTGCCTTCCAGGGCGAAGTCGGTGAACTTGGCGACGACTCCGGCGGCGCGAGCCCGCGGCCCGTAGGGGATGCCGAAGCGCAGCACGGTCGACTCGAGCTCGTAGAGCTCCTTGTAGCCCGCGCAGTAGGTCTCGCCGGCGAGCTTGGTCGCCGTGTAGAGGTGGCGGGGCGCGGGGATCGGCGTCTCCTCGTCAACCGCCCGCTCGCTGCAGTCGCTGTAGACCCAGGTGGTCGAGCCGTAGACGACGCGGCCGACCCCGGTCCGACAGGCGGCCTCGAGCACGTTGAGCGTACCCCGCGTGTTGACCTCCTCGGCGAGCACAGGGTCGGCGTGGACGTGGGCGACGTCGGCGACAGCGGCGAGGTGGATCACCGCGTCGCAGTCGCGCATCGCTAGGTCGAGATTGGCAGGGTCGGTGATGCTGCCGGTGAAGGTCTCGACTTCGAGGGGCGAGTGATAGGGCGAGGCACTGAGATCGAAGATCCGCGGCGTAATGCCGCGCTCGATCAGGCGGTCGACCACGTGTGAGCCGATGAAGCCGCCGCCGCCGGTGACCAGGACCCTCACGCGATCTCCGCTTCGAGCGCGGCCGCACGGCTCTGCGGCCTGTAATAGAGCGGCACGCACCAGTGGTTCTCCGCCACCCAATCGGTGTTTGGCAGATCGTCCGAGCGGCCCATAATGCGGTGGCAGGGCTGCTCGTGGACGCGGCCGGTCGACTTCTCGATCGGATCGAAGACGACGTACTTGTAGAGGCCCGAGGTCATTCCCTCCGGAAGCTCCAGCCTGCCGGGGTGGAGCGGGTCGAGATGCTTGCGCGCGTACTCGTTCTTCCAGGCGACGATCTCCTCCATGCGGTCGGCCTGGACGAGGCCGAGTGCGGCGGTGAACTCGCTCATGCGGAAGTTGAGTCCGTCGACCTCGTGCTCGAACTTGCCGTAGTTGCGGAACTTACGAGCGAACTCGATCAGATCCCGGTTGGCGGAGACGAGCACGCCGCCCTCGCCGGTCGAGACCGTCTTGGTCGCGTAGAGCGAGTAGACGCCGGCATCGCCGAAGCCGCCCGGCCTGCGGCCGTTCCACCCCGCGCCGTGCGCGTGGGCGCAGTCCTCGAGCAGAAAGATCTCCTGGGCGCGGCAGTACTCGGCGATGCGCTCCGTATCGAAGCCGATGTGTCCGCCGATGTGGACGAGGATCGCCGCCTTCGGCCTGTACCTCTCGGCCTTCGCCTCGAAGTCGTCGAAGGAGATGCAGAGATCGCCACGGTTGCAGTCGACGAACTCCACCGTGGCGCCGGCCTTGATCGCGGCCAGTGGCGTTGCCATGAAGGTGTTCGACGGACAGAGGACCTTTTCGCCGCGCACGCCGGCGAACTCCAGCGCCGCCAGCGCTCCGCCGGCCCAGCTCGAGAGGCCGAGGCTCGGCAGTTCGTTCCACTCCCCCCAGCGTTGCTCAAACGCATCCAGCATTCGACCTTCCGACCACTGCTCGGAGTCGAGG
>JBKPOV010000093.1:0-6291 GCA_046733315.1 Actinomycetota bacterium
GTCACGCACGAGTGCGACTACCCCGCTGAGGCGCGTTCTCTCCCCCACTTGACCACGACCGTACTTCCGGCCGGCCTGAGCGCTGCCGAGATCGACCGGGCGGTGAAGGCCCGGGTGGCCGAGGGCCAGGCGCTCTACGAGCTCGATGAGGTCCGCTTGGCCAGCCTCGCCCCGGACCTGATCGTCACCCAGGCTGTATGCGCGGTTTGCGCCGTCTCATACGAGGACGTCGTCGAGGTGGCCAAGCGGTTGCCGAGCAAACCGCGGGTCCTGCAGCAGGACCCAAGCACGCTCGGCGAGATGCTCGAGGACGTGATCCGGCTTGGCGAGGCGGCGCAGATCCCCCGCGCGGCACATGAGCTGCGCGGCGAACTGGAGGGCCGTTTGGCGACTGTGCGCGCAGCCGTCAGCGGCGCCACCTCGCCAAGGGTGATCGCGCTCGAGTGGCTGGACCCCCCTTACGTGGGCGGCCACTGGATCCCGGAGATGATCTCGATCGCGGGGGGTGAGGACGTCGCCGGCCCACCAGGGCTGAAGTCGCCCGAGGTCTCCTGGGGTGAGCTTTCCGGCCTCAACCCCGATGTCGCGATCGCGATGCCCTGTGGCTGGTACGTGGAGGCCGCACGGGCTCAGGCGCTCGCCTACTGGGACCAGATCGAGACGCTCGGGGCTCAGCGCGTCTTCGCGGTTGACGCCGCCTCAACCTTCTCGCGGCCCGGGCCCCGTTTGGTCGACGGAGTCGAGCTGCTCGGCCACCTGCTCCATCCCGATCTGGTCGATTCGCCGGGGAACATCGGCTTTGCCGAGGTGCGGGCGCCAAGCGTCTGGCGCGGCGCCGGCGGCTAGCCCCTTCCCGCCTCAGGCGATCGCGAAAGCGCCCAGGATCGCGAAGAGGGCGACGCCGACCATCACCGCTAGCTCCGCTGCCAGGTGCCGTTCGCCGAGCGTCCCGCGGTCGCCCGCGATCACCGCGCCGCCGCAGATCAGCCCGGCCGCAAGCCCGCCCAAGTGCCCGCCGAGGCTGATGTTCGCGGCGCCGAAGCTGAGGGCGAGGTTGATCAGCAGGACGACGCCGATCGAGGAGGCGACGGCATCGAAACCGCGACCGCGGGCGATCACGAAGGTGGCGCCGAAGATGCCGAAGATCGCGCCCGAGGCGCCGATCGTGAGGGCGTTCGGATCGAGCAGCAGGGCGCCGAAGGCGCCGCCAAAGAGCGAGGAGAAGTAGACGGCGAGAAAGCGCGGCGTGCCGATCGATGGCTCGAGGATGCGGCCGAGAAAGAAGAGGGCGAACATGTTGAAGCCGATGTGGATCAGGCTGGCGTGGAGGAAGCCGCCGGTAAGGAGCCGGTACCACTCGCTTTCGGCGACCAAAGGCCCGTAGAGGCCGAATTCGCGCACGACCGAGCTGCCGTTGATCGCCAGCCCGCCGCTGCCGCTGGCGATCTCGGCGAGGAAGGCTGCCGCGTTGAGCGCGATCAGAACGAAGGTCGCCGGAGCGCTCGAGAGGAGGGACGCCTCGCCTACGCCCCGCACCACCTTCGTGCGCTGGCTGGCGCACTCCGGACAGCGCATCCCGACCGGGGTTGGCGTCATGCAATCGGGACAGATCGGTCGCCCGCAGGAAGAGCAGGAGACAGCGGTCTCACGGTTGGGGTGCCGGTAACAAGTCTCAGCCACGGGGATGAGCAGCCTACAATCGCCGCCGATGGACACACCCAGCCCAGCCCGCCTCTACGCCTCGCTGGTCGGAGCGACGCTCATCGTGATCGGCATCGTCGGCTTCTTCTACAGCGCCTCCTTCGGCTCGCCCGGCGAGGTCGAGCAGATGCTCGGCGCCTTCAGCGTCAACGGCTGGGACAACGTCCTGCACATCCTCACCGGCGCGCTCGGACTACTCGCCGCCGACTACGCCTCGCGCCGGTATGCGCTCTGGATCGGCATCTTCTACGTCGTGCTGGGCTTTTGGGGGTTCGCGCTCGGCAGCGGCGAGGCGATCTTCGGCTTCTTGCCGATCAACAGCGGCGACAACCTGCTTCACCTCGCACTCGGTGCGCTCGGCGTCATCGCCGCCCGAGCCAGCCCGGCGCCCAAGGCGCGCGCCGCCGCTACGGCCTGATCCGGGTTGTCAGAGACCGCAGGCCGCCCTTGGCCTGCTGTTTGCCTCGCCTGCGCAGCTCCATCACGACCAATGCGCCTGCCGCGGCGCCGCCAGCGCCGACGGCGACCACCGGCCGAACCCAGTTGCGCGGATCGCGCAGGGCGCGCAGCTCACTCTCGGAGAGCTCCTCGGCCCATTGCGAGAGCTCCTCGGCGGCGGCCTGGGTGACGGCGGCGAGAGTGTCCTCGACCCGACCTGAAAGCCGCTCCGGAGGCTCGATCGGCCGCAGTGCGTCCGAGAGCAGGTGCTCGACGTCCCAGCTTCCGGTCAGGCGGTCGGTCTCACTCATCGGCCATCTCCTCCTGCAGCTGCTTGATCGCACGATGGATCAAGACCTTGGTTGCGCCATCGCTGCGCCCCAAGGCACGGGCAATCTCGCGATTGTCCATGCCGAGCGCGAAGCGCATGATCAGGGCATCGCGGCGATCGTCGGGCAGGTGCTCGAGGTGGGCCATCACCTGGCGCAGCTCCTCGCGCCCCTCGGCGATCGCCTCTGTGCTGTGCCTGGCCACGATCGGGTCGGCAGTCTCCAGGGAGGTCTGGGGGCGGCGCGAGCGGTCGCGGTAGTAGTTGGAGGCGAGGTTGTGGGCGATGCGGATCAACCACGGGCGCAGCGGCCGCCCGTCGGACTCGCGCCGGGCGCGGTCGAAGTGGCGATAGGCCTGCAGAAAGGCCTGCTCGGTGAGGTCCTCGGCGTCGTGTGGATTGCCGATCCGGTAGTAGGCATAGGAGTAGACGTCGCGAAGGTGCGCTCGGTAGAGGTCCTCGAAAGCAAGGTCGAGCTCCGCCTTTGCGGCCGGATCGAGGCTGGCCGGCTCGACGTTCTCTTTTGCCCCACTCACAGCCCAAGCCTAGTCCCATCAGGCGGCCCTCCTTGATCGCTCGACCCGTCGCAAACCGGCCACCCAGGCGTCGGCATCGATCTCCCCGCGGATCAGCGCAGCCAGGCCAGAGAGCGCCTCGGCACGGCCGCCGCTCGCCGATGTCGCCTCTGCCAGCAGGGGCACAGCATCGAGACCCTCGGAGGCCTGGCCGATCTTGGCCGGGATCTCCGCAGCCGGCGTCCCCCGACCCAGAAGCTCTCCCGCGCGACGGTTGCGTCCCGCCGGGGCCATCACCGTCGCCGTCAGGTCGCCGACGCCGGCGAGGCCGGAGAAGGTGTCAAGTTCGGCCCCGCGGTCGATTGCGTGCTCGATGCACTCGCGCCAGACCTGGGCGGCGGCGATCCCGGCCGCGTTGAGCCCGTGCGGCTCGGCCGCGGCGGCGGCAAGCGCGGCGGCGTTCTTCGCCGCTCCGGCCATCTCCACGCCGGTGACGTCGCGCGAGCGCTCGCAGACCAGGCCGGCTCGATCGAAGACGACCCCCAACTGGTTGCGCAGGTCGGGATCGGCCGAGCCAAGCACCAAGGCCGCGGAGCCCGAGACGGCCTCGCGAGCGTGGGCCGGGCCGCCCAAGCAAGCGATCGCGCGGGCGCGCACCCGCTCACCGACGTATTCGGCCGGTAGCTGGCCGAGCGGTGAGATCAGGCCCTTGGTCAGCAGCAACATCGCCGAGCGCGAGCCGACCCGATCGGCAATCGCCCCCACTGCCTGGGGCAGCGAGCCGGAGGGAATCGCAAGGCAAACTAGATCGAGGCCGGCCAGCTCCACTTCGGAGGCCTGCCGCACCCGGACCGAGCCGGGCAAGCGCACGCCCTCCAGGTAGCGACGGTTCTCGCGCGCCTCCTCAATCTCGGCCGCGTGCGCGGCGCTGCGGGTGGCGAGCTGGACCTCGAGGCCGCCACGAGCGAGCAGCACAGCCACCGCCGTCCCCCAGCTGCCGGCTCCGATTACGGCTGCGCGGCGCATTGGCGGAAGACCGCCAAGGTCCTCCCACTGCAGCTCGACGTTGGGCCAAATCCGCCCGGTCACTGTCGATGCGAGGCCGCGCGAGGGATCGTCGGCGCGGGGGAAGGTCATCGCTTTGCCGAGGCGGACCTTGACCTTGCGGGGCCGGATGCGCCAGCCACGCCGCACGTGTTCGGTGCCCAGCACGGCAGCGGGAATAACCGGGGCGCCGGTCTGCAGAGCGAGGCGACCGACGCCGCGCTTGGGCTCGCCCAGGGAACCGCTGCGGATCCGCGTGCCCTCGGGAAAGATGCAGACGGCGCCGCCGCGCTCGACGATGAGCCGCGCGGTCTCGACCGAGTCCTCGTCGGACTCGCCGCGGCGGATCGGGAAGGCGCCCAGCCGCGAGAGGATCCAGCCCCGCCAGCGCCGCTCGAAGAGCTCGACCTTGGCGACGTAGTTCATCGGCCGTCGCCAGGGCAGGGCGCCGCCGATCGCGAAGGGGTCGAGGAAGCTGCGATGGTTGGCGGCGACGATCAGGCCGCCCTTGAAGCGGGCGTGTTCGCGGCCCATCCGGGCGTAGCGGAAGTAGGCCAGGAAGAAGGGGGTCATGAAGATTCGGGCGAGGATGTACAGGACCGGATTTACGCCGTGGGCGCGGGTGTAGTCGTGATACGCCTGGAGGCGATCGGGGGACACGGGTAGGGCTACACGGGTGAGGGACGAGGGTTACCGGGGCGGGGGTTGGGCACCCCTCCTCTCTCAACTTTTTCGATGGATCGGCAGGGGCCATCCGAGGACGAATTGCCGAAAAAGTACAAGCCGTTCGGAGGGGTGCCCAACCCCCGCCTACCAAGCCTGGTCGATCAACTGCTCTAGCTCATCACAGGTCGGCGGCTCAGGAGTAAATGCCAACTCCGGGCGCATCAGCATTGAGTCGAGAGCTTCGGGGAGCTTGCTTGGATCGGCTCCGAGATCGCCCAGGCCGGGCGGGTTGCCGCCAAGCCCCAGGAGGCGAGCCTCGATGTCCTGGGGAGACGCTCCAATCGCCGCGGCCAGGGGCTCAAGGTTGTCGGGGGCGCGGGGGGCCAGGAAGGACATGGCGCGGGGGAGGATGGCGGCGTTTACTCCGGCGTGGGTGGCGCCGCAAATCCGTACCAACGTCTGGCAGATGACGTGGTGGAGGGCGAAGGCGGCGGAGTCGATTGCGTAGCCGCAGAGGATCGAGCCTTGGGCCAGAGCTGGGCGGTTGCGCTCGCTGGGGGCTTCGTCGAGGGCGGTGGCGATCAGTTCGGCGCCGCGCAGGGCCGTCATCTCGGAAACGGGGTTGGTGAAGGGGGTGTAGAGGGAGTCGGCGCCGTGGGCGAGGGCGTTCATTGAGCTGGCGCGCAGGCTGGGCTCGGGGGCGCTCGTCATCGCCTCTGGGTCGGCGATGACGAGGGTCGGGCGGACGAGTTCGCGCACCCGGCTCTCGGCGCCGGCGGGCAAGCGGTGGATGCCGGTCATCTCGGCTCCCGACATCGTGGTCGGGATCGCCGCGACCGCCGCTCCCGTCACCGCGGCGATCGCCTTGGCGGTGTCGATCGCGCGGCCACCGCCGAGCGCGACTAGGTTGGGTGAGTGGGCCGAGTCGAGTAGGGCGGCAGCCGTCTCCGGCACCGCGGTCGCCGGGTCGGCGGGTGGCAGCTCGTGCACGACCGCGGCGGCGTCTGCAAGTCCGTGCGCCCGATCCAGGTGCCGCGCTGTCGTGAGCAGCTCGAACTGCCCCATGCCGTGCTCGGCGAGCAGCTTGGGCGCCGCTTCGACGCCACTGGCATCGAAGACGACGGTCCGGTCCGCGTCGCGCCAGACGAAGTTGCCGTTCACCCAGAGGCGACGGTGCGCGGATTCACGACCGGGCGCAGGTTCGGTTCCACCTCGGCCCGCAAGTGCTCGTAGTCGGGCGGCAGCGAGAGCTTCTCGCCGAGATGCTCGAGCGGCTCATCGACGGTGAAGCCTGGCCCGAGGGTGGCGATCTCGAAGAGGACCCCGCTCGGCTCGCGGAAGTAGATCGAGCGGAAGTAGAAGCGGTCGATCACTGGGGTTGGCTGCGCGCCGCCCGCGACCGCTCTCTCGCGCCAGGCGTCGTGCTCGTCGATGCTCGATGCCCAGGCGACGTGATGAACGCTGCCGGCGCCCTGCAGCCCTCGCTCGGCGGGCGGCTCGGAGTAGCCCCAGAGGCCCCCGCGGCTGTCCCCACGGCACTCCCAGCCCGACTGCCCGGCCTCGCCCGGGAGCGGCACGAACCCGAGGGCCTCCTCGAGC
>JBKPOV010000094.1:0-3331 GCA_046733315.1 Actinomycetota bacterium
GATGGGGACTCTCTCGAACGGGCGGATACTCAAAAAGCCGGCCTAATTAGGCCGGCTTTTGTCCGGGCGAGAGAGTCCCCATCGCCCGCTACGCCTGGTCAGACCAGCTCGAGATAAACCATCTCAGTCGAGTCCGATTTCCGCGGGCCCAGCTTGACGATCCGGGTATAGCCACCCGGCCGCTCCACATACCGCGGCGCAACCTCCTCGAACAGCTTGTGCACGATGAACTTGTCGTTGTGCAGCGTCGCCAGCGCCTGCCTCCGCGCGTGCAAATCGCCCCGCTTGGCAAGCGTGATCAGCTGCTCGACCTCGGGCTTGACCGCCTTGGCCTTGGCCTGGCTGGTCTTGATCCGCTCGTGATCGATCAGCTGCTTGCAGAGATTGGAGAGCAGGGACTCGCGATGCGCCGCGTCGCGACTCAGCTTGTTTCGCTTCTTGCGGTGGCGCATCGCAGACTCAGCTCCCCGCTCAGTCTCCCTGAAGATCGAGGCCGCGCGCGTGCAGGGTCTCGATCACTTCCTCAATCGACTTCTGGCCGAAGTTGGGGATCGCGTTCAGCTCCGAGCGCGTCTTACGCACCAGGTCGCCGACCGTCTGCACCCCCGCCCGCTTCAGGCAGTTGTAAGAGCGCACGCCAAGCTCCAGCTCCTCGATCAGGATCTCATCGAGGCCGTTGCTGCTGGCGATGCCATCGCCCGGGGGCCCGGGCAGCACATCGGTGGTGTGCGTCGGGACCGGTTCGCGTGCGGTCAGCTCCTCGACCCGATCGGCGTCGGTGAAGATCGCCAGGCTCTTGATCAGGATCTCGGAGGCCTCACGCAGCGCCGCTCCTGGCTCGATCGAGCCGTCGGTCTCGAGGTCCAGGGTCAATTTGTCGAAGTCGGTGCGCTGACCGACCCGGGCCGTCGCCACCGAGTAGGAGGCACGGCGAATCGGCGAGAAGATCGAGTCGATCGGGATTACGCCGATCGGCTGCTCGTCGGACTTGTTCTCATCTGCCGGTGAGTAGCCGCGACCGCGACCGATCGTCAGGTAGATCTCAAGCTTGGTTTTCTTCTCGAGCGTGGCGATCGGCGCATCGGGGTTGAGGATCTCGATGCCGGAGGGGAGGTCGATGTCCTTCGCCTTGACCTCGCCCGGGCCGGTGGCGACCAGCGGGGCCTCCACCTCGTCGGCATCCGTGTGCATGCGGACGACGAGATCCTTGAGGTTGAGGATGATGTCGGTGACGTCCTCCTTGACCCCCGGCACGGTGGAGAACTCGTGCGCGACGCCCTCGATGCGGACGCTGGTCACGGCAGCGCCGCCGAGCGAAGAGAGCAGCACGCGGCGGAGGCTGTTGCCGAAGGTGTAGCCAAAGCCCTTGTCGAGGGGCTCGATGGTGAAGGTACCGCGTCGATCGTCCACCTTGTCAGAGGTGATGCGAGGGACCTGGAAATCAGTGGTCATGTGTTCCTTGCGTATGCGTGTTCAGAAACGGGGATCCGGTTACTTGGAGTACAGCTCGACGATCAGCTGCTCCTGCACCGGCGCCGAGATCTCCGCGCGCTCTGGGTAGCGCAGGACCTTGGCCGTGAGGGAGTCGTGGTCGGCCTGCAGCCAGGCCGGCACGGTGGAGACGAGCTCCGTTGCCTTGCGAATCGTGTCGCCCGCGGACGAGTTCGACTTGATCGAAATCACGTCCTCGGGACGCACTTGGTAGGAGGGAATATCGACCCGGCGGCCGTTGATCAGCCAGTGGCCGTGCCGGATCAGCTGGCGTGCCTGACGCCGCGAGGCGGCGAAGCCGAGGCGAACCAGAACATTGTCGAAGCGCGACTCAAGCAGGCGCAGCAGGTTCTCACCGGTGACGCCATCCTGGCGCGAAGCCTTGTCGTAATAAGCGCGGAACTGTTTCTCCAGCACCTGGTAGTAGCGACGCGTCTTCTGCTTCTCGCGCAGCTGCACCCGGTACTCGGACTGGCGCATGCGGCCGCGGCCATGCTCGCCGGGCGGATAGGAACGGCGCTCGACCCCGCACTTGTCGGTGAAGCAGCGCTCCCCCTTGAGGAAGAGCTTTTGACCCTCGCGGCGGCACTGCTTGCACTGTGGTCCGGTATCGCGGGCCACCTATACCCTCCTCCGCTTCTTGGGGCGGCAACCGTTGTGGGCCTGAGGGGAAACGTCCTTGACGGTGGTGACGTCGAGACCGGCCGCCTGCAAGGAGCGGATCGCGGTCTCGCGACCGGAGCCAGCGCCCTTGGCGAAGACCTCGACCTTCTCGAGGCCGTGTTCCATCCCCTTCTTGGCGGCGGCGTCCGCCGTCACCTGCGCGGCGAAGGGCGTCGACTTGCGCGAGCCTTTGAACCCAGCCGAACCGGCCGACTCCCAGGCGATCACGTTGCCGTCGGTGTCAGTCAGCGTGACGATGGTGTTGTTGAAGGAAGTCTTGATGTGCGCCTGTCCATAGGTGACGTTCTTCTTGACGCGGCGACGGGAGCGCCCTTTGGCGGGTTTTTTGGCGGCGGCCATCTGCTCTACCTATTTCGCCGTCGGCGCCTTGCGCTTGCCGGCGACGCTCATCCGGCGGGGGCCCTTGCGGCCACGCGCGTTGGTCTTCGTCCGCTGGCCGCGGACAGGTAGGCCACGACGGTGGCGCAGGCCGCGATAGGCACCGATCTCCATCAGCCGTTTGACGTCCTGGGAGCGCTCGCGGCGCAGGTCGCCCTCGACCTCACGCTGGTCGACCGCATCGCGGAGGCGGATGACCTCGTCCTCGGTCAGGTCTTTGACCATTGTGTTGGGGTCCACTTTGGCCTCCTCGAGGATCTTCTGGGCGGTGGAACGCCCGATCCCGAAGATGTAGGTAAGTCCGATTTCGACTCGCTTGCCGACCGGAACGTTGACTCCCGCGATACGTGCCATGCGCGCGCCCGCCCTAACCCTGACGCTGCTTGTGTCGGGGGTTCTGACAGATCACCAAGACCGCGCCGTTGCGGCGGATGATCTTGCACTTTTCGCACATCGGCTTTACGGAAGCTCTGACCTTCATCGCTCCGGTCTTCGTATCGACTACAGGACTCCTGCACGCCCCAGGAGTTGGACGGCAGGCACAACTCCGGCCCATATGGGCCGACCGGGAAAGATAGCAGGGGGCTGGCCTTGGGGGCTGGCCGAGGAAAGGGCGGGTAGGGCCTCGGGGGAATTGATACCCCACGCGCCTGCGGCGCTTAGCGGCAATCTGAGAGCGCGGGCTTCGCCCGCGCTGAGAATCACGAGTGCAGCGGCCGCCTTCGGCGACATTCCCCCGAGGCCCTACCCGCCCTTTCCCTAGCTCAGACCTCAGAGT
>JBKPOV010000095.1:0-11922 GCA_046733315.1 Actinomycetota bacterium
GGCTGGGAGCCGGTCGGAGAAGTTGATTTCTACTTCTCCGTGCGCACCGACCCCGGCACGCACGTCAGGCAGATCATGTTCAAGCGGCCCCTCGCGGCTGGCTAAGGGGGTTGTCAAGCCGTTAGCTGCGTGTCGGAGCGATCGACCAGACCGATCGCCAACAGCCGCTTGGCGAACTCGTCCCGGCTGTTCACCCCCGGCCGGAGAACGTCGAGCAAGCCATCGTTGATCGCCCTGCTCAGCGAGCCGACGCCGTCCCCGAAGGCCTCCAGGTGCGGATATAGCGACCAGCGCCGATCGCCGTGAAGTTCGATCAGCGTGACCTTGAACTCGCCATCGTCCCCGACCGTGCCGTCCTCGTTGTAGTCGCCGATCATGAACTCGCCGGCCTCGCTGATCGAGACTTTCTCGGCGTAGCGCTGGCGATGGTGGTCGCAGAAGCGCAGCGGCCTCAGCATCTCGACATCGGCGTAGTACGCCGCCATGATCTGGCGGAGGTTGGTCGTGAGCTGGTCCACGAGGCGACTGCCTTGGCCGGTTTCCGGGACGCAGTCCTCGCATCTCGTCGGTGGAGGGCCGTTGCTGAGATCGAACAGCTCCCGACCGCATCCCTCGCACCGATACTGCTCCACGGCTCTCGCCCCTCTAGCTCAGTAGAGGCGACTGGCGATCGTGACTTTTCGAGGGCCAAGGCAGGAAGCGACGAACTCCCCAACTGCGGGGAAGTCCATCCGCCCCTCCCTGGGGCCTGCGCCTGGGCCCTCGAAAAGTCACCAATCGCCTCCCGCGCCTCAGCGCTCCCCGACGACGAACAGACGCGGAAATGACTCGCCAGGCGCTCCTGCGTGGACTGCGGCTGCGACGACCACCCCCCACTGGCTGCCGTCCCCAGTCGCCTCGCGATCGCTCAGTTGACCCCATGCCAGCACCGGGGCGCCGACGTGCAAGCTCGACACGCTTCGCCGAGCCAATGCAGCCGGCACTTCGACCTCGCAGCGTGCCAAGGTCCAAAGGTCACCGGGTCGCTCAGGGTCGCGGACCGGGAACCCAAGCCGGAGCATCGTGACCGCATCGCCTCGGGGGCTCCTCGCCCCGTGAGGCTTCTCCAGCAGCGTCCCGGTCAGCACCAAGTGGTTGAGCTCGTGCGGAAGCCGCTCGGGAAACGGCTCGTGCCCCGTCTGCGCCGATCGGCATCGCCACCCGCTCACGGTCGGTCTCCGCGTGGGCAACTGGATCGGACCCGCCGCGGTGCGGGGCGATCGGCTCGCCCGCGATCCGCCTCGCGTGGGTCCAGCTCGTCCAGGAGCTTGTTGCAGACCTCGTAGCCGAGCTGGAAGCGCCGGTCCGTCTCAGCGTCGTCGCGGGTCGACTCGGCCTCGGCGCCCGTCTCGACCAGCACCGGCACGGCTTCGGCGTGCAAGCGCTGGAGCAGTTCCATCAGGTCGTGGGCCGGCATGGTCAGTTCGAACGTCTCGCGCTCGTCGCGCTCGGCCCAGCCGATGTCGTGCAGGAGCCGGAAGTCTTCGGCGAACTCCACCGCCAGTTGCTCGGCCCTGGCGAAGTCCTTGGTGCGCTCCAGCGCTACGAAGAAGTCCTCGATGCTGCCGAGGTGGTTGCGGACCAGCTCATAGAGCCCTTTGCGCTGGTTGCGGTCGATGGTTGTAGTGGTGCCGGGCACGGTGCCGCTCCTCTCGATAGAGGCACCGAGGGCGAGCCCGCGACGCGGTCCAGAATGGCCTACGTCGGTACGGTCTCTCTCGCATCGAAGGCTCGCCCTTCGGTGCCGGGCCCCGGGGCGTTCCAGCGTCGCCGGGGCCACTTATCTCTGCGTTTCTCGCGGCCGAACGTAGGTGGATCGGGGACGCCGCGCAAGGCCTAAATCGACCTCACTTTGACCTCGTGTTGCCCCAGGCGTTGCCCCACGGCCGTTTTTGCACCCTTCTGTCTACACCTCAGAAAGACGAAAACCCTGCGATTTGCAGGGCTTTCGCCGCATAGCGGGGGCGGGATTCGAACCCGCGACCTTCGGGTTATGAGCCCGACGAGCTACCTGGCTGCTCCACCCCGCGGCGGTTTGGTCATGCTAGCAACGTATGGGCTGCGGTCTCTAGAGTGGCGCGGCAATGGCTGGGGACTCTCATCGGGTGGCGGTGGTCGACATCGGCTCCAACTCGACGCGGCTGCTGATTGCCGAGGTCGCGGCGGGGCGGGTAAGCGAGGTCGAGCGGCAGAGTCGGGTGACCAGGCTCGGGCGCGGGGTCGATCTCTCGGGACAGCTCTCCGGCGAGGCGATCGAGGCGGCCTGCGAGGCGATCGCCGACTACGTGGCGATTTGCGGCGAGGCGAACGTGGAGCGGATCGAAGCGATCGCGACCAGTGCCGTGCGCGACGCCTCCAATGGCAGCGCCTTCGTCGCTGAGTTGCGGGAGCGCTTCGCGCTCTCGGCCCGAGTGCTCGACGGCGAGGAGGAGGCGCGGCTCACTTACCTCGGCGCCACCTGTGAGCACACGCCAATCGAGCCGACGCTGGTGGTCGACATCGGTGGCGGCTCGACCGAGCTGATCGTCGGCACGGGCGACGACATCGCCTTCCATGCCTCGCTGCAAGCGGGCGTCGTGCGCCACAGCGAGCGCCACATCGGTAGCGACCCGCCCAGCGCGCTCGAGCTCGAGGCGTTGGCCAGCGACGTGCGAGCACTGA
Organism: Actinomycetota bacterium; assembly: GCA_046733315.1. Lineage (GTDB taxonomy): Bacteria > Actinomycetota > Thermoleophilia > Solirubrobacterales > 70-9 > VRUE01. The sequence continues at coordinate 2,701 of JBKPOV010000095.1, forward strand.
TCGAGGGTGCAACGTCGGGCCAGCCAGACGTCGTGGCAAGCGCCGGTATCGCCGTTGCCGGCACCCCTACCTCACTGACCTCGATCGAGATCGGCCTCGAGCGTTACGACCCCAAGCAAGTACACGGCCATACGCTCACCCTTGGCTCGATCCAGCGCCTTCTCTCGGAATTGGCCTCCGTCCCACTGTCCAAACGGGCAGAGATCGCCGGCCTGCACCCCGACCGGGCGCCCAACATAGTCGCGGGCGTGGTCATTCTGGTGGAGACGATGCGCGCCTTTGGCCTCGACAGCATCACGGTCTCCGAGCACGACATTCTCTACGGCACCGCGATTGCGGCTGTATCGGCTTTGGGCCGCGGGTAACCCCGTATTCTCAGCCGTGGGTAATTTCGTGTTCCTACGTGGACAGTCCTGTTTCGGGCAGCGCTCCAGTTGGGTTAAAGAAGCGGTCTAAGCCCCAAAAATCAGTAGCTCAACCCTCGTCAATTACAGGTAGTGGAGGGCGGGCCAACTAGACGCAGCGGATAGACAGGCAGATAATCGCCACATCGGGAAAGAGGTGGGGCATACCACCGCCGACCCGGTACAGGACTCGGACGATTGCCGCATCATGGCGCCTCCCGCCGTCTGGGTCCACCAAATAAGAACTGGTCCCTGAAGACGTACCCCTGCCCGTCCTGAGGGACCAACTTGAATCGGCCGCCAGCGATGGCGGTCGATTCTTTTTTGGGCCTAAATCGGACTCAAGCCAGATTCGACTTGCGCGGGTAGACGACCTCGGGATCCGTGAAGACGTTGACCAGGGTCGGTCGCCCCGAGGCGAAGGCACGCTCAAGCGCGGGCCGCAGCTCGCCGGGATCTCTGACCAGGATCCCGTCGCAGCCGAGCGCTTCAACCATCTCCTCATATGGCGTTTCCGGGCGCAATTCCGCCGCCACCGAGTAGCCATAGAGAAACTTCATCGGATGGTGCTCGAGGGCCCAGATGCCGTTGTTGCCCATCACCCCGACGACGGGCAGGCCGTGGCGCGCCATCGTGTCGAACTCCATGCCCGCAAAGCCGAAGGCGCCGTCGCCGAGCAGCAGGCAGACCTGGCGGTCAGGCTGGGCCAACTTGGCGCCGATCGCCTGACCCGGTCCCGCCCCAAGGCAGCCAAACGGCCCCGGGTCCATCCAGCAGCCGGGCTGATAGGTCTCGATGAAGCGGCCGGCATAGGAGACGAAGTCGCCCCCATCACCGATCACGATCGCGTCGCGCTCCAGCACTTCGCCCAACTCCTTGTAGATCCGCACGGGGTGCAGCGGCGAGCGCGAATCGTTCAGCTCGTCCTGCTCGGCGGCGCGCTTCTCCTGCTCTATCCCCCGCAACTGCTCCAGCCAGGCCGTCGTGCGTCCCCCGCTGTTCCCTTGCCTGGATATACCCGGAGAAGGAGCGGCGGAGCTGAGAATCGCGGCCAGGCTGGCGGCGACATCGCCGACCAGGTCAACCTCCGGCGCCCGGTTGGCGGTGAGCGCGTTTGGTGCGGCATCGAGCCGGATCAGCTTCGCTCCCTCGGCGATGCTGGCGCCGAAACCGAGGCGGAAATCGAGCGGCACCCCGATCACCAGCGCCACGTCGGCGCCGCCGAGCCCGGCTCCGCGAGCCCGGCTGAAGGCAAGCTCGTGATCGGCCGGCAGGCAGCCTCGCCCCAGCCCATTGAGGAAGACCGGAATGCCGAGCGCCTCGGCCAGCGCTCGCAGCTGCTCCTCTCCCCTGCCCCAGTAGAGCCCGCTGCCGGCCATGATCGCCGGGCGCTCCGCCGCGGCGAGCAGCGCGGCGGCCTCCTCGACCCCCTCGGCGGGACCCACCGCAACCGCCGACCGGGAGGGGATCTCCGCATCCCCCTCGGTGAAGACGACGTCGAGCGGATAGTCAATGAAGGTGGGCCCATATGGCGCTGCCAGCGCCAGGTCGAGTGCCGCCGCCGTCCGAGCGCCGATCCGCCCGGGCTCCTTGACGGTCTCCGCCGACTTGACCAGCGGCGAGACAAAGGGCAGGTGGTCGATCTCCTGCAGCGAGCCTGAGCCCCAGCGCAGCTCCGGCGCCCTTCCCCCCAGCACGCAGACCGGCGAGCAGTTGGCCTGCGCCCCGGCAATCGCGCTGATCCCGTTGGTGACGCCGGGACCCGCCGTCAGCGCCGCCACGCCGAGATTCCGGGTCGCCTTGGCGAAGCCCTCAGCGGCGAACACCGCCGACTGCTCGTGCCGCACGTCGACGATCTCGATGCCCTCGGCCCTACAGCCGTCGTATATAGAGAACAGGTGTCCCCCAGACAGCGTGAAGAGGTGGCTCACGCCCCGCGACTTGAGCGCCTTCGCGACTATCCGCCCCCCATGGTCCATAGAAGCGAGAGCCTAAGGGACGCTTCTCGCGCGGGTGGCGTGGGGCAGGGGGGTCGAGGACAGCCCGTGGACTGCCCGCAGGCCCCCCTGCCCACGACAGGACCCGCGCGCCAGATGCGCCCGGCTACCATCGGCCTTGCCCGGGTGGCGAAATTGGCAAAAGCGGCGCCCTTAAAAGGCGCTGCCCCACTGGGGGGCTTGCGGGTTCGAATCCCGCCCCGGGCACTCCTTCCTCCCTGCTTTGTTGACGTTGGGTTTCTAAACCCGCGCTAAAAGTGTCGATTGACCGCAACTACCCCGCTGCTACGGTGTCCTTGAGCTAGAAGACAAACGCCTTCCCTGGTTCTACGGAGGATTCGCTTGGAGGCTTCAGCTCTCACACACGCCAGTCGCCGCGGACTCCTCGCCCGGCGTTCCCCCCTGCTCAAGCTGCAAGGCGACGAACGCCTGATCGCGATGGCTCGCGCCGGTAATCCCGGCGCTTTCGAGACGATCGTCGACCGTTACCAGGGGCGGCTACTCGGCTTCTGCCGCCAAATGCTCGGCTCCACCGAGGACGCCGAGGACGTCCTGCAGGAGGTCTTCGTCAACGCCTACCGGGCGATGCTCGCCGACGAGCGCGAGATCAACCTGCGCCCGTGGCTCTACCGAATCGCCCGCAACCGCTGCCTCAACCATCTGCGCAAACCGACTGCCGATTCACAGGAATCGATGGACCTGGTGCCGGCGGTCGAGGCGTCTTCAACGGCGGAGAAGGTCCACAACCGCGAGGAGTTCCGCCAGCTGCTCACCGATGTCGGCAAGCTGCCCGAGACCCAGCGCTCGGCGCTGCTGCTGCGCGAGATGGACGCGATGTCCTACGAGGAGATCGCCCAGGCGATGGAGACCAGCGTGCCCTCGGTCAAGTCGCTGCTGGTGCGGGCACGGATCTCACTCGCCGAGGCGAGCCAGGCGCGCCAGCTGACCTGCGGCGAGGTGCGGATCGACCTCGCCGAGGCGGCCGAGGGCCTGCGCAAGCTCGCCGGGCCGGTGCGCCGTCACGTGCGCGACTGCGAGGAGTGCAGCGACTTCCGTTCGCAGCTGCGCTCCAATGACAAGGTTCTCTCGGCGCTGGTACCGGTCGGCCCGCTTGTTGCCCTCAAAGCCTTCATCGTCTCCAAGCTCGGCCTGGGAGGCACGGGCGCCGGTGGCGCGGCGACCGCGACGGGCGCCGGCGCTACGGGGGCCGTTGGGGGAGTCGGAGCCGCACTCAGCTCCGGCGGCGCCGCGGGTGGCCTCGGCGGCCTCGGCGCGGTGGGGGGCGCAATCGGCACCAAGGCCGTCGCCGGCGTCGTCACCGCAGCCGTGATCACCGCTGGCGCGGTTGAGGTCAAGCAGCAGGTCGAACCGCCCTCGGCGAGCTCTCCCGCCACGATCTCCCGGACGATCGAGCAGGGTCCCTCACTGGCACTCTCACCCGCCCATAGTGCCGTCCTCGCTCCCTCACCCACCCAAGCGGCGCCTGAGCAGGTCGTACCGGTCACACCTCCAGCCACCGAACCCCTGCCCGCCGAGCCGGTGGCCTCCCAAGAGGGCACCGAGCAGCTCAGCGGCGAATCCGGCCAGTCGGCCACCGGCGGCAGCGAAGCCCCGGGGGAGGAAGCGACTCCCCAGGCCGCTGCTGACCTAGACGGCGCCACACCATCGGCCACGACGGCCGGCGCGCCTGCAGGCGGCGGCACGGTCGTCGTCACCGTCGGAGGACCAACCACCGCACCCGCGGCCCCTCCGGCAGCCGAAAGCGCTCCACCAGCGCCCGCCGAAACCGCTCCCGCGCCGCCGGCGGAACCCGCTTCACCGCCAGCCGAAGGTACGCCCGCCCCGGGCAGCTCCGAAGCTCCTATCGCCGAAGGCTAGGCAACCCGCGCCGCAGCTCGGGCGCCCTACTGGAGGCCGATCACCTTGAGGCGCCGCATCAGGCAGGTGCCGGCAAATTTGCGCGTCTCGGCCAGTGAGTAGCCGAACAGTTCCCAGTCGTCCCCCTCAGGAGCCCAAGGCGGTGAGAGGACCTTGTCGGCCACCGGCAGCGACTCCTCGAGCGTCCGCTGGATCGCCTGCTTGTAGCGCTCGTCCTCACGCGCCTTCTCGCGCAGAAAGACCGAGCCGAAGGCGACGTGGCGGTGCTCGTCGCGGGCGACCTTCTGGAAGCCCGCGACGAAGGTCGGCAGCGTGCCTTCGCGTTCGTTGTAATCCATGATGAAGTGCTGGCCGGTGAGGGCGAGCATGCCCTCGATCACCATGTGGTAGAGCGTTATCGCCTCGACCAGAGCCTCGCTGTCCTCCGGTTCGGCGGCGAGGCGGTCGGTGCGCTGCTTCAGCATCTCGTCGAAGAGCCGGCCGAAGTTCTCGTTGAGGTGCTCGGAGGTCTGGACCAGCATCTGGGAAAGCTCGTCTGACTCCAGCACGCCCACCTCGCGGTAGAAGCGCTCGAAGAAGCGCACGTGGCGAGCCTCGTCGGCGATCTGGGTGCAGAGGAAGATCCGCTGCTCCTCGGTCGGCGCAGCCCGCATGATCGGCCCGAGCTCCTCCGCCACCTTCTGCTCGCCGATGAAGAACGAGGAGAGCCCGTACATGCGCTGAAAGCGTTCCTCGGGGCTGAAGCGCTCGTGCCAATCCTCGCGGTCGCGGCTGAAGTCGAGCTCTTGCGTCTGCCACTGCTGGCGCTCCCAGAGCAGGTAGAGCTCCTCGTAGGTGAGCAGCTTTATGTCGCCGGTACGGTCGGCAGCCTCGTTCAGCGCCGGATCGGCGGTCGCCTGGAAATCGGCACGCTCGGTCCGTGTCTCGGTGCCGGATGCCTCCGTGGTTCCCATCGCTGCTCTCCTCGGCTCGCTGCGCGGTCCGATCGAGACTAGCAGCGGCCTGGCTGCTCAGCCAGTCGTATGCGACCGCCCCGGCTCGAGCACGACCACCGTCGCGGAAGTCTTCTCCTCGACCTCGCTCTTGAACGCCTGAGCGTCGGTCTCAATCGCGGGGAAGGTGTTGAAGTGCATCGGGATCACGGTGCCGGCGCCGACGAATTCGGCGGCGACCACGGCGTCGCGGCGGTCCATCGTGTAGTGACCGCCGATCGGCAAGAGGGCGACGTCGATATCGCTGCGCTGCGCGATCAGCTTCATGTCGCTGAACAGGCAGGTGTCGCCGGCGTGGTAGACGGTGGTCTCGCCAATCTTGATCACGAGCCCCGCGGCGGTTCCGAGCACTACGCCGAGCTCGGCGCTAAAGGGGGAGTCTTCTGAGCCGGGCAGGGTGTTGGTGTGCCAGGCCGGGACGAGGCTGATGTAGCCCCAGTCGAACTCGACTGTGCCACCGAGATTGGGATCGCTCACCTCCTCCACGCCCTGCGCTTCCAGCCACTTGGCGAGCTCGACGATGGCGACGCAGTGGGCGCCGTTGCGCATGGCGACGGGGACAGCGTCGGCAATGTGATCGGCATGCCCGTGGGAGATGGCGATGTGGGTCGGATCGAGTTCCTCCCCGGTCGTCACAGCGGCCGGGTTGTTGGGCTTGAGGAACGGATCGACGAGGACCCGGGTCTCACCGTCGCTCAGTTCGAAGCACGAATGGCCGTGGAATTTGATCTCCATCGCTCAGCTCTCTCCTTCTGTCTCGGTTTCGTTCAACTCGGCATGGAGTGCCCAGCCGACGGCGACTCCGACCATCATTCCCATCCGCGCCTCCTCGGCGAGCAGCGAGCGCACCGCGGCGATGCGCTCCTCCGGATCGGGCGCCGTCGCCGCCTTCAGCGCCTCGGCGTCATGGGACTCGCCGAACCAGCCGCCCTCGGCGAGGGCGGCGGCAAGGACCTTTTGCAACTGCGGAGCGGCGCGGGTGACGATCTGCTCCGCCTCGGCGAAACGCTCCGCGTCGACCAGTCGCTCTATCGCGGCGTGCAGTTGCTCGTCCGAGGGCACGACGAGGAGCCTAGACGCAGCTACCTAGGGGGGTCTCGTAGGGCGGAGGCAGCGAGACCCGCGAGGCCACCCACCACGGCGCCGACCAAGCCGGCAAAAGGATCTGCGCTGGAATCGAAGATTGGCAGCGCCAGCAGTACGGCAGCGGCGACGATCACCCCGATCACGTCGTAGTCGTCGTCGATCGCGCGCTGCGCCTCGGCGCGGCGCAGCGCGAACCAGGCGGCGAGCGCGCCAAGAGCCATGCCGTTGCCGCCGGCAATCACCTCGATGTCGCCCTGGGCATCGGCGATGCCGCTGGCGGCGACCATTCCCAGTGAGCCGCAGGCGACCAGCAGGATGGCGGTGGGTGCGGTGCCGAGGCGGCGCTCGATGCCAGTGGCAAAGATCGCCAAGCCCACGGCGACCACGAAGAGGTAGCCGACGTCGACGTAGGCGAAAGGCGCGGTGAGGAAGCGCCACCACTGGTCCTCGAGCGGCACGATCAGGCCGCCAAAGGTGTCAATCGCGTCCCCGGTGGCCTTCTGCACAAGCAGCAGGGCGGCCGAGCCGAGGATCACCCCCATCGTCGCGTAGGGACGGAACGCGGCCGCCGGCTCATGCCGGTGGCGACGCAGGATCCGCGGCCGTTTGCGGCGGCGCGGCTTCGCCTCCAGCCCATCGCCCCGACGCTCGAGCTTCGGCGCCCGCTTGCGCAGGCGAGCGCCACAGTACGGGCACTCGGTTACGTAGGGACTGACCTCGGAGCCGCAGTTCTTGCAGATGACGCTGAGCTCAGTCTCGCTCATGGTCATCCGAGGATAAACCCCCGGTGAGGAGCGCTTGAGGCCTGGCCTCGGTGGCATACTCCCCCTACACCCATCTTCGAGGAGGAAACGCGTGGAGTTGAAGAGTCTGACCGAGCAGAAATCGCTGCTGGCCACCCTGGCCCCCGGCAAACGAGCCCGCCTGCGGCGGCTGCTCTTCGAGTTCGGCCCCGGCAACGGAACCCTGATGCTGCTGCCGATCGACCAGGGCATCGAGCACGGCCCGCGTGACTTCTTCCCCAACCCGGCGTCGAAGGACCCCGACTACCAGTTCCGCCTCGCCGCCGAGGCCGGTTACTCCGCGCTTGCCTGCCAGATCGGCATGGCGAGCAAGTACTACCCCGACTACGCCGGCCAGGTGCCGCTGATCCTCAAGGTCAACGGCAAGACCGACGTGCCCTCCTCCGCCAAGGCCTTCTCGACCTGCAACGCCAGCGTCGAGGACGGTGTGCGGCTCGGTGCCGACGCGATCGGCTACACGCTCTACGTCGGCTCGCCGCGCCAGGACGAGGACCTCGCCCAGCTGCGCAGCGTGCGTGAAGACTGCGACCGCTTCGGCATGCCGCTGATCGTCTGGTCCTACCCGCGCGGCGAAGCGATCGAGGCCAAGGGCGGGCAGAACTCGTTCTACGCGATCGATTACGCGGCGCGGATGGCGATGGAGATGGGCGCCGACGTGGTCAAGCTCAACATGCCGAAGGTCGACGCGGACAAGGACAAGGACGCCCCCGCCCCCTACAACGAGATGCAGGTCGATCAGGCCGAGGCGATCCGCCAGTGCGTGGAATCTGCCGGCCGCTCGCTCGTGGTCCTCTCGGGCGGCTCCAGGGTCGACGACGAGACCGTCCTGGGTCACACCCGCGAGATCATGGAGGCGGGCGGCTCGGGCGTGATCTTCGGCCGCAACGTCTGGCAGCGCGAGTGGAATGACGCGCTGGAGATCATCGCCTCGATCAAAGAGACGCTGCTCAGCAGCGTTCGCCGCATCCCCTAATCCGTGCGGCGCGGTCAGCTCAGCAGCGTGCTGCTGCTGCTGGCCGCCACGCTGCTGATCCTGCGGCCGTGGGAGGACGGCGGGGCCGATGCGGGTCCTACGAGCGCGCCGGCCTTCGTCGTCCGTGTGGTCGACGGGGACACGATCGAAGCGCGGGTCGGCGATCGGGTCGAGGACGTCCGCTATATCGGCATCGACACGCCGGAGACCGTCAAGCCGGATACGCCCGTGCAGTGCTTTGGGCCGCAGGCGTCTTCCTTCAACCATCGGCTGGTCGAGGAACGTCAGGTGCGGCTGGTCTTCGGCGTCGAGCGGCGCGACACCTACGGCAGGCTGCTCGCCTACGTCTACCTCGGAGACCGCTTCATCAACGCTGACCTCGTTCGCCGCGGCCTGGCCCGCTCATTGACGATCCCGCCCAACGACCGCTTCGCGCCGCTGTTCAGACGCCTGGAGTTGCGTGCAGCGCGGGCCGGCCGCGGGCTCTGGGGTGCCTGCGCGCCGTGACTGTCGTGACCGATCGCACATTTCCTCCCCCTGCAAGTGCTCGTGCGCCTTTGCTACGGTCCCCCGCGGCCCCCGGGCCACCCGATCTATGCGAATGCGTCAAAGCATCTCCCAGTTCGAGACGGCCTTCGAGCAGGAGACCAGTCTGGAGCGCCGTCGGCGCGAGCAGCTTCGGCGCCGCGCCGCCAACCGCTCGCGCGCGCGCCGGATCACCCGCAGTGAGCAGGCCAGCAAGGTGCGCTTCAGCGTCCTCGCCGTCTGCCTGACGGTCACCGTTGCCGTGGTCGTCGTCTCCATGTTCGAGGCGCTCGCCTTCCTGATGGCGTAGTGGCCATGCCTGCACCGCCCCGGTTGAATAGACTCGCGCGCCGATGGCAAGACGTTCACTGAAGCCCCAGCTGAACCAGATCCGCGCCTGGGTCCGGCAAGGCCGCACCGACGCCTGGATCGCCCACCAGCTCGAGGTCCCTGCCTCGCAGCTGCGCGATTTCCGCCGCCGCCACGGCCTCGACGCCGAGGGCGAGGAGCCGGCTTCCGACCTCGACCTTCGCGACGAGATCGAGGCGGAGATCGAGGCAGAGC
>JBKPOV010000096.1:0-10922 GCA_046733315.1 Actinomycetota bacterium
GTCTATATGTCCCGCCCGGCCGAAAGCATGCTTGACGCCGCCTGGGGTCGGGTAGGCTTGAGGCGATTCTCACGAACCGCGAGTCCAAGGGGGATGCGGCAGATGCATGTACGGGATGGGATGTCGGAGGTGGTCCTCACGGTCGGTCCTACGCACACCCTGCGCGAGGCGGCGACGATGATGGCCGACAAGGAGATCGGCGCGGCTTTGGTCAGCAATGAGGAGACGCCGGTGCCCGGCATCATCACCGAGCGCGACATCCTGCTCTCCCTCGGAGGCGGCCAGGACCCTGATGTCGAGAAGGTCGCCGACCACATGAGTGACAGCGTGATCGCCGCCTCGCCGGACTGGAGTCTCGAGCGCGCCGCCGCCGAGATGTCGCGGCGCGGCATCCGCCACCTCGTCGTCTATGAGGGGCCCGATCTGGTGGGCGTCCTCTCGATGCGCGACATCGTGCGTGTTTGGACTACGGAGGGCGCTACCTCAGGAATGAGTCCGGACTGAGGAGGATTTGGCGCTAGGAGCGCGGCGGCAAGATGGTTTCCACAGGGAGAACCGCGCCACGCACGTGCTGCCTGCGCGGCAGGCGGTAATAGCTGCGGATCGAGTCGCGGATCATGCTGCGCAAGGCGAAGAGGGCGACGATGCCGCCGATGATCGAGTAGATCCAGCCGCGCACCATGAAGCCCTCGGCGAAGATGCCGCAGACGGTCAAGGCGAGGGCGAAGGCAAAAATCGGCGCGGCCCAGGATGGGCGGGCCGGGTAGACGACCTCGCCGGGCTCCGGAACGTGGCGATGGTCCGGGCTCATGAGGCGATGTAGAGCATCGCGGCGACAAAGCAGAGGGCAAAGACAGCGGCGGCGACGCCGCCGGCCAGCAGGCCGGCGCTCATGTTCGCTCTTGAGGTCTCGCGATCCACGTTGGGATTTCTACTAGACGACGCGGTCGAGCGGCATCGCCACGAAGAGCAAGGCCAGGTAGGCGAGCGAGTAGAGGTAGGTGCGCAGGGCCCAACGGCGATCGGCGCTGCGCAGGAGGCACACGGCGCAGTAGATGAAGCCGGCGCCAAGCGTCATCGACGCGATCAGGTACTCGATTCCGAAGCCCCCGGCGCAGAAGGGCAGCTGCGTTACGGCGTAGAGGAGGACGGTGTAGAGGAGGATCTGGCGGCGCGTCTCCGCCTCGCCGCGTACCACCGGCAGCATCGGAATGCCCGCTTTGGCGTACTCGTCCTTCATCAACAAGGAGAGCGCCCAAAAGTGGGGCGGGGTCCAGAAGAAGACGATCGCGAAGAGGTAGAAGGCGGTGCCGCTGAGAGTGCCGGTGACGGCTGCCCAGGCAACCAGGGGCGGTACGGCGCCCGCGGCCCCGCCGATCACGATGTTCTGCGGCGTCGTGCGCTTCAACCAGAGCGTGTAGACGAAGACGTAGCCGAAGAGGCCCGAGATCGATAGCGCCGCCGCCAGCGGATTCACCGTCAGCGCCAGCAGCGTGAAGGAGGCGCAGCCGAGCAGTGCGCCAAAAGCAATCGCCGCGGCCGGTGAAATCCGTCCGCTGGCCACGGGACGGTCGGCGGTGCGGGCCATCATCCGGTCGATGTCCCGGTCTATCGCGTGGTTGATCGCGCCGGCCCCGCCGGCCGAGAGGGCGCCGCCAAGGCAGGTGAGGAAGACGAGGCCGACAGAGGGGTCGCCCGCCACGTACATCGTCGTGATCGTGGTCAGGAGCAGCAGTGACTGCACCTTGGGCTTGGTCAGGGTTACGTAGTCGCGCAGAACGCCGAAAGCCGCAGGGCGCTGTGCGACGACAGCCGTTTCGGCGCCGCTCACGATGTTCAGGCTACCGGCTGGGTATCGCCTGCCGACTGTTTGGCGGTGCGGCGGGTGCGGTGGTCGATCGCCGCGCGGATATCGCGCATTGGCTGATCGCTGCGCACATCGGGCAGCAGGTCGAAGTTGTGCGGCTGAGGCGGTGAGAGCGCGAACCACTCGAGTGAGTTGCCGCCCCAGTGGTCATGGCCGGCGCGCCTGCCGTTGGTGCGGCTGGCGATCGCATTGACAAGGCTGAGGACGATCCCGAGGGCGAGCACAAAGGCGCCGATCGTGGCGATCAGGTTGTCGGCGCTGACGCCGGTACCGCTGAAGAACTTGTAGGCGTCGACAACCTGGCCGTGCTCGCCTCCCGCGAAGAAGAGCGGTACGAAGGTGAGCAGCATGCCGAGCCCCATTGTCCAGAAGGAGAAGCGGGCGAGGGTCTCGCCCATCGTGCGTCCGGTCAGCTTCGGGAACCAGTAGTGGAGCGCGGCGAAGCCGCCGAAGACGCTGCCGCCGACCAGCGCGAAGTGGGTCGCCGCGGTGGCGTCGGTGGTGTTGTGCAGTCGCCAGGCCACCGCCACCATCGAGTGCGAGATCTCACTTGCCAGCCCGATCGAGATCATCGAGAGGGCACCGGCGGCGAAGAGCAGCGGGGCCCGCATCCGCAAGGTGCCGCCGATCATCGTCGCGATCAGGTTGAAGACGATCAGGCCAAAGGGCACGATCAGAGCCAGCGACATGATCATCGCGAAGTACATCCAGCCGATGCCGATTGGCGCGGTGAGCATGTTCTGCATCCAGGCGAGCGTGCCGATCACCGCGATCGCCAGCAGCGAGCCGGTCACGGCGTTGCGATTGAAGAGGGGCTTGCCAGCAAAGACCGGAACGATCTCGGCGATTGCCGCCAGCGCCGTGATCAGGATGATCATGTAGGCGCCGGTGTAGAAGATCCAGCTCAGATGAGCCCAGAGCAGCGGTGCGCCGCCGGAGCCATCGGCGAAGAAGATGCCGTCGAAGTTGCGGTCGATCATCAGCATCGTGATCGCGGCCAGCATCACGGGGCCGATCACCAACAAAAGCCAGGAGCAGATCGTCGCCGCCCAGGCGAAGACGGGCACCCGCCGCCAGGCCATGCCGGGCGCGCGCATACGCCGCAGCGTCGTCACCAGGTTGACCGCGATCAAGACGAAGCCGAGGGTCGCCAACCCGTTCGCCGCCGCCCAGGCGTCGACACCGTTGTTGGACAGGAAGGCGAGCTCGGAAAGGGGCGCCAGCGGGTTGACGCCGGCCTCCGAAGGGGTAAAGAGGAAGCCCGCGTAGAGCACGGTGGCGCCAGCGAGGTAGAGCCACAGGCCAACCTGGCCGAGGCGCGGCAGCGCCGTTCCGCGGGCGCCAACCTGCAGCGGCGCAAGGTAATAGAAGAGGCCCAGCGCCAGGGGGATCGCGAAGAGAAAGATCGCCGTTGCTCCGTAGAGCGAGAGCATGCGGTTAAAGGTGACCGGGGTGAGCAGCGTGTTCTCCGGAACGGCGAGCTGCAAGCGCATCAGCAGGAACTCGATCACGGCGATGAAGAGGAAGCCGAGCGCGGCGCCGATCATCATCCGGCCGACGTCCTTGTGGTCGGCGCTGGTGATGCCCTCGATCCAGGCGGGACGGTGACGGGGATAGCCATCGACTACAACCTCAGGACGAGCGCTCACGGTACTTCTCCCTTTTTGATCAGGTCGACGACGCGATCCTGGGCCGCCTGGATCTCGGCTTTCTGCTCTTTGACGAATTCTTCGTAGGCCTCGGGCGAGACGACTTCGACCGCGGTTCGCATCGCCGCGTAGGCCTGGCCCGAGAAGGTTGCCGAGTTGCCCTCGTAGACGCCTTCCTCGTCGGCGCGGAAGACGACGTGGTTGGTCTTGCCCGGCACCGCGTCGCGCTTGGGCGCCAGTTCCGGCACGTCCCAAGTGTGAACCACGTCAGTGGAGAGGAGGTCGAGTTCAACGGTGGTGTCCACCGGGACGACCAGCTTGTAATAGGAGAAGGCGGAGTTTGGATAGTCGAAGCGCCACAGCCATTGCTGGCCGGTCGCTTCGATCTTCAGCGGCGTGGACTCGGCCGAGGCGAGGCCGGCCGGACCGGTGGTGGGCGTCTCGCGGGCCTTGTCGGTGTAGATGAAGCTGATGATCAGGACGATGGCGGCGAAGGCCGTCAGCCCCGCGCCAACCCGCAGCTGACTGCCGCGACCGCCGCGAAGCTGGCGCGGCTCGGCGCCACGATCGTCCCGATATCGGCGCAGCGCGTAGATCAGCGCGCCGTTGACCGCGACGACGACGATCGTCGCGGCGACGAAGCCAATCCAAAGCAGGGTGTCGATCTGGTCGGTGCCAGGAGAATGAGCCGCCAAAGCGCGGCCATTCTAATCACGCCGCTCGGCGCGGCGCGGTGCCCACAGTTCGCCGTGGCCCGGCGGCGGGCTCCTATACTCGCCGACCTGATGCGGAGCCGATCCCGGCCATCTCCGGCGCTTCGCCTGGCATTGCGCACTGGAGCGGCGGGCGCGATCGCCGCCGCGGTGGCCGTGCCGCTGCTGCGCAAGCGCCTGCGGGTGCCCGGACCGGTGACGATCGGCGCCTGCGCTGTCGGCCCGCTTGCCCTGGCCGTCCTCTACCCGCGCTCGCGCAAGCGCGACGTCGGGCTCTTCGCTCTACAGATGTGGGCCTTCACGATGGTCCACGAGCTCCCCTACGACGACCCGGAGCGGTTGAAAGGGCGGCTGCGCAGCCGCTACCCGATCGTGATCGACCGCGCGATCGGCCTCGGCCGGCTGCCGAACAGCCGCCTTCAGCGTGGCCTGGCGCGCTTCCGCGGCGTGGGCACGCTCGATCGTATCCTCACCTGGGTCCACTGGCTCTGGTTTCTCGAGCCCTACCTGGTGCTGACCTGGATCCTGCTGCGCCACCCCGAGCGCTTTCCCCGCGCCGCCCGCCAGATGGCCGCCGTCTTCGACCTCGGCTGCGTCGGATATTTCGTCGTTCCGACCGCGCCACCGTGGTGGGCGTCGGAACAGGGCCAGACCGGGGAAGAGGTGCGGCGGATCATGATCGGGGTCGGTGAGGAGACCTGGCGCTCGGCCTGGCCGGCGATGTACGGTGCGCTTGGCGGCAACCCCTGGGCGGCGATGCCCTCGCTGCACTTCGCCACCTCGACGATGGCGGCGATCTCACTGTCCGAGGCGGGCCGCGTCGAGGGCGCGGTGGGCTGGAGCTATGCCCTCACGCTCGGCTTCGGCCTCGTTTACCTGGGCGAGCACTATGTGACCGACCTGTTGGCCGGGGCGGGCCTGGTTGCCTTCGTCAGGCGCGGCGAGCCGCTCGCCGAACCCGCCGTGCTCGCGGTCAATCGGGGGCTCCGCCGCTTGGAGCGCCTCGCCAGCGAGTAGCTTCCCTTAGGTGTCCCCGGAGGATTCGGAGAACGGCGGCCATCCTGCCGAACTGCCGATCTTCACGCGACGCCGCCTGATCCAGACCGGGGTCGTGGTCGTCGCCCTGCTGATCGGCATCTACTTCCTCTTCCCGAGGCTGGTCGGGCTGGAGAATGCCTTGGACAAGCTCGGCGACGCCGACCCGCTCTGGATCACGGTCGCGATCTGCTTCAACGTCCTCGCCTTCGCCACCTACATCGCCCTCTTCAAGGCGGTGGTGGGGGGGGAGGCGCTGCGGCTCAGGTGGTCGGAGACCTACGAGATCAACGTCGCCGGCCTGGCCGCGACCCGGCTCTTCTCGGCCGGCGGCGCCGGCGGCATTGCCCTCACCTACTGGGCACTGCGCAAGGCGGGGATGAACCGGCACGACGTGGCGCGGCGGATGGTCGCCTTCCTCACCTTGCAGTACGCCTTCTACCCGATGGCGCTGATCCTCTTCGGCGTGCTCTTGCGCACCGGTGTGCTCAACGGCAAGGCCTCGGTCGAGCTGACGATCGTCCCGGCTGGCGTGGCGGGAGTGCTGCTTGCCCTGGGTCTCCTCGTGGCGCTGATCCCGCCCGACCTGAGCAAGCGGATCAACCGCCATGTGCACGGCGAGCGCGGCCAGGCGATCGCGGCCAGCATTGCCAAGGTGCCCGCGACCTTTGCCGAGGGCTTCCGCTTCGCGATCAGCCTCTTCGCCCACCCTTCCAGGGGCGGCCTCGCCGTGATCGGCGCCGCTGGCTTCTGGGCTGCCAACGTCGGCATCCTCTGGGCTTCCTTCCACGCCTTCGGCGTCCACGTGCCACTCGCCGTCGTCGTCCAGGGTTTCTTCCTCGGCATGGTCGCCAACTTGATCCCGTTCGCCCCGGCGGGAGTAGGTGCCGTCGACGCGGGGATGATCGGCGCCTTTGTCCTCTTCGGCATCCCCGAGACGACGGTCTTCCCGGCGATCCTCGTCTATCGCCTGATCGCCTTCTGGATGCCGATCCCCTTCGGCGTCGCCGCCTTCTTCCAGCTGCGCACGCGGGTCCAGCATTGGGAAACGGAGGGTTTGCCGATTGACCGCGGCGCTACTATACAAAGTGAAGTATTGGCAACGCCACTAGACTCGAGGCGGACATGACAGAGGCTAAGAAGGTCGAGAACGTGATCATCGTCGGCGGCGGCCCCGCCGGCTACACGGCGGCGCTCTACACGGCGCGCGCCAACCTCGAGCCGCTCGTCTTCGAGGGCTTCCAGTGGGGCGGTCAGCTGCAGAACACCACCGACGTCGAGAACTACCCCGGCTACCCCGACGGGATCATGGGGCCGGAGATGATGACCCAGTTCCGCGCTCAGGCGGAGCGCTTCGGCACGCGCTTCGTCAGCGACGACGTCGATCGGGTCGAGCTCTCCGATGGTGGGGTGCAGAAGGTCTACCTCGGCGACGAGGAGCATCTGGCGAGGACCGTGATCCTGGCGATGGGCGCGGAGCCGCGGCGACTTGGCATCCCGGGTGAGATCGAGCTGAGCGGTTGCGGCGTCTCCACTTGCGGCGTCTGCGACGGCGCCTTCTTCAAAGACCAGAAGGTGATCGTGATCGGCGGCGGCGACTCGGCGATGGAGGACTCGATCTTCATCTCCAAGTTCGCCAGCGAGCTGACCGTGGTCAACCGCCGCGATGAGTTCCGCGCTTCGAAGATCATGTTCGATCGGGCCAAGGAGCAGGCCAACATCGAGTTCAGGACCCCCTACGTCCCGGAGGAGTTCGTCGCCGGTGGCAACGGCCGCCTCGACCACGTGCGCCTGCGCAACGTCGAGACTGATGAGACGGAGGACTTCGACACCGACGGTGCCTTTGTTGCGATCGGCCACATCCCCCGCTCCGAGGTGGTCGCGGGCCAGGTCGACACCGACGAGAACGGCTACATCCTCACCGAGGCCGGCTCCACCCGCACCAACCTGGCAGGCGTCTTCGCGGTCGGCGACGTCGTCGACCACACCTACCGCCAGGCCGTCACCGCGGCCGGCAGCGGCTGCCAAGGCGCCCTCGACGCCGAGTGGTACCTGCGCGATACGCCGCCCTCCCCGGAGGCCCACTGGATGCACGGCGGCGAGCCCGTCGAGATCGCCCCGACGCCGGGGTCGTAGCTCAGACGGCGAGCGTTCGAAGGGGCGAATGCACGGCGGCAATTTTCTCGAAGTCGCCGTCTTGCGAGACGACTGGAAGCCCGTGCTCGACCGCGGTGGCAGCGATCAGCGCATCTGTCAGCTTCACCGTGCGGTGGATTCCAGCCGCTTTGCAGTCAGCGACCAAGCGTGCCCAAGTTGTCATCACGGCCTCGCTGATCGGGATCGGATCGGCTGAGCGCGCGAGCGCAAGGGTATCGGCGCGGCGGGCGCGGGTCGTGTCGTCGCTGGCGTTGAGGACGCCCAGCTGCATCTCGCCGATCGTCACCACGGAAATCGCGATGCGATCCGGCAGCTCGCCGATCGGCCGGCCGGTCTCGCGCGCGATGAAGACCGATGTGTCGAGCAGGCCCGAAGAGGGGG
The DNA here is from genome assembly GCA_046733315.1 of Actinomycetota bacterium. Taxonomy (GTDB): domain Bacteria; phylum Actinomycetota; class Thermoleophilia; order Solirubrobacterales; family 70-9; genus VRUE01. The sequence goes on from JBKPOV010000096.1 coordinate 7,803, forward strand.
GCAACGTCAAAGCTCGTCGAGGGTGTGGCCTGTCAGCTCATCGAGCTCTTTTCGAAGGGCGGGGTCGGCTGCGCGCTCAGCAAGCTGCGCGCGAAGCTGGGGGCCACCGAGCCAACGAGTTCGTTGGCCATGCGGAACGATGTCCGCGAGCGGATCGCCGTTCACGGTCAGGACGACTCTCTCGCCAGCCTTCACCGCGTCGATGACGCTGGCGGTGCGGTTGCGTAGGTCCCTTACCCCGATCTCCATGTGCTACAGCGTAGCATCATGATCGGCCGGTGGCTGGACTTGATCAGCCGACGAGCTTCTGCACTACGAAGGTGCGGGACCCGCGGGGGGTGTCGATCTTGATCGGATTGCCGACTTTGGCGTCGCGCAGGGCGCGGCCGATCGGGGACTCGGCGGAGAGGCGGCCCTCGGCGAGGTCGGCCTCGGTCGAACCGACCAGGGTCCAGGTGTGGACTTCGTCCTTGCCCTCGTCGAAGACTTCGGCGGTGCGACCGAAGGCGAAGGTCTCGGCGCTGCCGTCGACCTCGACCACCACAGCGGTGCGCAGGCGCTCGCGCAGGCGCTTGATTTTGGTCTCGAGGTGGGCCTGGTCTTCCTTGGCGATGTGGTACTCGGCGTTCTCCTTGAGGTCGCCTTCCTCACGCGCCACTTTGATCCGCGCCGCCATCTGGGTGCGAGCCGGCCCTTCGAGTTCCTCGATTTCCTCGCGCAGGGCGGCGATCCCCTCTTCGGTGATCGCCTCGCCGATGCCTTCTGTCTCTGTCATGTCGGGCAGCCTTGCAGATGTGCCTGGCTGACCCCTGCTGGGCTGCGGTCCGGTCCCGCTATCGTGAGCGCACGGCCTCCTGCTCCCACATCCGCACGATCGAGGTCCTCGACCCGCCGCCGCAGGTCGCCGGTTGTGAGGAGTGCCTGGAGCTCGGCATGCAGTGGGTCCACCTGCGTATGTGCCAGAGCTGCGGCCACATCGGCTGCTGCGACAACTCCGAGGGCAAGCACGCGACCGCGCACCACGCCGAGACCGGCCACCCGATCATCCGCTCGGTCGAGCCTGGCGAGGACTGGAGCTGGTGCTATGAGGACGAGCTGATGCTTCGCCTCAGGCCGAGCGCGGGCCGGTAGGCCTCTCCGTGTTCGGTCCTGAGGTCTTCGAGTAGGGCCCGCGCTCGCTCGGTGCCGATCAACTCAGTCATCTCCAGTGGCCCGCGCGGCCAGTTGAAGCCGAGGCGCATCGCCGTGTCCATATCCTGTCGGGAGCCGATTTCCTCTTCCAGCGCGAAAGCGGCCTCGTTGGCGATTTGGGCGACGAGGCGAGGCAGGATCGAGGGAGCGGCGGGATCGATCGCGGCCAGCCGCTCCGGATCCAGGGTCAACTCTCCCGTTCCGCTGTTCCCTCGCCGCGACAGCTGGTGCGAGGGAACAGCGGAAGAAGGGTTGGGGGGGTCGCTGTAGTCGTAGAAGCCTCGGCCGCTCTTGCGGCCGAGGTTGCCTTCAGCAACCAGGGCTTCCTGGATCGGGCTGGGGCGCCAGCGCTCGGGCTCGCCGCCCTGGGCATAGAAGGAGCGGGCGACGCTGAGGTTGACGTCGAGGCCGATCAGATCGATCAGCTCGAAGGGGCCCATGCGGAAGCCGCCGGCCATGCGGCAGACCCGATCGATCGTCGCCGCGTCGGCGACGCCGTCGCCGAGTATGCGCAGGGACTCCAGGGTGAAGGGGCGGGCGAGGCGGTTGGCGATGAAGCCAGGGCTGTCCTTGGCGCGGATCGGTGTACGGCCCATCCGCCTGCCGACCTCGGTGGTCGCTTCCAGGGCCGCGGGCGCAGAGTCAGCCGTGGCGACGACCTCGACCAGCTTCATCAGCGCTGGGGGGTTGAAGAAGTGCATCCCGACGACGCGCTCGCGCCGGGGGACCTCGGCGGCGATTGCGGTGATCGGCAACGAGGAGGTGTTGCTGGCGAGGATCGCCTGGGGACCGCAGGTCTCGTCAAGCGCCGCGAACAGCTCGCGCTTCAGCTCGAGGTCCTCGGGCGCCGCCTCGATCACCAAGTCGCATTCGCAGAGGTCGCCGAGGCTCGTCGTCGCGCCGACGCGGCTGCCCGCCTCATCGGCGTCCTGCTCGCTCCACATCCCCTTGCTGGCGCCCTTTGCCATCGCCCTGCGCAGCCGGCCGATCCCGGTCTCGAGCGCATCCGGGATCGGATCGTGCAGGCGCGTCTCATAGCCGCCAAGGGCGGCGACCTGGGCAATCCCGGCGCCCATCGTGCCGGCGCCGATCACGCCGATTCGCTCGACTGACGGCGCCTTGCCCGCCATCACTTGCCCTCGAACTTTGGCTCGCGCTTTTCGAGGAAGGCACGCATGCCCTCGACCCGGTCTCCCGTCGCCATCGCCAGCTCGTAGAGGCGCCGCTCGTTCTCGAGGCCGGCGCTGAGCGCGGTCTCCTCGGCGACGATTACGGCCTGCTTGGCGAGGCGGGCGGCGATCGGCGGTTGCTCAGCGACCTCTTTGGCCAGAGCCATCGCCTCCTCCAGCCAGGCATCGTCGGCGGTCACCCTGTTGACCAGGCCCAGCTCGCGGGCCGTCTCGGCGTCGAAGCGCTTGCCGGTCAGCACGTACTCCATCGCCCGTTGCTTGCCGAGCACGCGGGCGAGCCGCTGCGTGCCGCCGCCGCCGGGGATGATCCCGAGGTTGATCTCCGGCTGGCCGAAGGTCGCCCCCTGCGCGGCAACGATCATGTCGCAGGCGAGCGCCAGCTCACAGCCCCCACCCAGGGCGTAGCCGGAGACGGCGGCGATCATCGGCGTCTTGATCGCGGCCAGCCGCCGCCAGAAGGAGGCCGCCGGATGGCGCAGCGCCTCGGCGAAGCTGCGCTCGCTCATCGCCTTGATGTCGGCGCCGGCGGCGAAGACCTTGTCGGAGCCCGAGATGACAACGCAGCGGAGCTCGGGGTCGGGATCGAGCCGCTCCAGCTCCCCCGCCAGCAGCTCCATCACCTCCGGCGAGAGCGCGTTGCGCGCCTCGGGCCGGTTGATCCGTAGCAGGGCGACGCCGCCCTCGCGCGAGCTCTCGACCAACTCGGCCAAGGGCTACTCCGCCACCATCGGTGTCATCG
>JBKPOV010000097.1:0-5998 GCA_046733315.1 Actinomycetota bacterium
CCTAATTGTTGTGTTTTCTTCGCGGGGGTGCGGGGCGCCACCCCAAAACCCCACAGCCCCCGCCCCCGGCCCTCCTTTTGGGGGGGGGCGCCCGACTCCCTACCCCGCTAGCTACGCGACCGAGGGCAATACCCGCGGCCCGCTCTGATCTTTGGGCAGCTCAGCTGCCCCAGCAATCAGGCTCTGGAACTCGTTGAGCACCAGATGGGCGACCGCCTCGAGCAGCTCCTCGTCTGACCAGCCGATCTCCTTTGCCTCCTCGTGCAGATGGAGCGGGGGGTGGCCATTGGCCTCAAGTGCACCGTGCAGGTACTCGAGCAGCGCTGCCTCTTTGGGATCGCTGGAGCTGAAGCTGCGGGCTCTCGAGACCTCGTCGAGGCCGAGGCCGGCGCCGCGGGCCGACTTTGCGTGTTGGGCGATGCTGTAGCTGTCGTCGCGGTACTCGGCTACCGCCAGGGCGATCCGCTCGCGGGTGGCCCGGGGGAGCACGCCGCCGCGAAGCTCCGAGCGCATCCGCGTGTAAGCGCGCAAGACGGCCGGCGCGCCGGCAAGCACGCCGACGAACTTCGTTACCGCCCCGCCCGTCGCCTGGATCGTTTTGATCAGGGGAGCGCTCTCGTCAGGTGCCGTCAACTCGTCGTGGATCTGGAACCTGCTCACGTCTGTTTTTACTGTCACGTTGCATCCGCCTCCGGCTCTATCTGGGAAATCCGCTTTACAGAGCCTTTAGTTGGCCTTTACTTTACTTTCAGCCAGTTACTTACGTCTCGTAAGTTATACCTGCTTTTCGCTTGCCCTGCAAGCCGCCTCAAGGCAACCGCTCTTTACCCGAATACGGGCTCTCTTACCCAGTCGGTTCACCGCCTCTCTTCGCCAGCCGGTTCGCGACGCAGCTTTGGCCTATCGTTGCGCGCTCGAAGCGGACAAGCGCGAGCCCAGGAGGCAGTAATGGCAGACCAACCGAAGAGCCCCGCTGACGTCGCCCAGCTGGTCAAGGATGCCGACGTCCGCTTCGTCCGGCTCTGGTTCACCGACGTGCTGGGCCAGCTGAAGAGCTTCTCGATCAACGCCGCCGAGCTCGAGGACGCCTTCGAGGGAGGGATGGGCTTCGACGGCTCCTCGATCACCGGCTTCAATCCGATCGAGGAGTCCGACATGATCGCGATGCCCGACCCCTCGACCTTCGCCCTGATCCCCTGGCGGCCGGAGGGCGAAAACGCCGTGGCGCGGATGTTCTGCGACATCCAGGTCCCCGGCGGTGAACCGTATGAGGGCGACCCGCGCTGGATCATGAAACGGGCGCTCAAACGGGCCGAGGAGATGGGTTTCGACGCCTTCAACATCGGTCCTGAGCTCGAGTTCTTCTACTTCCGCTCAGCCAAGCCGCCCAACGGCGTCCCCGAGGTCCTCGACGAGGGCGGCTACTTCGACCTGACCACGCTCGACGCCGGCTCCGACGTGCGCCGCGACACGGTGCTGGCGCTGGAGAAGATGGGCATCCACGTTGAGTACACCCACCACGAGGTCGGCCCTTCCCAGCACGAGGTCGACATGCGATACAAGGATGCGCTGGCGATGGCCGACGACTGCATGACTTACCGCATCGTCGTCAAGGAGTACGCGATGAAGTACGGCTGGCATGCGACCTTTATGCCCAAGCCGCTCTTCGGTGAGAACGGCTCCGGCATGCACGTCCACCAGTCGCTGACCAAAGACGGCAAGAACGCTTTCTTCGACGCCGAGGACCAGTACTTCCTCTCGCCGACGGCCAAGGCCTTCATCGCCGGCCAGCTCAAGCACGCGCGGGAGATCTCGCCGCTCTTCGCCCAGTGGGTCAACTCTTACAAGCGTCTCGTGCCCGGCTACGAGGCTCCCGTCTACTTGGCCTGGTCGCGCCGCAACCGCTCGGCGCTGATCCGCGTGCCGCTCTACCACCCCGGCAAGGAGAACGCGACCCGCGCCGAGTTGCGCTGTCCCGACCCGGCCTGCAATCCCTACCTCTGCTTCGCCGGCATGCTGCAGGCGGGACTGGAAGGGATCGAGAAGGGCTACGAGCTGCCCGAGCCGATGGAGCAGAACCTCTACCACCTCTCGCCCGAGGAGCTATCCCACCAGGGGATCGAGCAGCTGCCGGCGACGCTGGGCGAGGCGATCGAGGTCGCCGCCGACTCAGAGTTGGTCCTGCGCACGCTGGGCGAGCACACCTTCCGCCGCTTCGTCGAGATCAAGCGGCAGGAGTGGGACGAGTACCGCGTTCAGGTTACGCCGTTCGAGATTGAGCAATTCCTGCCGGTTCTTTAGCGCGGCGGCGCGCGGGTCCTGTCGCGGCAGGGGACCCACCGCCCCTTCCGGTAGCTAAAGCTTCCTCAGGGGCGGTTCCCCCTACCGCGCCACCCGCGCGAGAGGCGTTAGGGGCTGGCCGGCTCTTGTTCGAGGTCGCCGGCTGGCTTCGCGGTCTCGTCCTTTGGTCTGGAGAGGGCCGAGGGCCACCAGAATTTGTCGCCCATCATCAGGGCGAGTGCGGGGACGAGGACGCTGCGGACGAGGAAGGTGTCGAGCAGGACGCCGAAGGCGACGACGAAGCCGAGCTCGGTGAGGAAGGTGAGGGGGAGGACGGCGAGCACCGAGAAGGTGCCGGCGAGGACGATGCCGGCGCTGGTGATCACACCGCCGGTCACCGCGAGGGCACGCAAAATGCCCCGTTCGGAGCCGTGCTGGATCGTCTCCTCGCGCGCTCGGGCGACCAGGAAGATGTTGTAGTCGACGCCAAGGGCGACCAGGAAGACGAAGGCGAAGAGCGGCAGCGAGGGGTCCGAGCCGGGGAAGTCGAAGATGAACTCGAAGGCGAAGTAGCCAACCCCGAGGGCGGCCAGGAAGCTGACGATCACCGTGCCGATCAGGATCAGCGGCGCGACCACGGCGCGCAGCAGGCCGATCAAAATCAGGAAGACGACGAGCAGGATCAGCGGCGGGATCACGATCGAGTCGCGTGCGGCGGCATCGCGGACGTCGAATTCGATCGCCGTGGGTCCCCCGACCAGGGCTTTCGGTTCAAAGTGGTGGACCTTGTCGCGAATCGGTTCGATCAGGTCGAAAGCCTCGGTCGAGTACGGGTTGGGCTCTAGGGTCGCCTGGACCAGTACTTCTTTGGGTCCCCCCGCAACCGTCGGGCCTTCCGCAACGGTGGCGGTGACCGCCTCGACGCCTTTGACTTCTTCCAGCGCGACCCGGACGATGCCTTCCGACTTTGCCGGCGCGACGACGTCGGTTAGCGCGGTGGTGCCTGCCGGGAAGCTCTTGTTGAGCAGGTCCTGGCCTTCGACCGATTCGACCTCGGAGCGGTAGGTGTCTTCGCTGGTCAGTTCGGTCGAGAAGAAGGCGAGGCCGGCGCAGAGGATCAGCAGGACGGCGATCGATCCGACCACGACGCGGCGCGGGGAGTCGGCGACACGACGGCCGAGTTTGGCCCAGGACCCGTGGGTGGCGTCGGCGGCGTGCTCGAGCCGCGTGCGCCGTATCTCGTAGGGGGTGAACACGGCACGGTCGAGCGGGCCGACGATCAGCGAGGGGATGCGACGGCCGCTGAGTCGGCGCAAGAGCCAATTGATCAAGACCAGCGGCAAGAGGACCAAGACGACCAGGGAGGCGAGGACAACCCTGTCGATCGCCCCGAAGGCACCGCCCTCGGCGATCCTGGCCCGCGCCCGCTCCGATATGGCGTCGGCGCTGGGCGCGGTCTCCGGCGTGTGCGGGACGAAGGGCCAGAAGGCGCGACGGCCGAAGATCGTCAGCAGTGCCGGCAGCAGGGTCAGCATCGAGAGCGCCGCGCAGGCGATCCCCATCGCCGCGATCGGGCCGAGTCCCGCGGTCCCGTTGACGTCCGCGAGCATCAGGCAGAAGAGGGCCGCGATCACGGTGGCGGCCGAGGCGAAGATTGCCGGGCCCGCCGAGGCGAGCGCGGTCCGCATCGCCTCGTGCTTGTCCACCGTGTGGTGGAGCTCCTCGCGGTAGCGGGAGACAAGCAGCAGGGCGTAATCGGTGCCGGCGCCGAGGACGAGGACCGACATGATCGAGCTCGACTGGCCGTTGACCGTGACGCCGAGCTCGGTCAGCCCGTAACCGAGCGAGCGCGAGAGCAGCTCGGCGAACATCACCGCGATCAGCGGGATCAGGAAGAACATCGGCGAGCGGTAGATGACGATCAGCAGGAAGATCACCAGGCTGAGCGCCGCCAACAGCAGCGTCCCGTTGATGCCTTCGAAGACTTCGATCGCGTCAGCCGAGAAACCGGCGCCGCCGGTGATCCTGGCTTCGAGGCCGCCGTCGTCCTCGGGCAGAACGTCGCGCCAGTACTTGACCGGGTCGACGATCCGTTCGCCCTCGCCATTGCCCTTGATGTAGGCGGTGACGATCGCGGCCTTGCCGTCTTTCGAGCAGACCGGGCCGACGAACGGGGCGTAGGCGTCCGGCTGGCCCGGGACGGTGGTGGTTGGGCTCCCGCAGCCCTTCGCTGCCGAGGTAACCGGCACCGGGGTCGATCCTTCGGGATTGCCGCCGGCGGCGGCCGTCACGCCATCCGGAACAACGCCGGGAAAGCGCTTTGCGCTCATCTTGCCGACGTTCGCGACGATCGTCTGGCGGTCGGCGGCGGTGAGGCCGGAATCGCGCCGGAAGACGATCACCGCGGGGGCGAGTTCGCCTTTTTGCAGGGACTCGGTCGCCTTCAGCGCCGCTGTCGATTCAGCGTCACCGGGCAGGTAGGAGGTCGCCTCGTTGCTTTCGGCGTCTTCGAACTTGCCCGGCAGGTTGGCCGGCCCGGCGGCGATGAAGATCGCCGCGAACCAGATCGCGAAGACGATCCACTTGGAGCGCCGACCGGCGGCAAAAGTAAAAAAGGATCCTCTCACGGGCCCCGCATCCATATCAGAGCAGGGCGGCCAGCGAGCGAGCGTCGGTCACGGGCTGCTTGCAGGCAAAGCCTTCACAGACGTAGGCGGCGGGCCGACCGCCGATCGTCGCGCGGTTCGCGAGCAGCTCCGGTTGCTCGCTGCCCTCGGGGCCTCCGGCCAGGACCAGGTGGGGCCGGAACTCGGCGCGGACCAGCGCCGCCAGCTCTGCGAGATCGTCGCCGATCAAGGCCACCTCCTTGGTCGGCGAGAGGTGGAAGTCGATCGCTCTGAGCAAGTGGCCGAAGGCCTCCGGGTGCTGACCGGCCGGCCCGGCAAAAAGCCGGAAGACGCTCTCGGCTGCCTGTTCGTAGCGGCGCTCGCCGCTCAGCGCCGCCAAGCGCAACAGTCCCATCGCGGCGGATGAGTTGCCCGACGGAATCGGATGGTCGCCGATCTCCTTACGCCGGGCGATCAGCGATTCGTGCTCGTCTGAGGTGGAAAAGAAGCCGCCCCGCTCGCTGTCGGCGAAGCCCTCGAGCAGGGTCTCGGCTAGCGAGCGCGCCCGCTCGAGCCACTTCGTCTCGAAGCTCGCTTCATACAGCGCCAGCAGCGCCTCGAGCAGGAACGCATGGTCCTCGAGGTAGGCGCCGAGGTGGGCGCGGCCGTCCTTGAAGGTGCGCAGCAACTTGCCGCCGGAATCGCGCAGATCCTTCCAGACGAAATCTGCGCAGGCGCGTGCGGCGTCGAGGTAGTCCTCGCGGCCGAGTGCCGCACCCGCCTCGGCGAGAGCGCCGATCATCAACGCGTTCCAGGCAGTGAGGCGCTTGTCGTCGAGCCCTGGCCAGACGCGCTTGCTGCGTGCCTCGTAGAGGGCCCGTCGCATCCCGTCCAACTCTTCGGGCCTCGCCGCGTCGACCCCCTGTGCCAGGTGCAGGATGCTCCGCCCCTCGAAGTTGCCGCTCTCGCTGACCCCGTAGAACTGCATCAACTCCTCTATCTGGTGGGCCGAGAAACTGGCGCCGTTCGGCCCCTCGGTCGCGGGGTCTTCCAGTGCAGCGCGAATCTCGTCGGGCGTCCAGACGTAGAAGCGGCCCTCCTCGCCCTCGGAG
>JBKPOV010000098.1:0-18423 GCA_046733315.1 Actinomycetota bacterium
GAGCAGCGCGCAGGCGCCGTCCTCAGAGGGATGAGCGACCGCGGCATCGCTGCGCCGCCAGCGCAGCCCATGCTCTTCCAGCCGCAGCTCACGCAGCGGCGCCGAGGCGACCGCGAGGGGGTAGAAGGCGCTGAAGAGGTCGCTGACGAAGCCGGGCTCGGTCAGCTCCGCCGACTTGACCGCGCCTCCTGGCTCGGCTTGCTCCTCCAGCACCAACACGTCCCAGCCGGCATCAGCAAGTTGGTTCGCCGCCACCAGGCCGTTCGGGCCCGAGCCGATCACGACGGCGTCAGGCACGAGACTCAGTCCTCGAGCCGGCTGAAAAAGGCCTGCGTGGCCGCCGCGAATACCGCGTGGTGAACGACCGTTCGCCCGACGTCGGCCCGCGTCCAGCTCCAGGGCGCAGGCGCCAGCCCCATCGCCGGGACGATGGCCGTATCGGGCAGGGCGGCCATCCCGAACAGCAACGGCAGTCGCCCGCTGCGCGGCAGGCCGGAAGAAGCGATTGCGCCCCAGGCCCCGGCGGTAGCCCCGGCGACGATGAAGTGTGCTGCGGCCCCCAACCGCTCTTCACCGGTCTCGCCGAGCTTGTCGATGCCGAAGATCCGCTCCAGCGCGCGCGCCGGCACCCTGCTCGGGTCGCGGCCGGTGAGCTTCATCTCGGCGAGCGTCGAGACGCTCATCACGACCCCGCCGGCGAGGCCGGCGAGGAAGCCGCGGCCGAAGCCGGCGGCGGGATCCGGATGCGTGGCGCGGTCATTCGGCTCCTCGTTGGCTGCTTCCACCTCCGCGACGCTGACTGGCAACTGCACCTCAGGGGGAATCGTCACGGTTTCCTCGGCGAGCTTCCTCAGCCGGTCGATTGAGACTTCATTGCGCGCGTGGAGCAGCTTGTCGGCGACCGGGTTGAAGAGCAAGCGCGAGGCGAGGTCGGCTGGCCCCTCCTCGAGGCAAAGGGTGGTGCCCCCGTCCTCGGGGCGCATCGTCACCGTCACCATCGCCGTGCCGAGCGGGCGCACCTTGGCTCGCAGGCGCAGCTTGCGGTTCGGCACGACCTCCTCCACCTCGGTGTGATCCTGGATCCCGGCCGCGACCGTGTGGTGAAGCTTCGAGCCGACTGCTGGCCAGTCTGCGTCCGCATCGCGGATCTGACGCGAGCCGAGGACCCAGTAAGCGTAGGAGCGGGGGTCGCACAAAACGTCAAAACAACGCTCCGCCGACGCGTCGACGTGGGCTTCGATCGTCGCCATCAGGGCTCGGCTACCCCCGGGCCCTTTGGCCTTAACCGGTTCGTGCCCGGGGCGCCGGGTAGCTGGCGAAGAGATGGAGCGCGTCCTGATCACCGGCGGCAGCAGCGGTATCGGCCTCGCCTCAGCCGTCCGATTCGCCCGCCGCGGCGCCCGCGTCGCCGTCATCGCGCGCAATCCCGACGGACTCGAGGCCGCGCGAGCGCGGACCCAGGAGGCCGGCGCGGCCTGCCTCTGTTTTGCCGCCGATGTCAGCGACCGTCCGGTGCTGCGGGACCAGGTCGCTGCGGCCGCGGCCACCCTGGGCGGCATCGATATTGCCGTCGTAGGCGCCGCGGCGTCAACCTACGGCCGCTTCCTCGACACTCCGGCTAAAGACTTCGACCGGGTGGTCGAGGTGACCCTGCGAGGAACCGTCGACACGGTGCGCGAGGTCCTGCCCCATCTGGAGCGCAGCGGCGGCTGCCTCGTCGTCATCGGTTCGGTCGCCGGCTCGATGCCGCTGCCGCGGATGTCGGCCTACGCGGCCTCCAAGCACGCGATCCGCGGGTTCGTCGAGACGCTGCGGGTAGAGCTCGCCGCGCAGCGCTCCCCGGTCGCCCTCTCGCTGATCGAGCCCGGTCCGGTCGACACCCCTTTCTGGGGGAACGTCACCAGTGAGGATGGGCTCCTCCCGCCTTCGATTCCGCTCAGCTACGTGCCCGAGGAGGTTGCGGCCGCGATCGAGCAGATCGTGGCGAGGCGCGGGGCCCGCGCCACCGTCGGCGGCACCTGGGCGCTGATCCGCCTCGGCCACGCAAGCGCACGGCGGGTGACCGAGTGGGCTTTGGCAAGGGTGATGCTGCTGGCTGAGCGGCGGGGAAAGAGAGGCCCGGGAACCCGATCGCTGTGGAATCCGAGCGGCGGCGGTGAGCTGCGCTGGGGACTGCGCGCGCGCCCCAGCCTGCTGGTCCGCAGCAAGGTTGGCCTGCAGCGCATTCGGGTATCCCGAGGGGGTATCCGAAGGGAACGTAAGGAGGAACGATGAGAGACGAGACCGCCACGCCCGCCCGCCTTTACGCCGGCCTGATCGGTGCTGTCTTGCTCGTCGCCGGCATCATCGGCTTCTTCTACAGCGCCTCCTTCGGCAGCCCCGGCGAGGTCGACGCCGTGCTCGGCATCCTCGACGTCAACGCCTGGCACAACCTGATCCACATCGCCAGCGGTGCGCTGGGCCTGCTCGCCTACCGCGCCGGTGTGCGCGCCTCGCGCACCTACGCCCTCGCCTTCGGCGCCATCTACATAGTCGTGGCGATCTGGGGCTTCATCATCGGCGGCGGCGAGTCGATCCTCGGCTTTATCCCGATCAACGACGAGGACAACGTCCTGCACGCGATCCTCGGCGTGCTCGGCATCGCCGCGGGTCTGACCAGTCCCGACGTTGAACCGGCAACGCGACCGACAGCCCGCCCCGTCTGAGCCAAAGCGCCGCGCGGTTTTGGCCGCTTCAACCGAGGGTAGACAGATCTCGCCGACGTTCCAACCCCTGGGGAGGGCATGATGGTGAAATATCTGATCGGCTTGGCAGTGTGTCTAGCAGTCCTTGGACTCAGTGCATGCGGTGGTGGGGATGACGGCGATGGGGGTGGTGGAGGCTCCGAAGCAAACACGCTTCAGCCATCCGACGCCAAAGACGCCTCCGGAAGTGTGACCTGGTGCATCGGCAAGGACACGAGCGGCGCCTTCAAAACAGCGGTTGACCAGTTCAACCAGCAGAACCCCGGGGTGCAGGCCGATCTGCTCGAACTCCCCGAAAGCGCCGACATCCAGCGCGAACAGCAGATTCAGCGCCTGCGGGCCGAATCGAGCGAGTGCGACGTGCTTGGAATGGACGTGATCTGGACCGCGGAGTACGCCGCGGCCGGCTGGCTCTATGACCTCACTCCGGTCGTTGAAGCACACGAAAGCGAGTTCATCGCCTCGACCGTGGAAACCGTCGAATACGAAGGTAAGAAGTGGGCACTCCCCTTCAACACCAATGCTGGCTTCCTCTTCTACCGGACGGATGAAGTGCCGAAAGCGCCGACGACCTGGGAAGACGTCTACAAAGAGGCCGGTGGAAAGAATGGCCTCGTGTATCAGGGCGAACGGTATGAGGGTCTGACCGTCGACTTCCTCGAGCTGCTCTACAGCGCCGGCGGCACGGTCCTCTCCGACGATGGGGAAACGGTCGAAATCGACTCGCCCGAGACGCGCGAAGCGCTCGATTTCATGGCCAAGGGGATCGACGACGGCGCCGTGCCAAAGGCGGTCACCACCTACGAAGAGGAGAGCTCAAGGCGGGCCTTCGAGGCCGGCAACGCGACCTTCATGCGCAACTGGCCGTATGCCTATGCACTCGGCAAAGAATCGAACATCGCCAACGACTTCGCCGTCACCAAGTTCCCGGGATTTGCCGGAAACGAAGGTGCGGGTGTAGTCGGTGGTTACAACCTCGGCATCTCGTCGTACACCGACAATCCCAACGGTTCGCTCGCCTTCGCGGAATTCCTTGTCACGCCGCCAGTGCAGAAGCAGATGTTCATCAAAGCCACACTGCCGGCAACCGCGACCTCCGTCTACAACGATCCGGAAGTCCAGAAAGAAATTCCCTTCACGAAGGAACTGTTGAAAGCGGTCGAACAGGCCCAGGCCCGTCCGGTCTCACCGGTCTACACCGAAATCTCGCAGGCGATCTACGACAACGTCTTCGAAGTGCTCAACGGGAAGCAGTCAGCAGACCAGGCGACCTCGAAGATGAGCTCGGAAATTGAGGATGCACTAGCGAGGTTCTAGTGGAGGGAAAGGCCGAGGGGCTCCCAATCCCCCACCGACGGAGGCGGTCGCTCTTCCACCAGGAGCGCCGCCTCGGCGCGGCGCTGGTGCTTCCCTCCTTGGCCGTCATCGCGCTCGTTGCGGCCTACCCGATCTGTTACGCGATCTGGCTCTCGCTCAACGAATACAGCGTCATCACCCCTGGCCTTTCCAGGTTCGTCGGGCTCGACAACTACATCGAGGCCCTCGGCTCGTCGGACTTCTGGGGCGCCTGGACGACGACGATCCTGTTCACGGCAATCTCGGTCACCCTCGAGCTGGTCATCGGGCTGGCGATGGCGCTGGCGATGCAGGAGGCGTTTCGGGGGCGGGCGCTGCTGCGGGCGGTGGTGCTCGTTCCCTGGGCGATCCTGACGGTCGTCACCGCGATCACCTGGCGGACGATCTTCGAGCCCGAACTCGGCTTCGCCAACACGATGCTGAGCGCCCTCTCGCTGCCCGGCGCGGACACCGTCTGGCTCGGTGAGGAAGGCTACGCGCTCGCGGTGATGATCCTCGCCGACGTCTGGAAGACCGCGCCCTTCATGGCGCTCCTGCTGCTTGCCGGGCTGCAGGGAATCCCCGATGAGCTGCACGACGCGGCAAAGGTGGATGGGGCCAGCACCTGGCAGCGGTTCCGCAGCATCACCCTGCCGCTGTTGGTCCCGGCGATCGCCGTAGCGCTGATCTTCCGCAGCTTGGACGCGCTGCGGATCTTCGACCTGCCCTACATACTCACCCGCGGCGCGAACGGGACCGAAACGCTCTCGCTGATCGCCCAGGAGGAACTGGTCACCAACCGCAACACCGGATTCGGCTCCGCGCTCTCGGTGCTCACCTTCCTCACGGTGATGGGCATCTCATTCCTCTACATCCGCTTCATGGGCGGCAACATCCGCGCGCTGACCCAGGAAGGAGAGGAGTGATGAGGCGGGCCTTGCTCTGGATGGGCGTGGCGGCGATCGTCGTCTTCTGCCTCTTTCCGTTCTACTGGCTGATCAACACCTCGCTGAAGAGCGGCGCCGACCTCTCGGCCGCGAACCTCGTGCCGCCCAACCCGACGCTCGATAACTACACCTCGATCTTCGAAGACACCGCATTCACGAAGGCGCTGCGCAACAGCGCGATCATCGCTGGCAGCGTCACCGTCCTCTCGCTTCTGATCGGCTCCTTCGCCGGCTACGCTCTGGCCCGGCTGCATATGCCGTTCAAGTTCCTGATCCTGGCGATCCTGCTCTCGATCTCGACCTTCCCGCCGATCGCGATCGCGGCGCCGATCTTCGAAATCTGGACGGACATCGGCCTCTACAACACCTACCTCGGCCTGATCCTCCCCTCGCTCGCCTTCGGCCTGCCGCTCACCGTGTACATCCTCGCCTCGTTCTTCCGCGATATCCCGCGCGAGCTGGAGGAGGCGGCGATGATCGACGGCGCGACGCGCTTTCAGGCGTTTCGCAAGATCGTCATCCCGCTCAGCGCCCCCGGCGTGGTGACCGCCGGCCTGCTGGTCTTCATCTTCGTCTGGAACGAGTTCCTCTTCGCGATCACGCTGACCAGCACGCCCGATCGCCGCCCGGTCCCGGCGGCGATCGCCTTCTTCACCGGCAGCACACAGTTCGAAATCCCGCTGGGGACAATCAGCGCCGCATCGGTCGTCGTAACGGTCCCGTTGATCGTGCTGGTCCTGATCTTCCAGCGCCGCATAGTCGCGGGTCTCACCGCGGGCGCTGTTAAGGGATAGTCCACGTGGCAGGGACCCCGGTCGCAGGCCTGGACGGGCTGCTCTCGCCCGCCGGCTGGCCCTACGCGAGCGCTGAGCCGGTGGCAGCGGAGGACCCCGGTCGCTTTCACGCCCTGTTCGGGCGCGACTCGGCGATCGTCTCACTTGAGCTGCTGCCCGAGCGACCCGACATCGCCCGCGCGACCCTGCGCGCGCTCGCTTCCTTGCAGGGCACCGTCGAGGATTCCGAGACCGACGAGGAGCCGGGCAAGATCGTTCATGAGTGGTGGCCAAGCGCCCCCGAGCGCCTGCGTCGGGGCGGCTGGCCCATGCGCGCCGGAGAGCTTCGCTACTACGGATCGGCCGATTCGACCTCGTGGTTCCTCGTCTTGCTCGCCTCGCTCGGCGAGCCCTCGCTTGCAGCCGAGCTGGAGACCGCCTGGCGGGCCGCGGGGGGTTGGCTGGAGCGAGCGCTCGACAGCGGCGGGGGACTGATCCGCTACGGGCCGCGCCGGGCACCGGGAGGCCTCGTGCAGCAGGGCTGGCGCGACGCCGAGGACCCGGCCGACCCGGCCCACCATGGGGCCGGCATCCTGAACGCCTGTGGAGAGATCCCCACACCCCCCCTCGCCGACGCCGACACGCAGGCGGTGGCCGTGGTCGCCCTCCGCACCCTAGGCGTCCTTTCGGAGGAGGAGCGCTGGAGAGAGGAGGCGGCGCGGCTCACGACAGCAATCGGCGAGGCGTTCGACCCAGAGACCCTCGCCATTGCGGGGGACGGCGAGAGAGTGACGGGGGCGGGCTCCCAGCTCGGCTGGCTGCTCTGGGCAGATGCCCTGCCCGAGGGCGCGCGGCAGGCGGCGGCCGAGCGCCTCTGCCGCCCCGACGTGCTCACCCCCTGGGGCCTGCGTACGCTCTCCTCAGAGCACCCGCTGCACGCGCCCGATGCTTACCACCGCGGCGCGATCTGGCCCTTCGACTCATGGCTCGGCTGGGGCGGGTTGCGAGCTGCGGGGCGACCCGAGATGGCGGAGCGACTGCGCCGCGGGATACTGGACGCGATCGAGGCGATCGGCCAGGCGCCAGAGCTTTTCGCAGTCGGCGCGAAAGGCCCGGAGCGGATCGCGATCGCGAACCACGTTCAGGCGTGGACCGTGGGTGCGCGCTGGGCGCTCGAACACGAGTGGGATGGCCGGGCGACAGCGCTCTTCGAGTAGCGCCATCCGCTACAGCAGCGGATCGAGGCCGCTGATGCGTCGATATCGACGCATCACGCGTTGAGCAGGACGCACGGAGGAGGTCGGCTGGCCGGCCTCGGCTGACGCCAGGCCGGCCAACCCAACGCTCACTACCTGCAGATCACGAAGACGGTGATCGTCTCCTGATCGTTGTCGTTCTGGACGACCCAACCGGTCTCACCCGCGGCGAACGTGTGGTGAGGGTAGGTCGGGTACATCGCTTCGCCCGGCTTTGCCGCCGCCGAGAAGGCAACGGTCGCCGTGCTCGGCTCGTATCCGCCGCCGATCACGGTCGTGCCCGTCGGACAGGACCAGCCACCCCATCCGCCCGGCCCGAAGACCATCGGAGGCGATTCGTAGCGGACGCCCCGCCGCATCTTCGCGGCGGCTTTAACGCAACGGCTGAAGGGGGTTCCCTTCTGGCCTTTGACGTGCTTCTTGCTGAGGCCCTTGCAGGCCTGGCCGGGGCTCAGCTTGTCGTTGCGGTCGGCCCGGGCCATCGCTTTGACGCACTGGCTGAAGGGCGTGCCCTTCTGGCCTTTGACGTGCTTTTTGCTCCATCCTTTACAGAAGAAGCCGTAGGCATTTCCGTGCGGGGGTGGCCCCTGCGGGTTGTACTTGGGCCCGCCGCCCGGGTTGTAGTTCGGGCCGTTCGCCGCCGCCGTTGCCGGGACCATCGCAAGCACCAGCGCGGCGATGGCGAGCGCCGGTTTGACCATTCTCATATCAATCTCCCTCCTGGCTTTTTCAGGGACTTTTGGTTACCCCCTGTTTAGAGGTCGAAATCAGCTGGGAGAGGCGCGAAGCGCGACCACAGCACAATCGTTCGAAGCCCGGACTCAGCTTCTCGCCGAATCCATTCGCCCAATTCGGCTAGCTGACCAGCGAGACAAGGACCCAGATCGCCATCTGGAGGATGGTCAGGCTGGCGATCGCAATCGCCGCTATAGCGAGCTTGGAGCCGGCGAGGAGGCGGTGGGCGCGAATGCCGATCGCGATTGCGGCGATTGCCAGAGGCAGGCCGATCCAGAGGCCGCCGGCGGGCAAATCCCAGGCGACGGTAGAGCCTGGCACCGCGAGCAGAGCCAGCAGGAGGGCAAGGCCCGGCTGGGCTTTTCGGGGGGCGACGTCGACGGCGGGACGGTCGAGGGTCTTCTCCATGATGGGACTCCTTCGGTTCGATTGGGCGGACATCCCGAACCTAGGTCCGCCATCGCCTCCGCACATCGGCCCCAGCACTGGAGTTGGGCCGGGGCGATCACTCGAATCCGAACAGGTGCTAGCCCGGGGTTTCGACCGCGCGCAGGTAGGCGATCACGGCGAGGACGCGGCGGTGGGCGCCGGCGTTCTCGGGCAGGTCGAGCTTCATCAGGACGCTGCGAACGTGCCCCTCGACGGTCCGCTCGGTCAGCACCAGGCGGCGGGCGATGGCGCTGTTGGTCAGGCCCTCGGCCATCAGCGAGAGGACCTCCTTCTCGCGCTTGGTCAGGTCCGCGAGCGCATCGTCGGACTCCGCTCCCACTAGGGAGGCGACAACCTGGGGGTCGAGGGCCGATCCGCCTTTGGAGACCCGCTCGGCCGCCTCGAGGAAGTCGTCGACGTCGAGCACGCGGTCCTTCAGCAGGTAGCCGAAACCACCCTGGGAGACGAGGCCGACCGCGCCCGCCGCTTCGACGTGTTGGGAGAGGACGAGCACGCCGACGCTTGGATGGGCGTCGCGAATCCACTGCGCGGCGCGAATGCCCTCGTCGCTGAACGAGGGCGGCATACGGACGTCGACGACGGCCAGGTCCGGCTCCTCGGCGCTGATCACGGCGCGCAGCCGATCGGCGTCCCCGACCGCGTCCGCCACCTCGTGGCCGGCGTCGCGAAAGAGCCGCCCGAGTCCCTCGCGCAGCAGCGCCTGGTCCTCGGCGATCACTACCCGCATGGCAGCTCCGCGGTCACTTCGGTGCCGCGACCCGACGGGCTGGCGACGGTCACGCGGCCGCCGAGGGCGGCGATGCGATCGGTGATCCCGGCCAGGCCCGATCCCGGCGAGGGAGCCGCGCCGCCGACACCGTCGTCGCAAACCGAGATGACGAGACTGCCGTTGCGGCGCCGGGCGGTGACCGAGACCTGCGAGGCCTGGGCGTGCTTGGCGACGTTGGCCAGGGCCTCGCTGGCGACGAAGTAGGCCGCGGTCTCAAACCGTTCCTCGAAGCGCTCGCCGGTCGCCTCGACCTTGATCCGCAGCCGCGAACGCGAGGCGAGCGCCTGCAGCGCCGTCCCCAGCCCGTCGTCGAGACCGGCGGGACGCACGCCGCGAGCCAGCTCGCGCAGCTCGGCGATCGCCCGCGAGACCTCGCCGACCGTGGAGTCGAGTACCTCGGCCTGCTCGGCCTCGGCCGGCAGTTGCCCCTGCAGGTGTCGCAGCGCCAGTCCGATCGAGACCAGGCGCTGGTGGGCGCCGTCGTGGAGGTCCCGCTCCAGACGGCGGCGCTCCTCATAGCCGGCGGTGACGATGCGCTCGCGAGACTCCTCGACTTCGGCCAGTTGCCGCCGCACCTCGACCCGCAGCCGGGCGATCTCGATCGCCAGCCCGGTCGCTCCGATCACGCTCTCGAGCAGGTCCGGGCTTTGGCCCAGCGCCTCGTCGTGGACCACGGTGGCGAGCGGCAGCTCGCCGCGACGGACTGGCGTACGGGCGCGCCCGTCGCCGGCCGCGGACCCGACCACCTGGCCACTCGTATCGACTTCGGTTCCGTCCGGCAGCGAGAAGAGCAGCTCCAGCGTGGGATCGCCGAGCGCCTCCGCCAGCACGGTCCTCACCTCCTCCGGGGCAGCCCGTCCAGCCCGCAGGTCGGCGAGGAAGCCCTCGACCATGCGCAGCCCCTCGTAGCGGGCCCGGTTGAAGCGCCGATCGACGAGCAGCTGCATCCGTGCGCGCAGTGGACCGAAGAGCAGGGCGACGATCAGCGTCGCGACCGCCGTCGGCAGGGTCGAACCAGAGCCGATCGCCAGGCCGAGGCCGAGCGAGACCGCGGCGAAGGCAGCCGCCAAGGCGGCGGTCAAGCCCACGTAGACAAGCGTGCGGTTGATCAGGCGATCGATCTCGTAGAGCCGGTAGCGCATCACCGCGGCCCCGATCGCGATTGGCACCGCGGTGAGCGCGACGACCAACGCCGCGGTGGTCGCCAAGCCTTCATTGCCGCTGATCGCCGCCTCGATCAGGCAGATCACGACCGCCCCGGGGATCAGCGCCGCGGCGTAGGCAAGCCACCTGAACTGCAGCCTTTCGATCCCGACTGAACGCTTCAGCCGGGTCCGCATCGCCAACGCGCCACCGACAAGGCTTGCCAGTGCGCCGAGACCGCTGAGGGCGAAGGGGACCGCGATCACCGACTCCGGCAGTTCGGGAAGCGGGCTGGGCTGACCGGCGAAGGGCGCCTCGAAGCGTTCGGCGGCAAGCAGGGAGACGAGGACGAGGACCGCGTATGACGCCGCCCCGGCGATCGCGTAACGGCGCCAGCGCGGCGAGGGCAGCCGGCCATCCGGGAAGACCCAGGCGATCGCGGTGATCGCGGCAAACAGCAGTGGCCACAAGCGCTGACTGACCAAAACGCCCCAGGAGGCGCCGGGCAAGGCGCCGGGGTCGGCCAGGATGGCGTAGTCGGCATACGATTCCGCCAGCCCCATCATCGCGATGATGGCTCCGTTGGCGAGCAGCAGCCAACCGATCGGGTTGTCGCGACGGCGCGTCGCCAGCAACAGCCCCACGCCGGTCGAGGCGCTCGTCGCCATGGACCAGCCGAGCAGCTCCCAGACGCTGATCCCGTAGCCACCCGCCCGGCCATTGAGGACGACGGCGAAGGCGAAGGCGGCCACCGTCATCGACGCCACCATCCAGGGCGCTATCCGAGATACCCGCACCTGAGGATCATTCTCTAATTCGAAGCGCTTCACAACCGTGGTACCACGCGTTTCGAGGTAGGTCCGGGGGGTATCTGGAGCTAACGGGAGGCGACCTCGAACTTTCGGAGAAGCCGATGAGGAACTGCTTTAAGGCCGCTCTCGTGGTGATGGTCATCGCCCTTGCGATTCCCGCCCTCGCCCTCGCGTCCCCCCACTCACACGGAAACGGAACACGGGCGCACCCGTCGCATCCGCTCAATAAGGCGAAGCCAGGCGACCTGCCTCCGATCGATCTGTCCGAAGCTGCCAACTGCGACTACATCGCCGAGCCGCACAACACGCTCTGCATGCTGCCGTTCCCTGACGATTACTACACGCGGCCGGACCCGACCAGCCCGACCGGGCGCCGCGTCGCCTTCCGCACCGAGGGAATGCCGGCCAACGTGCTGGGCACCCACATCTCGGCCGCCCCGTACAACGCCTCCGACGGCTTCAGCCAGGGCGCGACGATCCTGCTCAAGGTGCCGGGAATCAACACGGTCGCCGACGTCCGCGCCACCGGCGCGGCGCCGATCGAGCGGATCCGCCGCTACCGCCAGCCGGACGCCCCGGTCGTCGTGCTCGACACGGTCACCGGCAGGCGCTGGCCGATCTGGGTCGAGATCGACTCCAACGCCACCGACCCGGCGAAGGCCGCCCTCGAGATCCACCCTGCGGTCAACTTCGCCGCCGGCCACCGCTACATCGTCGCCCTCCGCAACCTCACCAATGCCGCCGGCGAGCAGATCGAAGCGCCCGCGGCCTTCCGCTACTACCGCGATCGCGTGCCCTCCAAGCAGCCGGCGGTCAAAGAGCGCCGCAAGCACTTCCGCGACATCTTCAAGCAGCTGAAGCAGGCCGGGATCGACCGCTACGACCTCTACCTCGCCTGGGACTTCACCGTCGCGAGCGATGAGAACAACGCCGGCCGCGAGCTGGCGATGCGCAACGCGGCCTTTGCGCAGATCGGCGACACGAACCTCGCCGATCTGGTCCCCCAGGGCGTCTCCCCCAGCTTCCAGGTGACCGGCGTCGAAAACGACCCGAACCCGGGCCAGATCGCCCGCCGGGTCAAAGGCAGTTTCGACGTCCCCTGCTACCTCTTCCCCAACTGTGGCCCCGGCGGGACCATGCAGCTCGGCGCCGACGGCTCGCCGCTGCAGAACGGCATCTGGAGCGCAAACTTCGACTGCATCGTTCCTGCGTCGGTGGCAACTGGTGCGGGCGGCTCAGGCCGGCCCACGCTCTACGGCCACGGGCTCTTCGGCCGCGCCGCCGAGGTCGCCTCGAGCACGCAGCGAACGCTGGCGCAGAACCACGGGCTGGTGATGTGCGCGACCGATGAGATCGGCATGTCGGCGACGGACGTTCCCGTCGCGGTCGCCGCCCTGCAGGAGCTATCGCGGTTCCCGGCGATTCCCGACCGCCTGCAGCAGGGACTGCTCAACGAGCTCTACTTGGGGCGGGCGATGATCAGCCCCAGCGGCCTGACGACGAGCCCCGCCTTCCACCAGGACGGAACCCTGGGCAGCGCCTCGGTGCTCGACACCAGCCGGCTCTACTACGACGGCAACAGCCAGGGCGGGATCATGGGCGGAGCGCTGACCGCGGTCGCGCCGGACTTCACCCGCGCCTCGCTCGGCGTGCCGGCGATGAACTACTCGGTCCTGCTGCCGCGTTCGGTCGACTTCGACCAGTTCAAGCCGGTCTTCTATCCCTCCTACCCGAACGAGACGGCGCGCCCGCTCATCCTCGACCTGATCCAGATGCTGTGGGACCGGGGAGAGCCGAACGGCTATGCGCACCGGATGACCGACGATCCGCTGCCGAACACCCCCGCCCACCAGGTCCTGATGGACGTCGCCTTCGGCGACCATCAGGTGACGATCTACCAGGCTGACGTCGAGGCCCGCACGATCGGGGCCGCCGCGCACCGGCCGGCCCTCTACCCCGGCCGCTGGCCGAACACGAACGTGCTCTGGGGGGTCCCGCCGATCCTCAGCTACCCCTACACCGGCTCGGCGATCTACTACTGGGACGCCGGTCCCGTGCGCGAAGAGCCGCCGGGCTCGGGGACGATCGTCGGCACCGAACCGCCGCCCTACGAGAACGTGCCCAACCGCAGCGGCCAGGACCCGCACGGCGCCCCGCGCGCGACCCCGGCCGAGCAGCAGCTCGTCTCCGACTTCTTCGCCGGAGCGATCCTGGAACGCGACAACTGCGGCGGCGGCCCCTGCTTCGCGCTTGGGTTCAGCGGGCCGTAACGCAGCCTGCGCTTCGTGCGACCAGCGAAGGAGCTGATGCGGGCGGGGTTGTCGCTTACGGCAACCCCGCCCGGGTCGCCCGCGAGATAGACCATCGGGATCGGGTCCAGCCTGCGATGTGACGTACTACTGGTTCTGCTCCGCCTGCTCCCGGATCCGCTCCTCCTGCTCGCGCAGCTCCGGCGTGAACTCCTCGCCGAAGTCCTCCGCATCGAAGACCTGGCGAATTTCGATCTCGCCCGGTTTGTCGTGGGGGTTGGGGCAGCGCTTGATCCACTCCACCGCCTCGTCGAAGGAGCCCACCTGCATCAGCCAGTAGCCGGCGATCAGCTCCTTGGTCTCGGCGAAGGGGCCATCGATCACCGTCCGCTCGCCCTCGCCGCCGAAGCTGACCCGCGCACCCTTCGAGGTCGGGTGCAGGCCCTCGCCGGCGAGCAACACCCCCGCCTTGACCATCTCTTCGTTGAACGCGCCCATCTCGGCGAGCAGCTCCTCGCTCGGCATCACGCCAGCCTCGGACTCCTCGCTCGTCTTGACCATCGCCATTACCTTCATTCGTGATCCTCCTCTTTGTCGCAGGACCGGCCACCGCCGATGCCCTCTTTTACCCCTACGACGAACGACCATCGCCGAAATCGACACTAAGCCCGATTCGTTCTCAGCCCGACGTCTCGGTTTCGACGCCGGAGGCGCGCGCCTGCCACCTGATCCCCTCCACCGCGCATCTGGCGCCGGAGGCGCTTGCACCGCTGCGGGACAGGGTGCCCGAGGCGCGGGGCCCCTTGAGCTGGCCGGATACTCGAGCCGAACCGCCGCTGTTGAGCCGTCCCCCCAGGGAGAAGCGCCTGCGATGAACCCTCGCCCTCCCTCGGAGCATGATCGTCTCGGTGTGCACCTTCCCGTCGGCGCATTCAGCGCGCCAGCGGAAAAAGACGGAGCGGACCGCCGCCCGATCCACGATGAGGAAGATCGGCAGGTCCTGGGCCGTGATCCCGGTGTACGTGCCGGGTCTGAAGGCGGGTCGCCGTGGCGCCTTGATTATTCCCGTCTGCTGCGCCCTGGCGCTGCGCCCCGTGGCCGTCTTTATCTCCGCCGAGACCCGGACCCTCAGCGCCCCGGCACTGCGCAGGGCCTTTGCTCCGGGCCCGGACAATCGCACCTGCACGCTCCTGCTCTCACCGGCAGGGACCCGGAGCCTGACTGCACCCAAAGGCTTGTTCCGCGGCGCCGCCCCACGCCCGAGAGCCTCGGCTGCGGCGACATGGCCGCTCGCCACGCAGGCTGCACCGCCGATCGGGCAGCTCACGGTCAGACCGGTAGCGACCATGATCGAGCGCCTCGATCTGACCGCCTCCGGCTTAGCCGTCACCGAGGCGTTTGGCCGCCCCGCGACGGGTCTCGGCACCGGACAGAGCGTCGGGTCGGTGGCGATGTGCCTTACCTCATCCGCGGCCAGAGTGCCGTCATAGACCAGAATGCAGGACACGGCCCCACTCGACTCCTCGCCCGGGAAAGCCCCAACCGTGTTGTCACGGAAGAACCGCAGCTCCCCACCGCCGAGATCGAACCCTTTGGAGATCCTTTTGGCGGCGACCTCCACGCCGTTCAGATAAGCGGTCGCCTGCTCTGAGCCGCTGGGAGCTGCCGCATTCGTGACGGCGATCTGGACATAGGAATTGCCCAGCAGGACGTTCTGACTGGCGTCGGAGTCCGGTCCGCCATAGAGCACCACCCGACCGTCGAGGTTGTAGAGCCCGGTGTCCGTGGTCCCGCCGGCAAAGTAGAGAATCCGCCGGTAACCGGTCGTCTCAGCCAGCCGAAAGACCACCACCACCGAGTTGTTGGTGGGATCGACAAGGCCCGCGGTCGCCAGAGAAAGGCCATTGCCTTCCGGAAAGCTCAGCACTTGACGACGGCCAAGCCCGTTGAGCCGCTCGAAGGCAAAGCGGTTGCCCGCTCCGATGTTGGAAAGCTCGGGCGCTCCCGCAACCTCAGACGCGAGATTGCCCTCGAACCGATACTCGGCCCTCAACACCGCCGCTCCCGCGCCCTCGACCCCGATAACCAAGGTCAACGCTGCCACCAGCGTGAGAAATGTCCCCCGCACCCCCAGCACATGCCGAGTGTATAGGGCGTACCTGAATCGGTACCACGGGAGACTCAGCGCTACGGCCGTCGGCTAGCGCGGCCCGTCGGTGTGAACGAACAGAACCCGGTCATCAAGGCGGCCAGCCTCGCGCAGCGCCAGTAGGCCGGCCATCGCCTTGGCGGTGTAGACGGGATCGAGCGCGAGCCGCTCCTCGGCGGCCAGGGCGGCGGCGTGCGTGGCCGCCTCGGTCGAGTGGCCGTAGCCCGCTCCGATCTGATCGCGAGTCAGGTCGAGCATGCCGGGCTCGAGTTGGAGCTGGCCGGGGCGCGCTCCACGGCGCTCCAGCAAGGCGGCGCTGCGCCGCGCGAGGCGGACGAGGACGGTGGCGTCGAGGCGGAGCTGATCGTTGACCACGACCCCGAGGACGCGAGTGCGCAAGCCGGCGATCTGGAAGCCGAGCGCGAGGCCGGCCGCGGTACCGCCGGTGCCGACCGGGACGACGACGTGCGCCGGCTCGGGCAGCGCGCCGTCCGCGACCTGGGCGGCGATCTCCAACGCCGCCTCGACGTAGCCGAGCGCTCCCACCGGCGAGGAGCCACCAGCGGGCAACAGGTACGGCGGCCGACCACCGCGGGCATGGCGGACAAGCAGCCACGGCAACATCGCCACGGTGCGCGCCTTCGTGCGGGTGCGGTGGATGCACGCGCCTGAGGCTTCGAGCCTGGCCAGCTGGGCCCTGACGTGATCGTCGATCGGCTGGTCGACGAGCGCGAGCGCAGTCTCGAGGCCGTGTTCGCGGGCGTAGAGCGCGGTCGCGAGTCCCCAGTTGGTGCCAAGGCCGCCGAAGGTGAGGATCGAGCGCCGTCCGCGTCGCTGCGCATCGGGAATCAGCCACTCCAGCTTGCGCACCTTGTTGCCGCCCCAGCCGCCTGAGCCGAAAGCGCCGTCTTCCTTCACCCAAATGCCGAGGCCGGACAGCTCGCGCACCGGGGTCGGGCGCTCCGATAGCCCGAGATGGGGCAGGGTCTCGGCGAGGGCCGGGAAGCGCTGATGTAGGTGGGGAATCAAGCGATGGGTTGTTGGCGCCTTGCCGAGTGGGTCTCCATTGTGGTCCGCCGGGCGTCGATCTGCGAGCCTGCCGCGGTGACGCTGCTGGCGGCGAAGATCCTCCTCGCCCCGCTCTGCGTGATCGCGGCCTCCCTGGCCGGCCGCCGCTGGGGAGTGGCAGTCGCGGGCGTGCTCGGCGGGCTACCCCGCCCGCGCCCTTGCCGCGCTCGGGCTCGTGCTCGCGCTGACGGCCGTCTCCGGTGCCCTCGGCTCCCACCTCAGCGGCCTGCTGGCACCGTTCCCGATCATCACCAGCGTCCTCGCCGTCTTCACCCACGCCCACGGCGGCGGCGTCCGGGTCGGGGTGCTGCTGCGCAACTTCCTCGTCGGCTTCTACGGCTTTCGCCGCCTTCTGTTTCGTGCTAGCGATCGCCCTGCCCGCACTGGCAACCGCCGCCGCTTTTGGCCTCGCGACTGCAGCGGCGCTCGCCGTGCAGGCGACAACCTTCCTCCTGCGCTCGCGCCTTCAGCTCGCGCCCTCGACTCCTTAAATCAGCCCCAAGGTCTTCAGCGCTTGAGGCCGGCTCACGCAAAATGCCGGCGAGGTCCGCCCCTCGACGCCCGCGCTCACCGCTGCAGGGTTAGCGCCACCCTCCTCATCGCTGTCTCACCGGCGGAATCAGTCGCCTTCCCGGCGATCGCCAGCCTCAACTTGGGCAGGCGCCGAAGCGCCTCTCGCCCCTTCCGCGACAGCCCCAGCGTCACCCTCTTCTCGCCCGGCCCGTCGAAGCTAACCGTCGTCCGCTTGAACACCGCGACAAACCTAGTCCGTACCTCGCGGAGGCCGGGGACCGCGAGCTCCGCCCTGCCTGTCAGCGCCACCTTCGCCGCCTCGTTGACCTTCGCCGCGACGACCAGCTTGCGAGTCTGAAGCAGCTCACGCAGCGACTCCCTCTCGACGCTGAGGGAGAGATCGACTTTAAGGGGCGGCTCGTCGGGAGCGTCCGGTGGGTCCTCGTGGCCGTCCGGCGGCTCAAGCGCTGGCACGACCGTGTAGCTGATCGATGCGCTGGCCGTCAGCCCATCCTTGGAGACCGCGGTCGCCGCGTAGGCGTGAAGCCCAACCGTCGAGGTGTCCAGTCGGCCAGCGCCGCCGCCTTTGGTTTTGGCGCCGGTCGAGTCGTCGCAGGAGGAGAGACCGGTCCCGCCCTCGCCCTCGCTGCACGAGAAGGCCGTCGGCACCACCTGGCCGAGCGCATAGGTGCCGCCCCCGGGTGGCGCCGAGATCGACGCCGACGGAGGGGCCGCAACCGTCAGGGTTACCTGGGCGCTCGCATAGTTGCCCGAGGGGTCCGCCACCTGGTAGGTGAAGGAATCGCCGCCAACGTGGCCGGAGGCAGGAGCATAGGTAAACGACCCGTCGTCATCCAGCGTCAAGGAACCGTGGGCAGGAGCACTGATGACGCTCACGGAAAGGGGAACGCCGCTAGGACCGGAAGCGCCGGAGAGCACACCCGCGGCGGCGGACACGACGAGCTCTTGATCCGGCATGGTTATGTATTTGTGAGTCACCGCCGTGATCGGGTTCGAGTAGGAGATCAGCACCTGTCCGTTGCCTAGCCGGGCGCCGCCGGTGAACGTGGCCGAAAGCCCGGGCGCGGCGAAGCTGGCGCCGCCGCCCCCACCTCCCGACCCTGCCGTGTCCCCACATGCGTCGCCGGCCCCGCCGCCGCCCTGGCCTCCGCCGACGTAACCGCCGCCCCCACCGCCACCGGCACCGGAGGCGCCGCCACCGCCGGCGAAGCTCCCCCCGACGGCCCCGTCCGCACCGGCGTCCGCACCGCCGGCACAGGTGCTGGCTCCAGTCACCTCGCCCCCAACGCCGCCGAGCCCGCCGCCGCCGCCCGACACCCCACCCGCACCTCTACGCAGCGTTGCCCCGTACGCGTCCGTCGTACCGCCATTAAGCCCGGACGTGCCCAGTTGCCCTCCTTGTCCGCCGCTACCGCCGAGCGGTTGCGCCCCGGTGATCGCGTTCAAGCCGCTCGCACCC
>JBKPOV010000099.1:0-14913 GCA_046733315.1 Actinomycetota bacterium
GAACCTGTGACGAGACTGTGGCAAGAACGTTGCGCTTTGCGGAATCGCGACGCACGAAAGTGTCACGACGATGGCAATATCGCCGCCGTGGCGCGCAAGCAAAAGAAGCCGAGCTGTGAGGACTGCTATTTCCAGAAGAACCTTCTTTGTGCCCTCGAGCTGGAGGAGCCCTGCGCGACGTTTCGGCCTGATCGGCCCGAGGGGCTGGTTCCGCCTAAGCAGCCCGTCTTGCTCATGCGGCCGCCCAGGTGGGCCTCGCAGGCTCAAACTGCCTAGGCGCGGCGGGTCCTGTCGCCGTGGGACCCACCACCCCCTGCGGTAGCTAAAGCTTCCTCGGGGGCGGTTCCCCCACGACGCCACCCGCCGCGAGGACCGTGGTCTGCGAACGCGTCCCGCGGCCGAAGAGGCTCGTCCACTGAGCTTGCGAGGGACGGATGGCTAATGTTCCGGCCCATGCCGGAGCGGGATCTATATGCGTGGGCGCGGACTACTTATGTCTCTCGCAGGAGCAGAGGTTTTACTCCGAACGTGGACGTGTACTACTGCGGCGATCCTCAAAGGGCTGTGGTTAAGGTTGATCTGGCTGGGGTCAGGCTGGATGAGGTAGGGATCGAGGTGGGGAGTCGGCAGCTGGCGGTGGTGGGGGAGCGGCAGGTGCAGGAGACCGAGGGGCGGGTCTACCAGCAGGTGGAGATTCCCTCTGGGCCGTTCCGTCGCGTGGTTGAGCTGCAGGTGGACGTCGATCCGGAGCGGGCGAGCGCTACGTATGAAGACGGGGTGCTGCGGATCGAGCTGCCGCTGCGCGACCCGGCCGAGACGACGCGCCGGGTCCCGATCGGGAGGGACTAGTGCCGACTCGCGGGAGGCGGCACTGATGGAGGGCAGCCCGGTCCTCGAGGTGGTCGACTCGTTCGACGCCGAGAGCGCAATCCGCGCCAACGAGCCGCTGCCGGATGCGCTTCCGGTGCTGCCCCTGCGCGAGACCGTCACTTTCCCCGAGACGCTGACGCCATTGGCTGTCGGCCAGGAGCGCTCGATCAAGCTGGTCAACGATGTGCTCGGCGCCAACCGGATGCTGGCGATGGTCGCTGCCCGCGATCCCGAGAACGAGGAGCCGGGCCCGGATGACCTCTACGAGGTCGGCGTCGTCGGCGTCGTCGCGCGCATGCTCAAGGTCCCCGACGGCACCCTGCGCATCCTCGTTCAGGGCACCCAGCGGGTGCGGCTCGGTTCCTATGTCGCCGAGCAGCCCTACCTGGTGGCGCGGATCGAGGAGCTCCCCGACGTCGTCACCGACGGCCAGGAGCTGGAGGCGCTCACCCGCAACGTGCAGCGCACCTTCTCGGAGATCATCGAGCAGATCCCCTACCTGCCCGAGGAGCTGCAGATGGCGGTCGCCAATCTGGACGATCCCGCCGCCCTCGCTCACCTGATCGCCGGCGCCCTGCGGATCTCAACCGAGGAGAAGCAGGAGCTGCTCGAGGAGGTCGAAGTCGTCGCCCGCCTGCGCCACCTCTCCCAGATCCTCGCCCGCGAGCTCGAGGTCGTTCAGCTCGGCACCCAGATCCAGACCCAGGTGCAGTCAGAGATCGACAAGGGCCAGCGTGAGTTCTTCCTGCGCCAGCAGCTGAAAGCGATCCAGGACGAGCTGGGCGAGGGGGACGAGCAGCAGGCGGAAGTCAACGAACTGCGCGAGAAAATCGAGGCCGCGAAACTCCCCGAGCACGCGCTGAAGGCGGCCGAGCGAGAGCTTTCGCGGCTGGAGAAGCTGCCGCCGGCCGCAGCCGAGCACGGCGTCATCCGCACTTACCTGGAGTGGATGGTCGAGTTGCCTTGGGCGGCGGAAACCGAGGACAACCTCGACATTCCCCACGCCCGCGAGGTGCTCGACGCCGACCACTACGACCTGGAGAAAGTCAAGGACCGCATCCTCGAGTACCTGGCGGTGCGCAAGCTGAAACCGGACTCGCCCGGGCCGATCCTCTGCTTCGTCGGCCCGCCCGGGGTCGGCAAGACCAGCCTTGGCCGCTCGATCGCCCGCGCCCTCGGCCGTGAGTTCGAGCGCATCTCGGTCGGCGGCGTCCGCGACGAGGCCGAGATCCGCGGCCACCGCCGCACCTACATCGGCGCCCTGCCCGGCACGATCGTCCGCGCCCTGCGCGACGCCGGCTCGCGCAACCCCGTCTTCATGATCGATGAGATCGACAAGATGGGCGCCGATTTCCGCGGCGATCCCGCCTCGGCGATGCTCGAGGTGCTGGACCCAGCCCAGAACGACTCTTTCCGCGACCACTACCTCGACCTCGAGTTCGACCTCTCCGAGGTGATGTTCATCGCCACGGCCAACATCCTCGACACGATCCCCGGCCCACTGCAGGACCGCATGGAGACGATCGAGCTGGCCGGCTACACGCTCGAGGAGAAGAAGCACATCGCCCGCCGCTACCTGGTGCCGCGCCAGATCGCGGCCAACGGGCTGAAGCCCTCGCAGATTGAGTTCGGCGACCCGGCCCTGGTGGCGATCATCGAGGAGTACACGCGCGAGGCGGGCGTCCGCAACCTGGAGCGGCAGATCGGCACCGTCTGCCGCAAAATCGCCCGCGACGTCGCCGAGGGCAAGAGCAAAGGCAAGGTGAAGATCTCCGCCAAGCGCGCCCGCGAGCTGCTCGGCCGCCGCCGCGTCTTCGCCGAGCAGCGGCGGCGGACCAAGGACCCCGGCGTGGCCACCGGACTTGCCTGGACCCCAACTGGCGGCGACGTGCTCTTCATCGAGGCGACCTCGATGCCGGGCTCTGGACAGCTGACGATTACCGGCCAGCTCGGCGACGTGATGAAGGAGTCGGCGCAGGCGGCGCTCTCCTACGTGCGCGGCCACTGGCGCGACGTGGCATCCGATCTGGACGACGACTGGTTCGCAAAACACGACATCCATATCCACGTTCCCGCTGGCGCCGTTCCCAAGGACGGGCCTTCGGCTGGGGTGGCGATGACGGTGGCGCTTGCTTCCCTGATTGGCGGCCGCCCGGTTCGCAACGATGTGGCAATGACCGGCGAGGTGACACTGACCGGCCAGGTGCTACCGATCGGCGGTTTGAAGGAGAAGTCGTTGGCGGCGCAGCGGGCCGGCATCAAACGCGTGCTGGTACCCCAGCGCAACGAGGGCGACGTGGCCGAGATTCCCGAGCACGAGCGCAGCGAGCTGGAGTTCGTCTTCGTCGACGAGGTCTCCAAGGCAATCCAGGCAGCGCTCGCTTAACCGATGGAGGCCGCCCGCGCGCTGCGCAGGAGCAGCTTCTCGACGTATCTGGAAGCCCTGCGGGAGTTGGTGCGAGCTCGCTCGCGAACCTTCTGGATCGTCACCGGCCTCACCGCGCTGGCGGCGGCGCTGCGTTTCGCGACGCTGGGCGTGCAGAGCTATCACCACGACGAGATCGTCACCGCCAGCCGCATCCTGCGCGATGGCTTCTGGCACGCGATGGACGCGGTCGGCTTCAGTGAGTCGGCGCCGCCGCTCTACTACGCGACCGCCTGGCTGTGGACGCAGGCGACGGGAACTGGCGAGGTCGGGCTGCGCTCGGTCTCGGCGCTCGCCGGCATCGCAACGGTCCCGGTCGCCTACCTGCTCGGGGCGGAGCTGAGCAGCCGCCGGGCTGGGATCGTCGCGGCGGCGCTCGTGGCGGCAAACCCGATGCTGGTCTGGTACTCGCAGGAGGCACGGGGATACGCGCTCTTCGTGCTGCTGACCGCGATCTCGCTGCTCTACTTCGTCCGCGCGCTTGACCACGGTCACCGTCGCGACTCGATCGCCTGGGGGATCGCCTCGGCGCTGGCGCTTGCCACCCACTACTTTGCCGCCTTTCCGATCGCCGCCGAGGCGCTCTGGCTGTTGCGCCGGCGGGGACGGGAGTCCGGCGGCGCCTTCCCGGGTCTCTGGATCGCCGGCCCGGCGGGCCTGCTGCTGGCGCCGCTGCTGATCCACCAGGCCTCATTCGCCCACGCCGAATGGATCAGCAACTTCAGCCTCGGGCACCGTCTCTGGGAGACCGGCCTCACCTTTGCGCTGGGGGAGACGGGCGACATCATCGCCCAGGCAGAGCATCCCCTGCTGATGCTCCTCCCGGCACTGGTCGCCCTCGCCGGCTTGGCTCTCCTCTTTGTCCGTGGCGCAGCCCGGGAGCGCCGTGCCGCCCGCATCCCCCTGGCGCTCGCGGCGGTGACGGTGATCGTGCCCCTCGTCATCGGCCTGCTCGACTCGAGTAAGGACTACGTGCTGGCCCGCAACCTCCTGCCCGCCCTGGTGCCGGTGCTGGTCGCGTTGGCGGTCGGCTTCACCCTGCCAAGCGCTCGCCGTCGCGGCGCCGCGCTCGCCGCGATCCTGGTTGCCTACTCGCTCGGCTTCTCCGTCTGGGCGAGCCTCTCGCCGGCCCTGCAGCGTCCCAACTGGGAGTCGGTCGCCGAGGCAATCGGCGAACCGACCGTGCCGCGCGCGATGGTGACTTGGACCCTGGGCGAGGCATCGCTGCGCTACTACCTCTCGACCGGATCGATCCAGGTACAGCCGTCCGACGGCTTCGACTGGTGGGTCGGCGAAATCGACTTCATCTCCGACGGTCCCGCTCCGCCACCGCCCGTACGCATCTTTGGCCCGGGCTTCCGCGAAGTTGGCTATGAGCGAGTAGGGAGGCTGTACGTGCGGCGTTTCGCCACCCTCGGTCCTGAGCTGAGGCGCCTGCGGTTGCGCACGATTCGCGATGCCGGGCTTGGCTTCCGTACCAACGGGGTACTCCTGGACGGAATAGGACCGCAGTGACGGTCTGGCACGTCGCAGCTCGGCGTCCTCGGTCGCTTGCGTGCAGAGCACGCGGCGCTCCCTGTGTCCTTGATCTGCTTGGCCACACCGCCACTGGACCGTTCGAGTTATCCTGATTTGAACCCCCAGGTAACAGCGAGGAGAAGGCATGAGCAAGACCAAGGCGACCCAGGCCGCCGACATTTATTCGACGGCACGTGAGAACCCCTATGTGCAACGACTGATCGAGGATGAAGAGCTGCGCGACAGCCTGAAAAAGGCTTTCGAGGCAGCGCGGGGCGCCTACGGCCGAGCAACCAGCAACGGCAACACAGTCAAGGCCGTCACCAGCGACAAGAAGGTGCAGCGTGACCTCAAGTCCGCGGCGGAGAACCTTCGCGACGCCTCCGAGGCGCTGCGGGGACCGAAGAAGCGCAAGAAGAGCCGCCTTGGCCGCATGATCCTGCTCGCCCTGGTCGGCGCCGGGGTTGCCCTGATCCTCAGCGAGGACGCCCGCAAAACCGTGCTCGACGCCCTCTTCGGCGCCGAGGAGGAGTTCGAGTACACCAGCACGACATCCATTAACGGCGGATAGATGAACGCCCCCGAGTGCCGCGCCCGCGGATGACGCGCCTGGCGCGGCGCCGGGTCACTGGCTACGTAAACATCTGTCACGGCGACGTAGACTGAGTTTCATGGAGGCGGCGACCAAGGAGCGTGAGCTCAGTGGCGAGAAGGCCCAGCGCATCATCGATGCGATGCGGGTCAGCGTCGCCAAGCGCGGGGCCGCGGGTTCGACCTTCGAGCACGTAGCCCGCGAGGCAGGCGTAAGCCGCGGTCTCCTCCACTATTACTTCGGGACAAAGGAGCGGCTGCTGGTTGAGGTCGTGCGGCGCGACGCCGAGATCCGCGTCGCCCGGCTCGACGAACCGCTGGAGAAGGCGAAGACGGTCGATGACGTGATCGACGTCCTGCTTGCCAGCCTCACCGACCTGATCGAGAACGAACCGGCGTTTTTCCTTCTCCTCTACGAGCTCTTCAGCGCCGGCCGCCGCAACCCGGAAATCCAGCACGAGATCGGCCAGCTCTTCGAGCGCACGCGCTCCCATGTCGCCGAGGTGCTGCGGGCCAAGGAGAGGGAGGGCGTGCTCAAGCTCCGCCACGACGCCGAGGAGATCGTCTCCTTCCTCTTCGCGACCGCCGACGGCTTCGCCCTGCAAGCGCTCTCCGACACGGAGCGCGACATCAGCGGCGGCCTCGCCGTTGCCGCCGCTTCGGGCCGCTACCTGCTGATCTCCGAGTAGCTGCCGCTCCGCTGTTCCTTTCTCCGGGATCGAGCGGCAAACGCACAGCGGAACCGTTTGGAGTGACCGCACTCACAGACAGCTAGCCGTCTGTTCGAAAGGCTGGCTGTCCAGCCAATGCGCGACTTCATGGTCAGACTTGCCGGTTTCCTGGGGCGCCGCCGCCGCTGGGTCCTTGGCGCTTGGTTGGTGGTCGTCGCCCTGGCCCTGCCGATCGCCTCGCACCAGACCGACCACCTGACCGGGGGCGGCTTTGACGTTCCGGGTAGCGAGTCGAAGGCGGTGAGCGACTCGCTCGAGAGCGACTTCGGCGAGAAGGCCGGGCAGATCGCCGTGCTGCTGCAGGCCGAGGACAGCGCGGGCAGTGCGGCGCGCGTCGCCGCGGTCGAGCGGGTGCGCAATGCCGTCACCGACCTCGATGAAGTGACCCTGCCACCGGCCACCGCCCGCCGCGCCGAGCTTGCCCTGCAGCGGACCGAGACGGCGATGCTGCCCCTGCACAGTGAAAAGTCCTCTGACCTGCAGATCGACTCGGCGACCGACCTGCGCGAAGCGCTCGATCCCGGCACACCCGTCGACGGTGTCACGACCTACCTCGCCGGGCAGCCGACGATCTGGGCCGGCATGCAGGAGCTCTCCAAGGAAGATCTGGCGAAAGCGGAGGCCGGCGGCTTCCCGATCGTCGCGATCATCCTGCTCATCGTCTTCGGCTCGCTCGCCGCCGCGGCGCTGCCGCTGGTGCTCGGTTTCGTCAGCGTGATCGTCACCGGGGCGCTGATCTACTTCCTCTCCCTGCAGATCGAAACCTCAGTCTTCGTCACCAACATGGCCTCGATGATCGGCATCGGCGTGGCGATCGACTACTCACTCTTCATCCTCGCTCGCTACCGCGAGGAGCGCGCCGGCGGCCGCGACAAGAACGCCGCCCGGGCGGAGGCGCTTTCCACCTCGGGCCTCGCTGTCGCCTTCTCCGGCCTCGCCGTGATCGTCTCCCTCGCCGGCCTCTGGATGGTCGACAACCAGGCGCTGCGCTCGATGGCGCTGGGGGCGATGACGGTGGTCGCCGTCTCGATCCTCACCGCGGTCACATTGTTGCCGGCGCTGATCGCGATGCTCGGCGATCGGGTCCTGCCCGGTGGTTTCGTCGCCAAGGTGCTGGGTCTGTTCCGCCGCGGTGGCGAGCGTCCCGACCGCGAGGCCTTCTGGGTGCGGTGGACGACGCGGGTGATGGCTCGCCCCTGGCTCGCCGTGATCGGCGTCTCCGCGGTCCTGCTCACGCTGGCGATCCCACTGCTCTCGATCGAGACTGGGACCCAGGCGATCAAGCAGTTCCCGGTGGGCAGCGACGTGCGGATCGGCAACGAACTCGCCTCGAAGCAACTCGGCGGCGGCACCGATCCGGTTCAGATCGTTGCCTCCTTCGGCGCTGAGGGCCCCTCCCGTGCCCAGCGCATCGCCGTACTCGATTTCACCCGCACGATCGAGTCGACGCCCGGCGTCGGCTCTGTCCCCCCGCCCGCCTTCTCCGGCCACAGCGTCCTGATCCAGGCCACGCCCAGTGCACCGAGCGAGTCCGACGCGACCATCGCCCTGGTCGCGCGGCTGCGCGACAGCATCGTCCCGACCACCGCACTTGCCGACGTCGCCAGCGTCGACGTCGGCGGCGAAACCGCTCGCAGCCAGGACGCGCGCCTGCAGGTCAGCGGCTCAATGTGGAAGATCGTCCTCTTCGTCCTCGCGCTCAGCTTCCTGGTGCTGATGGTGATGCTGCGCTCGCTGCTGCTGCCGCTCAAGGCCGTCCTGATGAACCTGCTCTCGATCGGCGCCGCCTTCGGCGTGCTCGTCGCGATCTTCCAGTGGGGATGGTTCGACAACCTGCTCGGTTTCGAAAGCCAGGGCGCGCTGGACACGATCAACGTGCCGCTGATCTTCGCCATCGTCTTCGGCCTCTCGATGGACTACGAGGTCTTCCTGATGTCGCGCATCCGCGAGCACTACCTCGAGCACGGCGACAACGAACGCGCCGTCGCCGAAGGGCTCTCGACCAGCGCCCGCACGATCTCCTCGGCGGCCCTGATCATGACCTCGGTCTTCGCCGTCTTCGTCCTTACCGGCGTCCCCTCGATCAAGGAGCTGGGCCTGGGCTGCGCGGTCGCGATCGCCCTCGACGCGACCCTGGTCCGCCTGATCCTCGTGCCGGCGGCGATGAAGCTGTTCGGCGACTGGAACTGGTGGATGCCCTCCTGGCTCGACCGGGCTTTGCCCGACCTTAGCTTCGAGGGCACCACCCCAGAGCCCGAACCATCCTCGCCCTAGCGGTCGCATTTCCCGCCGCTACGCGACGGTAGCTGCGACCGCAAGTCGTTTCGCATCAGCTCGCGCGCCTGCGGTCGCATTTACTTCCGCTATGCGGCGACAAGTGCGACCGCACGGTAATACGCTGCTGGCATGAATGACGATCTCGCCTTCGCGGGGGCGGCGAAGCAGGCGGAGATGGTGCGGGCGGGGGAGGTCTCGCCGAGGGAGCTGGTGCAGCTTTGCCTTGACCGGATTGCGCGGATCGACCCGCAGCTGAACTCCTTTCGCAAGGTGCTCGGTGAGAAGGCGCTGCTCGAAGCCGAGCAGGCTGAAGCGCGGCTGAGGGGAGGCGACGAGCGGCCGTTGCTCGGGGTGCCGATCGCGATCAAGGACGAAGTCGACGTCGTTGGCGAGGTCAACACGCACGGCACCGACGGCTTCACCGAGCCGGCGCGGGAGGACTCCGAGATGGTGCGGCGGCTGCGCGAAGCCGGCGCGATCGTGATCGGTCTGACGCTGCTTCCCGAGATGGCAATCTGTGGCTTCAGCGAGTCGGCGACCTACGGCGTCACCCGCAATCCCTGGAATCCGCAGCGGACTCCGGGCGGCTCCAGCGGCGGCTCCGCCGCCGCCGTGGCGGCCGGCCTCGTCCCGATCGCATCGGCCGGCGACGGCGCCGGTTCGATCCGCATTCCGGCCGCGTCCTGCGGCCTCTTCGGCCTTAAGCCGTCGCGCGGGCGTGTCTCGCTTGCGCCTGAGCTTGAAGGTTGGCGCGGACTCGCCGTTCTCGGTTGCCTCAGCCGCAACGTCCTCGACACGGCGCTGTGGCTCGACGTGATCGCGGGCGGCTCTCAGGAGCCTGAGGCACCGCCGCTGCCCGAGCGTCCCTTTGTCGAGGCGGCCAGACAGGCGCCCGGAAAGCTCCGCGTGGCTTACTCAACGCTGGCGCCGCGCGCAGCAGCACCGCCGACCGTTGACCAGGTCGTCAAGGACGCGGTTTCCGACGCCGCGGAGTTGCTGGGCTCGCTCGGCCACGAGGTCACTGCCAGCGACCCGGACTGGGGGATGATCGGCAACAACATCACCGCGCGTTTCCTTGGCGGGGTCGCGGAGACGGTGCGCGAAGTGCCGCATCCCGAGCGGCTCGAACGGCGAACCCGGGGATTCGGCCGGCTCGGGAGCGTTCTCCCCTCGACCCTCTACGAGCGCGCCCTGACCAGCGGTCGCGCCGCGGACGTGGCCCGCGTCAACGCGATTTTCGACTCCTTCGACGTGCTGGTCACCCCGGTCATGGGCGGCACGGCCCTGCCGGTCCGCCGCTGGGAGGGCCAAGGAGCGATCCGCACAGTGCTCAGCATGAGCCGCTTCTATCCCTACTGCGTGCCCTGGAACCACCTCGGCAACCCGGCCATGTCAGTGCCAATGGGTTTCGCTGCCGACGGCATGCCCCTGGCGG
The DNA here is from genome assembly GCA_046733315.1 of Actinomycetota bacterium. Classification (GTDB taxonomy): domain Bacteria; phylum Actinomycetota; class Thermoleophilia; order Solirubrobacterales; family 70-9; genus VRUE01. Next base: position 9,848 of record JBKPOV010000099.1, read on the forward strand.
TCCAGATCATCGGCCGGCCCGGCGACGAGTCAACCCTCCTCTCCCTAGCCGCCCAGCTAGAGGCCGAGCGCCCCTGGGCGGAGCACAGGCCTCCTATCTGTGCCTAGGTAGAACAGCGCGAGACGGGGGATAGACGCCACCGTCGAAAAGCGTGAAGGTGCCGAGGCGTTTCGGCAACGTCACCCGCAGTGGCGGCTCGAAGATTCCCTCGCACGTGTAGTTGCCCGGGGGGAGCGGCTTTAGTCGCATCACCATCAGCAGCCGCTTGCCCAATTCGAAGAACACCGGCTTCATGGCCCGCGCGTTCTGGCTCATTCCGCTTGCGCATTCGCCTGGACCAAGGTCGATCCATAGTTGCCGCGTACCAGGGCGGAGTGGTGACTGTCTCGATGAAAGTGTCCAGGTGATCGCTTGCCTGCCGTCGATTATCGAGGCCGGTTCGCATCGGCTGCTGTAGCCCGCGAAGTCCCACAGGCCATTGGACTCTTCGAGGGTCAATTCTTCGACGCCCGGCAGGCGACCGTGACCGTAGACGACCACACTGGGTTCCTGGCTCAGCAGCCTCCAGTGGTGCTTGGGCAAGGTCGGGAAGCCGGTCTGCCATTCCCCGATCGTTTTTCGCAGCTCTTCTTCCGCGGGGCCGGGGCCTGTCTCTGCTTCGGTTGGGCCGCTGAAGGCACCGATGGGATCGAACGCGGGGCCACCGCAAGTTGTCGGGTAAGGCCAGTGAGGCCATTTCGCGACTATCGGGTCAGGACCTTGCAGTACTGGCGCGCCCAAGGCGTCAGATGCCGGCACCGCTGCGAACCCCAAAACGAGCAGCAGCCAAGCAACTACAGAACGAACGATTCCCACCGGGCACCCCTCCCGTGATCGTTTGATCGGTCTCAACATGCCCGCAACGGAAAGGTTGCGGTGTGGGCCTGGAGAGCGCGCCTTGCTAGTTGAACACCTTGCGCATCCGCGCAATCTCCCGAATCGGCCCCCTCGGTCGGATGCGGCGCGTCAGCACCATCTTCACCGGGTTGGCGTCCGGCTTGCTCATTGAGACGAAGTCCGCCCAGTTCGCCTCCAGCGTCAGCGTCGGGTTGGGGGCTTCGCCGGGTTCCGCCCGGGTCGAGCCGTTGTCGAGGATGAGGTGCCAGGGGTCGGCGTCGGTGAAGCGCCACTGGTAGACGAGCTTGGAGCCGTTGGCGGGTGACGGATCGGCGGCGCGCTTGACCACGTCGAAGTAGAGGCGCTGCATCTCGGGGTCGGCCTGTGGAGTCGTCTCGGGCGGGCCGAGTATTCCCGCTTCCATCAGCTTCACCTGGTTTTCGGCAACCTCCTCGGCAGAGGCTTCGGGGTCGAAGGGGAAGACGCCGGGCGGCATCTCCTCGGTCGGGTAGCCGATCGTGCGCCAGCGCTGGCGGATCAGTTTGAGGCCGAAGGCGAAGATGTCCTCGAGCGAGAAGCCGTAGCACTCGGTGTATTCGCGGTCCATGTTGGGCGGGTAGAAGACCGCCGGGCCGTAGGGCAGGACTTCGCGCAGCAGCTCGACCACCGCGGCTTTGCATTCCTCGTGAGCGGGATGCTCGTCGGCAAGCAGCTCGGCGAGCACCTTGACGCCGAAGCCGATGTGGCGCTGCTCGTCGCGGGAGACATTGGCCATGCCGGCGCTGAAGCCGGGCATCGTGTCTTCGGAGGAGAAGAAGTCCTCGATGAAGTGCTGGCCGGGCTGGGCGAGCGAGCCCTCGACGATCAGGTGATAGAGGGTGATCGCCTGTGCGTACTTGGGCAGCGAGCGGTCCTTGCGCAGTTCCTCGGCCATCACGTCGAGCCGGTCGAAGATTCCACGGTAGCCCCAGTTGAGCTGCGGCAGGGTCGAGGAGAGCGTCTGCTGGATCGAGTCGCCGCCGACGCCGATCACCTCTTTGAAGAAGCGATGGAAGAAGACCGAGTGGCGCACCTCGTCGACCTGCTGGGTGGCGAGGAAGTAGGACTGCTCCTCGGTCGGGGCGGCGGTTATGTAGGGGGCGAGGGTGTCGGCGACGCGGTCCTCGCCGTAGAAGAACATCGAGTAGATCCACATCGCCGAGCGCCGCTGGATGTCGCTGAGGCCGTCCCAGCCGGCTTTGTCGCCGGAGAGGTCGATGTCGTAAGCGCTCCAGTTGCCCTGCTCCCAGCGCTTGTAGAGGTCCTCGTAGGTGACGTTGTCCATCAGGCTCTGTGATGCGACGCTCATCTCTCTCCTTTTGCTGGTGCGGCGGGGCGGCTGCTGCGGAGGTTACCGCCAAACTGGCTGCTCAGCCAGGAGAATACATAAACTACGGCAAAAAGCTGTTATTTCGCCGGTGTTTTGCTATATTACCCTTTACTGATTGAAGGAGGAAAAGATGACCAAGGTGACAGTTGAGATGAACAGCAACCTCGCTTCCGTGCTTGACGAGCTGGCTGACAAGCAGGACGCGTCGAAGGCGGCCGTAATCCGTCGGGGGCTGACCCTGATGAAGCTGATCGAGGACCAGAAAGACGAGGGCTACTCGCTGGGCCTCTCCAAGGACGGAGAGATCCAGCGCGAGATCTTGATCCCATAGGGGCAAGGACTCTTGAGAATTGAGAGGATCCCACCCAATGGCGGGGGGCAAAGCAGGAAAACTCGAGCTCAAACCGGGCCAGGGGGCGATCAATCTCGATGAGCTGTCGTCGAAAGCCAATCTACAGGCCTTTCCGCCCTACGACCCCGCGGAAGACCGTGAGAAAGCCCGTCGCCTTCTTGCCTACGCCCTCCTAGCCCTTCTCGCGCTGGTCGTCGTTGCTCTGCTGTTCGCTAACTTCTTTGGCTGGAGCTCTCTCGGCGAGACCAAAGACCTGGCAGCCTCGATTCTCTCCCCGATCGTCGTTCTCGTCGGCACCGCGCTCGGTTTCTACTTCGGCGGCCAGGGCAAATAGCGGCAGCGGTTCTCCTGTCGTTCCGGGGCCCCTGTCGCTCTATCGACCGGTGGCCGCCGGCGTCTCGATCTCCCGCTTGAGGATCTTGCCGGTGGGGCCCTTGGGGAGGTCGTCGAGGAACCAGACCAGGCGCGGGTACTTGTAGGCGGCGATGCGCTCCTTGACGTAGGCGCTGACTTCCTCGGGAGCTAGCTCCTCGCCCTCGTGCAGGACGACCGCGGCGCCGATCTCCTCGCCCCATTCGTCGTGGGGCACACCGACGACGGCGGCTTCGCGGATCTTCGGGTGCTCGAAGAGCACCTCCTCGACCTCGCGCGGATAGACGTTGTAGCCGCCGCGGATGATCATGTCCTTCTTGCGGTCGACGATGTAGAGGCAGCCGTCCTCGTCGGTGCGAGCCATGTCGCCGCTGTGGAACCAGCCGCCGCGCATCGCCTCCTCGGTCGCGTCGGGGCGCTGCCAGTAGCCCTTCATGATGTTGTGGCCGCGGATCACGATCTCGCCGACCTCGCCTTGGGCAACCTCGTTGTCCTGCTCGTCGACGACGCGCATCTCGACCCCTTCGATCGGGGTGCCGATCGAGCCGGGCTTGCGCTCTTGGCCGGGATGGTTGGAGGAGGCGACCGGCGAGGTCTCCGAGAGGCCGTAGCCCTCGAGCACGATCGCGCCCATCGCCTCCTCGAAGCCGCGCAGGACCTCGACCGGCATCGAGGCGCCGCCGGTGATGCAGGTGCGCAGCGAGGTGGTGTCGTAGCTCTCGCGCTCGGGATGGTGGAGCAGAGCACCGAACATCGTCGGCACGCCGTAGAAGTGGGTGACCTTGTCGCGCTGCATCGTCGCCAGCGCCTCACCGGGGTCGAATTTCGGTACCAGCGTGAGGCAGGCGCCGACCTTCAGCGAGGCGTTCATCCCCACCGTCTGTCCGAAAGAGTGGAAGAGCGGCAGGGCGCCGAGCACGACGTCGCCCTCGGCGATCTCACAGGTTTTGCGGCTGGAGACGTCGGCGTTGTGGAAGAGGTTGTGGTGGGTCAGCTCGGCGCCCTTGGGCTTGCCGGTCGTGCCCGAGGTGTAGAGGATGACGGCGGTGTCGTCCTCGGCCGTCTCGTGCAGGCCCTCGACCGGGGCGTGCTCGGCCAGGGTCGCCGCGAAGCTCGCCGGCTCGACCTCGATCAGCTCTACGCCGGCGTCGGCGGCGCCTTCACGCGCCTCCGCGGCGAAGCCGTGCCAGGCGAGCAGCAGCTTCGCGCCCGAGTCCTCCAGGTAGAAGGCGATCTCGCGCCGCTTCAGCAGCACGTTCATCGGCACGACGATGGCGCCGGCGCGCAAGACCCCGTAGTAGGCGACCGGGAAATCGGGGACGTTGGGCAGCATCACGCCGACGCGGTCGCCGGGCTCGATGCCCTTCTCCTTCAGCAGGGTCGCCAGGCGGGCACTGCGCTCATCGAGCTCGCCGTAGCTCAACTCGGTATCGCCGAGGCGGATAGCCGGCATCTGCGGCGCTCGCTCGGCGCTCTCGACCAGAAGTGATGCCAGGTTCAGTCCCATCGCCCTGCGCGGCAGTTTAGAGCGGCGATGGAAAAGCGGTTCGCTAGGGTCGCGGAATGGACGATCTGGGCCCACCCACCTCTTACCTGTTGCTCGGCCGCGGCGTCCCGGTCTTCTCCAGCGATGGTGAGCGGCTCGGCAAGGTCGTGCGGGTCCAGCGCGACGCTGGCACCGACATCTTCGACGGGATCGTCATCGATACGAAAGCGGGCCCCGGGGGGCGGCGATTCGTCGATGCGCCCGAGGTCGGCGAGATCCACGAGCAGGGCGTTGTGCTCAAACTCGACGCCAACGAAGCGGGGCGGCTGCCGAATTCCAGGGGCGTCGCGTAGGATCTGCCGCCGTGAGGCGCTTGACTTTGATCTTGATTGCCTGTGTCGCCCTCGTCGGGGCCGGCTGCGGCGACAGCGATGACTCCTCGACGGATTCATCGGAATCGGCGGCGACGACCGAATCGACGACCAGCACCGAATCGACGGCCGGGAGCGAATCGAGCTCAGGCGGTGAAAAGACGAAGCCTAAGGTGACCGTGCCCAAAGGCATCTCGCCCAAGAAGTACGCCTACAGGGACCTCGAACAAGGTACCGGTG
>JBKPOV010000100.1:0-11296 GCA_046733315.1 Actinomycetota bacterium
CGGTTGAGGTCATCGATGAGACCGGCACCGGCGACCACCTGCGGGCGACGGTCTCGGCCGCCCAGTTCGAGGGCCTTTCGCGGCTCGATCAGCACCGCCTGGTCAAGGCCGCGGTCAAGGAGCGCTTCGACGATGGGACCATCCACGCGCTCTCGGTGAGGACCGAGCTCCCCGGGTAGCTCGTCTGTGGCCATGGCCGACGCCGAGCTGAAGCAGAAGGTCGAGGAGCTGATCGCCGCAAACCCGGTGCTGCTCTTCATGAAGGGCACGCCGGAAATGCCGCGCTGTGGCTTTTCGATGCGGGTCGTACAGGTGCTCGATTCGCTCGATGTCGAGTACGGCGCGATCGACGTGCTGCCGGCGCTACAGCCGCTGCGCGAAGTCACGACCGAGATCTCCGACTGGCAGACCTTCCCCCAGCTCTACGTCAACGGTGAGCTGCTCGGTGGCGCCGATATCGTCGAAGAGATGTTCGACTCCGGCGAGCTGGCCGAGGCACTCGGCGCTGAGCAGCCGCAGGCCGCGCCCGAGCCTGCAACTACGGCTCCCCAGGCGCCTCCACTCCAAATCGAATAGCAGCCGCTCAGACGGCGGCTGCTTCGGCGTCGTCCTTGACCTGGAAGGACGAGCCACAACCGCAAGCGGCGACGACGTTCGGGTTATTGACCTGGAAGCCGGCGCCCTGCAGGCCTTCCACGTAGTCGACCTCGGAGCCGAAGACGAACTGCATGCTGACCTTGTCGACGATCACCGCGACGCCGTCGACCTCGAAGACGTTGTCGTCCTCCTTGGGACGATCGAAGGCGAGCGCGTACTGGAAGCCCGAGCAGCCACCCCCTCGCACGGCGACCCGTAGGGCCTGATCCTGCGAGTCCTCCTGGCCACCAAGCAGCTCCGCAATCTTGCCAGCGGCCTTCTCGGTGAGCGCAATTGCTGCTTGCGGCGTATCGGTGGCGGCGTCAGTCACTTCACAAAGTGTAGCGAGCGAGGCGGTGGGTCAGTTTTGGATTGGGGAAAGACTTGGGCGGCTTCCGGCGTCCTCCCGCTGGTCTTTTCGCCCATCGCGAGCCTCAACGTGACGCTGTAGCGACGCTCAGGGCCTGGCAATTGACGAAACCCATGCGTCCATCGCTGAAGGTAGCGCGCTGGCCTAGGCGTCCGTAGCAGACCCGTAGAATCAATGCCGAGGGATCCTCTGCAAAATGCGTGGATTCCATCCCGACCAAAGGCATTTTGGCTGCATTTGACCGACAACGCTTTGAGGACTTGATCCTCTACATAGCGCACCGTCGCCGTGACGATGTGCGATTTGGTCGTACCAAGATGGCGAAGGTCCTGTTCTATTCGGACTTCTCCATCTATGAGGATCAAGGAAAGCCCTTGACTGGCGCGACCTACATCAGGATGCCCTTCGGGCCATTCCCGAAGGTTCTTGACGAGGCAGAGGAGTCGCTCGCCGAGAGAGGACTCGCTGTGCTCGCCCACAACGTAGAGGGGGAGTACGACGAGAAGCGAATCATTCCGATCAAAGGCCCGCCTGATCTGAGTGGGACATTTGAGGAATGGCAGCTCTTGGTCGTCAATGACTGGATTGATCGCATCGCCGCCGCGAGTGCAAGGCAAATCTCTGATTTCTCCCACCGTCATCCTGGGTGGCTGTTGGCCGAAAAGAATGGCGCGGAGATCCCATACGAGACGGCGATCCTTCCGCAAGCCCGTCCAAGCGCATATGAGACGAGGCGTGCGAAGGAGGTGGCTCGTGAGCGGGGGTGGCAGTTGGCCAACGGGGAATGGCGCTGGGAACGGAGCGACGCATCGGCCTAACAAGGTCGCTCACAGCCCGCTCTATAAGAGCTGCTGTGCCGAGATCGAGACGAATCACCCCCGTGTTGCAAAAGAGCGCTTCTTTGAGCGTCTTGACGCTTTTATGGTCATCTGTGACGTGGAAGCGGATGCTTTCCACGTGGGTGGGGTGACCTACTACCTGCAGACCCAGAAAATTTCTCTCCTTTGCTGATGATCTATTTCACATATGCCAGCGGGCAGATTGTCATGCAAGCCGTCCACGCAGATGCCTGATAGCTAGTCCAAAAGCACCGCGATCTCTTCGAGGCTCCAGACGTGATCGGTCACTCCGGTCGCCATCGCCGGAGTCCGGGGATTAATGCTCCTTGAGCGACTGATGGGGCCGAGCAAAGTTGTAGTGCATGAAGTGCAAGGAGACGGCGTGCGAGAGGTTCTCGACCTTGCGACCGGAGCCATCCCTGTCCGCTGAACGGCTTGTCGGCGCGCGACTTGCACGGCATACGATTGGCCTGGGGGAGCTTCGCCTCCTCGTGCCAGGCGGGGGGGGGGCTGTTACCGCAGCGCCCCCGCCGTTTGATCCTTCTGGATGAGGCGAAGCTAGAGCACTCCGAGGCGCGAATCTATGGTCAGATCAAACTGACCCACTGCCGTCTGCGAGAATCGTTTCGCTTGACCTCTCCTGCTGAAACTGCGGTCGTCTGCGACACGACGGCCTACTTGCCGAGCGAGCTGATTGCATCGCGCGGGATCAAGACGATCAGCCTCTACGTGGCGGTCGACGGCCAGCAGGAGCCCGAGTCGGAGATCAGCGACTACGCCGCCTTCTATGAGGGTTTGCGTGCGTCCGAGAGTGGTGCGACGACCTCTCAGCCCTCGATCGGCGATTTCGTCGCTGTCTATGAGCCGCTGCTGGAGGAAGGGCGCGAAATCGCCTCTATCCACATCTCTTCCGGCATCTCGGGGACTTTCGAGGCGGCGAACCAGGCGCGCCAGCGGTTGGTTGAGGAGGGCAAGGGCGGCGAGCGGATTCATCTCTTCGATTCGCGTTCCGCCTGCGGCGGCATGGGCTTGCCAGTTCTGGCGGCATCCGCGGCAGCGGCGGCGGGGGCCGATGCAGCGACGGCGCTTGCCCGCGCCGAGCAGGCGCGTCAGGAGTTGAAGATGTGGTTTGCGATCGACACCCTCGAGTACCTGCGGCGCGGTGGTCGGATCGGCGGCGCCCGCGCTTGGATCGGCTCAGCGCTGAAGATCAAGCCGATCCTCACGCTCGAGGAGGAGATCACCCCGGTCGAGCGGGTTCGCACCCGCGCTCGCTCGATCGAGCGCCTGCGGGGCTACGCGCGCCAGCGCCACGAGTCAGGTCTCGACGCCTGGGTGATCCAGCACATTCAGGACCCCGAGACGGCGGGGGTGCTCGCCGAAGACTGCCGGGAGATCTTCGGCTGCGAGCCCGCCTTCATCTCCGAGGTCGGCCCCGTGATCGGCGCCCACGTCGGGCCGGGCCTGCTTGGCGTAGGCAGCGTCTCGAAAGCAGTGCTCAGTAGCGGCTAGGCGCGGATGCCCTGGCGCGCCGCGTCCTCACGCGGCACAGGCTGCGGCTTGAGGCGGACCGGTGTGGTCGAAAGCGCCTGTACGCGCAGGTCGCTCCAGGTCAAGCCTTCGCGGACCAGCGCCGGCAGGCCCAGCGCTACGGCAGTGGCGATCTCAACCGCCTGTAGGATCACTCCGTAGGCGAGGCCGTCCGCGGTGCTGACGCCGAAGCCCGTGTGCAGAACGCTGATCACGGCGAGTTGGAAGACGCCGATATTCGAAGGCGTCGCCGGCACGACGGCGGTCACGTTCACGGCGAAGAGCACCGCGGCGGCGGCGCCGATCCCCGCCTGATCGCTGAGCCCGAGGGCCGCGAGCAGCGCCCAGCAGGCGGCGAGTTGGATCGCCCAGGCGCCCAGCTGCGCTGCCGAGGCCGCGATGCCCCGGCGCGGATTACGGAAGACGCGAAGCCCCGCCCGCACCTGCAGGAGTGCTGAGTACAGGGCGGCGCCCAGCCTGGCGAGGCGGCCGTTGCCGTTACGCCGCATCAGCGGTGGCCCGAGCAGGACGACGAGCAGCAGCAGCAGCGGTACGAAGCTGAAGGCGAATAGCTTCTGGGTGCTGGAGTGGAAGAGGTCGGTGCTCGAGACGATGATCACGCCGAGTAGGGCGAGGGCGACGATGTTGAGCACGGTCTGCGAGACCAGCGTGCCGAGCAGCACCGGAAAGGTCTCGCGGATGCGGCCGATTCTTCGGGCCAGCGACATCGCCCGCGCCGGCTCCCCGAGGCGGGCCGGCAGGGTTGCCGACATCAACACCCCGATCATCGTCGCCGAGGTGACATCGCGGCGACGGACCGGCCGCAGCGGCAGCGCCGCGCGCACGATCCAGTACCAGGAGGCAGCGCGGAAGAAGAGCGACAGCCCCATCAGCGCACAGGCGACCAGCACCCAGCTGAGATCAGAGCGAACGATGCTTTCCACCACGTTGTCGATGCCGATCTTCTGCGCCGCCAGGGCCGTTAGGCCAATGCCGAGAACGCCGGCCGCCGCGAGGCCGACCCGGCGCGCGATCCTGCGTTTGCGCTTGCCTGGCTCGGCGGGGGCGGGGTCGAGCGAGGGGAGGCGCCGCGGTGGCTCGAGCGGCAGACCGTCGGCCGGGCGGATCCCCGCCCAGTGGGCGGCGCGCTGCAGGGCGCCACTCGGCTCCGGGGCCTCGATCGCCCGCTCGTACACCGCAGTCACCCGATCGGCGACGCGCGGCCAGGCGTAGCGCTCGGCGCTCTGGCGAGCGGCTTCTCCCATCGCCGCGAGGCGGGCCGGCTCGTGATGGGCGCGTTGCAGCTCCTCGGCAAGCCGCTGCGGGTCGCCGGGCGGGACGAGCACACCGTCGACGCCGTCGCTGACGACGTCGCTGTAGCCGGCGATGGCGGATGCGATCGCCGGCGTGCCGGCGGCGAAGGCCTCGGTCAGGACCATGCCGAAGCTCTCTCCCGAGAGCGAGGGTGCGCAGAGCACGTCGGCCTCGTGCAGGGCTAGGTGCAGCGCCTCGCCGGAGACGCGGCCGCGGACGTCGATCCAGCGCATCGTCTCCGGATCGGCCAGGTAGCGGAGCACGTCCTCGCGCTCGGCGCCGATCACGGTCAGGCGGCTGGGCACGTGCTCGACCAGCGCACCGAAGGCAGCAAGCAGGATCGGCAGTCCCTTGCGCTCCTCCGGGCGGCCGACGAAGAGCACCCGCAACTCGTCACTGGGGGGCTTGGGCTCGGCCGGCGCGGCGGTGACGTCGACGCCGTTGGGAATCACCTCGTAGCGGCCGCCGAACCAGCGGCGACCGGTCCAGGCCGCTGCCTCGGAGACGGCGATCCTGGCGGAGAGGCGGTTGAACATGCGCCGAGCGCCCAGCGCCGAGGCGATGTGATTGGGCACGGCCTTGGTTGAGTAGGCGTGGAAGGTGCCCACCGCGGGCGCATCAGTGCCGAGCGCGGCGTTCCAGCCGACCAGGGGGACCAGCGGCTCGTGGATGTGGACGACGTCGAAGTCGCCTCGGCTCAGCTCGCGCCGTGGCGCGAGCACACCCCCAGCGGGGAACGGCGCGAGGTTCGAGATCGCGCCGTTGGAGGGGAAGCCCGCAGTGCGTCCCAGCGGGATCAAATAGTCAGGTACCTCTCGTCCCTCGGGCGCGGCACGGTGCAGCACCCGGCTAACACGCCCGGGGGGGTCGAAGGGGGCGAGCACGCGAACGTGGTGGCCGCGGCCGAGGAACTCCTCGGCAAGCGCCTCCACGTGCCGGTTCACGCCGCCCTGGTAGGACCAGGAATATGGCGAGACGAGTGCAATCCGCACGAGTCTCACAGGGTAGTTGATTCCTCAGAGGCGATTCCGTGCGTGGCTCACGCGGACCGTTCGCTCCACGCATAACCCGCGAAGACGAGGATGTAGGCGGTGCCGATCTCGAGCAGGAGGGCACCGGAATCGTTGGCCAGGGTGCCGACCAGGGTCGCGGCGATGGCGCCGAGGAGCCCCGCGCGCAGGGCCGGAGCTGGCGAGAGCCAACTGCGCAGTCGCTCCCGTTGGACCGTTGCGACGACGGCGAGCGCCGCGACGAGGGGAAGGAAGACAAGCACCACCGGACGGGCAAAGCTGTGGGCCGAGAGCTGCAGGCGGCGCTGAGCAACGTCCGCCAAGTCGCCAAGCCCGCCGGCGTCGAGCACCGAGCGGGTCAGGTGCGCGTTGGCACCCGAGATCAGGTCGGCGAGAGCGATCAGCGCCAGGACCCCGAAGGGCGCCGCAACCGCGGGCACTGCCATTCGACGGCGACCGGAGCCGATCGCGGCGGCGGCCACTGCGCCTCCAATCGGAAAGACGATCGCGGCACCGACGTCGGCGCCGAAGCGTCCGGCGGCGAAGACCAGCGCCGAAAGCAGCCCCGTGGCGAGGAAAACGGCCGCCGCGCGACGCTCGAGTGGGCCTGGCTCGGTGGCCCTCCGCATGCGGTCCGCCAGCCCCGCGCCGGTGCCGGCGACGACAAGGACGCAGAGCATTGCCTCGAGCTCATTGCCGATCCCGTAGAAGCGCACTCCCAGCCCGGGGTTTGGGCCGAGCAGCGAAAGCGAGGTCAGGGGAGAGCCGGCGATCACGTCGACGGCGTAGGCGAGGACCACAACCGCCGACGCCACCGCCAGCGCCCGCAGTCCGCCCAGCACGAAGAGAGTGAGCGCCGCAAGCAGGGGCGCCCCGAACATGACCAAGAGCTGTTCGCTCTCCTGGCTCGGCTCCAGTGCCGCCCCAGCGAGCAGCAACAAGGGGAGGTAGACGATGCTGAGGCCCGCCAGCCGCACCGCGACACGTCCAGCGCGATCGGAGCTGACTAGCGCCGCTAGGCCGAACGCAACCAGCCAGATCAGCAGGCTGATGCCGATCACGGGCCCCCGCCGCTCCGAGATCACCGCCATCCGATCCCCCAACGATTCGATCGCCCCAACATCGACCGATCCGGTCGAACGAATCGCCTGCCCCGACATCTCCGACGGCGCCGCAATCCCAAGCCTCTCGAGAATCGTCGGCCCCACATCGGTCGAAAGCACGTACCCGTCGGTACGCGTGCTGTCCGAGGTGAGGCCCCCATCGAACCCCCGCCCGGCGACCCCTACCGCCAGAGCCCTGTTCTCCTCCGGCGCTGCCCGCTCGATCGCAATCAGCAGGTCGTCGCCTCGGAGCCCGCGAACCAGCGCCGCCAGTCCCTGCAGCCCAACCACCCGAACTTCGCACCTCCGCCCATGCTCCGCCAGCGTCCTCGCCAACAGCCCAGGCTCAATCTCCGCCGGCGCCGACTCCGCCCGCTCAACCACGGCCTCCGAATAGCCAGGCCCACAGATACCCCCACCAACATGAGCCGGAAGCTCCGAGTCATAAAGCGAATCGAACACCCGGTTCCCCTGCGAGATATCCAGATAAGTCTGCCCCGCCGGCACGCTCCCCAGCCCAGCGCTCATCAACCCTGGCGAGATGCCTGGAATCTGCGCAAGCTCCCCCAAGCTAATGCCCTGGGGCAAGAGGGCGATCGTCACGCGCGGCGATAGTGCTCGTGTCCCTCGGATCGGGACTCGGGCAGGGGGTGGAGCGTCTTGTACTTTTTCGGCAGCCGAACCTCGGACGGCGGCATCCGCCTTACCGAAAAAGTTAAGCGGAACCCCCTGCCCGAGTCCCGCCCCCCAAAGAGAGACGACCACTATCGTCAACCCAATGGCCGACCGCACTTTTGCCAAGTTCAGCTTCTTCAAGGTCGATCCCGCCTGGCGCCGCCTAGACGCCACCCAGCGCGCTTCCGACAAGCAAGAGTTCCTCGCCGCCTGCGAGGACTTCGCCCTCGATCGCTCGCTGCGCGCCTACTCAACCATAGGAACGCGCGGCGACGTCGACCTGGTGCTGCTCAGCCAGAGCCCGAACCTCGACGACCTGCACACCTTTCACGTCGTGCTCGGCCAAAGCGGCCTGGCGAAGTGGAGCGAGACGCCTTACTCGTTCCTCTCGATGACCAAGCGCTCCCCCTACTCCGACGAGCAGGCACGGCCGGAGATCTGCGTCTCCGAGCGCAAGTACATGTTCCTCTACCCGATGATCAAGCAGCGCCGCTGGTACGGCCTGGCGCCCGAGGAGCGCGGCCAGATCATGAAAAGTCACATCGAGGTAGGCCGCCGCTACCCCGAGATCACGATCAACACTTCCTACTCCTTCGGCCTCGACGATCAGGAGTTCGTGGTCGCCTTCGAGGGTGACGACCCGGGGATGTTCCTCGATCTGGTGCAGGAGCTGCGCCCGACCGAGTCGAGCGAGTACACCGAGCTGGAGACACCGATCTTCACCTGTGTAGCGCTCTCGTTGCGCAAGGCCCTGGACGCACTCGACGGCGTGCCCAGCGCCGTTGCCGCGGGAGCATGACCACCGAAGCACTCAGCTACGCGATCGACGAAAACGACCACCTGATCCGGGTCGACGAGGGCTACTACCGCTTTGCCGAGGAAAACGGCTGGGGCGAGGCGGGCAGCAGCCTTGGCCGCTCGCTTTGGGACTACGTCGCCGGTCGCGAGCTGGTGAAACTTCAACGCTTGCTTGTCCGCCGCATCCGCGACGAGGTCGGCGATGTCGAGCTGCCCTTCCGCTGCGACAGCCCGGAAGTGCGCCGCGAGATGGAGATCAGGATCGTCGCTCGGCCGGGCGGACGGGTTGTCCTCTTCTCGGCGCGGCTGCTCTCGCAGGAGGAGCGGGAGGCTCCCCAGCCGCTGCTCGACCCAGAGGCGCCAAGGAGCGAGGAGGTCATCGAGATGTGTGGTTGGTGCGACCGCTTCGAAGTCGACGGGGAGTGGGTGGAGGTCGAGGAGGCGGCGAGGCGCCTGCAGCTGTTCAACCGGGCCGAGCTGCCGGCGCTCAGCCACGGTATCTGTCCCGAGTGCAACGGGATGCTGCTCGCCGCGTAGGCGCGCGACAGGTCGAGTTCCCTATTCTTTCGCGCTCGCCATGAGCCAGATCGGAACTGAAGAGAATCCTCTGCGCGTCGCCATCGTCGGCGCCGGCCCCTCCGGCTTCTACGCTGCTGAGCACATCCTCAAGGACGGCGACCTGCACGCTCAGGTCGATCTCTTCGACCGGCTGCCGACGCCGTTCGGCCTCGTCCGCGGTGGCGTCGCGCCGGATCATCCGAAGATCAAGTCGGTGATTCGGGTCTATGAGAAAACCGCGGCCCGCGACGGCTTCCGCTTCTTCGGCAACGTCAAGGTCGGTCATGACATCGAGGTCGAGGATCTCGAACGGCTCTACCACGCGATCGTCTTTACGGTCGGCTGTGAGACCGACCGCCAGCTCGGCATCCCCGGCGAAGACCTGCCCGGCAGCCATGCTGCCACCGCTTTTGTCGGTTGGTACAACGCCCACCCCGACTACGCGGACGATGAGTTTGACCTCTCCAGCGAGCGCGCGGTCGTAATCGGCAACGGCAACGTGGCGATGGACGTCGCCCGCATGCTGGCCCTGACCGATCACGAGCTGCGCCAGACCGACACCGCCGATCACGCGATCGAGTTGCTTGATCGCAGTGAGATCCGCGAGATCGTCGTGCTGGGCCGGCGCGGACCGGTGCAGGCAGCCTTCACCAATCCCGAGATCAAGGAGCTGGGGGAGATGGAGGACGCCGACGTGATCGTCGACCCAGCCGAGGTCGAGCTTGACCCCGCAAGCGCTGCCTACCTCGAGTCCGACGAGGCCGACAAGACCACGCGGGTGAACGTCGAGACGCTGCGCGAGTTTTCCCAGCGGACCCCAGAGGGCAAGCGCAAGCGGATCGTGCTGCGCTTCCTCGTTTCCCCGCTCGAGATCCAGGGCGACGGCAAGGTCGAGAAGATCGTCATCGGTCGCAACGAACTGGTCGAGGAAGGCGGCACCCTGAGGGCGAAGGACTCGGGTGAGCGCGAAGAGCTCGAGTGTGGTCTGGTCCTGCGCTCCGTCGGCTATACCGGCATCCCCATCGAGGGAGTCCCCTTCGACGAAAAGCGCGGCCTGATTCTCAACGAAGGCGGACGCGTACTCGACTCCCATGACTCGGGCCACAAGGTCGGCCACTACACGGCCGGCTGGATCAAGCGCGGTCCGTCCGGCGTAATCGGCACGAACAAGAAGGATGCGCTGGAGACCGTCCAGCATCTCCTCGCCGATGTCCAGTCGCAGACCCTGCTCAGCCCGGAAGCTCCGGAGCCGAGGGCCGTCGAGGATCTGCTCGCCGAGCGCGGCGTTCGCTACGTCAGCTTCGAGGACTGGCGGGCGATCGACCAGGCCGAGGTGGGTCGCGGTGAGCCACACGGCCGGCCCCGCGTCAAGTTTGTTCGCGTCGAGGAGATGCTCGAGACCCTCGGCGAGCGCATCTCCAGCTAGCTCCTCTGCTCCGTGGCTAGGCTATGGCGGTCGCAGACAACTGTCTTCATTCACGCTGACGCCTGACGGCGCCGAGGCTGCCCCGTTTGCAATATGGTGCCGAATGCTGACGGCATTTTTTTTACAAAACCTTTTCATTACCAATACAGCCCCTACGATGGACGCCGACAGCACCCTGCCCCCGCCTGCCCAGGTTCGCGCCGGTGGAACCGTGCTTTCCCTCATCGCGAGCCCGCTGAGCGTTCCGATCCTCCGCGCGCACATCGACGGGCCGCTGCGCCTCCCGGACCTTCGTGAACGAATTGGCGGTGCCGCCCAGACGACCTTGCGCGGCCAGGTGGGCAACCTGCGCGGCATCGGCGCGCTCGAACGCCACGTAAGAAGCGGAATGCCTTACACGGTCGAGAACGAGCTGACCGACACGGGGAAGGGCGTGCTGGGCGTGGCCGGGATCGTCGAAGCATGGCTCGGTCGCGCGCCGCAAGGTCCCATTGCCCTGGGCAGCGAGCCGGCAAAGGGGGCAATCCGCGCGTTGGTTGGCGGCTGGGGCTCGACGATGCTGCGTGCCCTGGCGGCGCGGCCGCTCTCGCTGACCGAGCTGAGCAGCGTGATCGGCGCCCATTCTTATCCGGCGCTCGAGCGGCGGCTCAGCGCGATGCGTGCCGCCCGCCAGATCGAGCCGAGGCCCGACGGGGGCCGGGGGGCGAAGCCCTATGGCGTTACCGATTGGACTCGCCAGGCGGTTGCTCCGTTGGTAGCGGCAGGTCGTTGCGAGTGCGAGCATCTCGCGGAGAGGACCGATCCGCTGACCCGGATCGATATCGAGGCTGCCTTTCTTCTCTCGGTTCCGCTGGTGGATCTCGAGGCCACCCGTTCCGGCGCCTGTCTGTTCGCGGTCGATACCGGAACCGTGAAAGGGGGCGAGGCGAACGACCGGCTGGCTGGGGTCTACGTAGAGATCGAGGCAGGGGCGGTTGTCTCCTGCAGCTCGCGCCTCGAGCGGAATCCTCGGACCTGGGCACTTGGCTCAGTCGGCG
>JBKPOV010000101.1:0-4581 GCA_046733315.1 Actinomycetota bacterium
CCGCGAACCCGGCTGCAGAGAAGCGCTCGGCAAAGGCGCCTAGACGGTCCCGTCTGGTTCCAGATAGGCCGTGGGCCAGGACGACCCCCGGAGCACCCGAATCGGCGCCCGGGTAGAGCCAAGCGGCGCAGGTGTCAGCGCCAGAGATGAAAGTGAGCTCGCGACGATCCACTGACCTTCCAACGATGGCCGGCCGGAGAAGGTGAGATTCGTAGCTCGAGGAGCTAGTTGTCCGAGCCCGCGCGGTCCCAGATATAGAGCTCGACGGCCTCCAGGGCCAGCTCCATCTGGCGGGGTGGGGAGAGGAGGCCGAGAACCAGCTCGAGGGCGTCCTCCTCGGTGACTCCGGCGTCGACTGCCTCCTCGCCGCGGAAGCCGGCGGCGAGCTTCATCGCCTCGCGGCGGTTGTCGCCGAGGGAGCCGAAGGCGCCCATCAGGAAGTCGCGATTGGGAACCGGGTGGCCGACCTCGAGGGAGCCATGCCAGGCCGCGAGCATTGAAAGGTCATGCTCGTCGAGCTCGGAAAGCGCCTTGGCGTAATGGGTCTCGAGCTCGTCGTCGGGGATCTCGTCGACCCAAGCGCGCACCGCCTCGCCGAGCAGCTGGCGGCGGGCCTCGCGGCCGATCGAGTCGGAGATCGCCCGGATCGCGTCAGCTGGGTCTACGAAACAGAGGGCCATCGGAAGATCAATTTAGAGAGGGCGGAAGACGGCAAACCGGAGGGGGTTCTTCCGCATTTGCGGTGTTTTTGACGCGCCGCGAGCCGACCTATGCTGGACAGCTCGCCCGCATGCCGCTGAAACTGATCCAAGGACCCCCCAACTCTGCCCGCGCCGGCCGGATTCGGCGTGGCCTGATCGACGCGCTGGACCACGATCCCGTCCTCGTCGTCCCCACCCTCGACGACGTCTACGCCTTCGAGCGAGAGCTCTGCGCGGACGGCGCGGTCCTCGGCGCGGACGTGATGACCTTCGGCGGCCTGTTCCGCACGGTCGCCACGGCGGGTGGGGCGCCGCCGGGCGCCGTCCTCACCCCGGCGCAGCGCCTCGGCGCGGTAGCCGCAGCCGTGACCGGTCGCCTCACGCAGATGGGCCCGCTGCGCGGCTCAGCCCTCCAGCCCGGCTTCCCGCTGGCCTTGGAGCGCCTGCTCGACGAGCTCCAGGGAGCGGGCCTCGAGCCGGCGGACGTCGAAGCAGTGGCCGGGACCCTCGAGGGCTCGGCCTACCTCGGCGACATCGCCGCCCTCTTCTCCGGCTACGCGCGGGTGCGCGACGGGCTCGGCACGGTCGATACCCACGGCATCGCACGTGAGGCAATCGACCTGCTGCGCGTCGGGGGGCGGTTCTGGCGCCGGCCGGTGTTCCTCTACGGCCTCGACGACCTGACCCCCAACCAAGTGGACCTGATCGGATCGCTCGCCTCGATCGTCGAGGTGACCATGGCGCTGCCCTTCGAGGCTGGCCACTCAGCACTCGAGACCCGCAACGCTCCGCTGCTCGAATCACTCAAAGGCATCGGGATCGATGCGGTCGAAAAGACCGCGGCCGACCCGGCCAATACGGATTCGCCGCTCCTCTTCCACCTCGAGCGAGGCTTCGGTGCAATCGAGGCGGCGCGCCGTCCGCTCGACGAGAGCCTGATCTTCCTGCGCTCAGCCGGCGAGCGGGGAGAGGCCGAGGCGATCGCGGTCGAGGTTGCGCGCCTGCTTGCCGACGGCACCGAGCCGGAGCAGATCGCGATCGTCGTGCGTGATCCGGCGCGGCGCGGGCCACTGATCGCTTCGATCCTCGAGTCCTATGGCGTCCCGACCGCGCTCGAGGCGGAGATCGCCGCTTCCACCACCTCGGTGGGAGGCTCCTTGATCGCCCTGCTGGAGGCTCTGCTCGGCAGCGGTCGGGCGACGGACCTGCTGCGCTATCTGCGCGGTCCGTCCGGACACTCTCCGGGGCGGGTCGATTGGTTCGAGCGCAAGCTGCGCCGCAATCGCGTCCAGAGCGCGGCGGCGGCACTGCGGCTTTGGGAAGAGAAGCATGGCGAGCCGCCGGAGGCCGTCGCCCGGGTCCGCGCCGTCGCCGGAATGCCGCAAGACCTCGCCAGAGAGGTGGGAGCACTTGCCGCCGCGATGGGGGCCCGGGTCGGCTCGGCGCTCGAGGCGCGCACTGCTGGAGCGATCACGACCGCGATGATCGAGCGCGCCGAGCTCGACGGCCTGGCGCCGGTTCCGGGTGCCATCTCCCTCGCCTTGGCAGGCATCCGGGTGCGGGTGTGGAGCGGACCGGTCGAGGATCGGGTCAGGATCATCGACCCCCGCCGAGTGCGGGCGGCGCGCTTCGACAACGTCTTCGTCGCCTCGCTGCAGGACGGGGAGTTTCCGCGTGGCGGGGCGAATACCGATCCCTTCCTTTCCGAGCGCCAGCGCGAGTCGCTGGGCCTGCCGCCGCGCCATGACAACGCGGCGGAGGAGCGCTACCTGTTCCACGCCTGCCTGGCGCTGCCAAAGCGACGACTTTTCCTCTCCTACCGGGACAGCGACGAGAACGGCGGCGCCGAAGCCCCATCCCCCTTTCTCGACGACGTCAGACAGCTACTCGAGCCGAGCGAGGGCGAGGTCCGCGGTCGCGGCCTGGCTGAGGTCGTCCACCGCGTCGGCGAGGCGCCGTCGGAGACGGAGCTGGCACGGGCGATCGCGGCCCGCGGTGCCGACGCCGATCCGAACCGCTTGCTCGCGATCGCCGGCGCCGAAGGCGACGCCGCCGACCGGGTCAGAGCCCGTCTGCAGTCGGCCCACCGCGCTGAGGCCGCCACACACGCACCGGGGCCGCTCTCGAACCCGGCCGTAATTGCCGCACTCGAGGACGTCCATGCCTACGGCGGCACCACGCTGGAGGGCTTTGACGTCTGCTCCTACCGCTGGTTCGTCTCACACGAGCTCTCCCCCCAACCGCTCGATCCGGCCCCCGACCCGCTCGTCCAGGGAGGCATCGTGCACGCCGCCCTCTACTCCCTGTACAAGGAGAGACCCGGGGGTGACCCGCTGCCCCGCCCTGCCTCCCTGAACGCCTGGCTCACCCGCAGCCGGGAGCTGGTCGGCGAGATCGCGGCGACAAGAGGGCTCGGCCAGCATCCGGCCGAGCGGGCGATGCTGGCCCGCGTCGAGGCCCTGCTCGCTCGCTTCCTCGCCGAGGAGGCGCGCCGGGAGACGGCGGGCTTTGAGCCCTGGTTGCTGGAGGAGGGATTTTCCGAGGCCGAGGATGTCGAGCAGCCCGTCCTCGAGATCGACGGCTGGCGCCTGCACGGTGCGATCGATCGAGTCGACCGGGCGCCCGACGGGCGCGCCCTCGTGCTCGACTACAAGCTCTCGACCAAAGTCTCTCCCTGCGAGAAGCTCGAGGAGGAGGCGAAGCTGCAACTGCAGCTCTACCTGATCGCGGTCGCCGAGCTGTGGGGCGGCGAGATCGTCGGCGGCCTCTACCACCCGCTGCGCGGCACCTCCGAACGGCGGCCGCGGGGGCTGGTACTCGAGGACGCCGCCGCCGATCTCGCCGGCTACGGCCTCGCCAAGACCGACAAGGTCGACGGCGAGCGGTTCGAGGAGTTGCTCAGCGACGCCCGTCGTCGCGCCGGCGCAATCGTCGCGCGGATGCGGGCGGGACAAATCACCCGCGATCCCGGCCCGCGTGAGGGCCTGCGCGACCACGGCATCTGCCCGGCGTTCTGTGACTTCGCGCCGATCTGCCGCCGCGACCGGGCGCCGGTCGAGCCGGCGGGCGACGAAGAGGAGGACGAGCGGTGAGCGCGCGGCAGCGGACACCGGAGCAGCGCGCCGCGATCGAGGCGAGGAACGCCGAAGTCCTGGTCGAGGCGGGTGCGGGAACCGGCAAGACCGGCGTGATGGTGGACCGCTACTGCCGCTTGGTCTGCGAGCAGGGCATCTCCCCCGATGCGGTCCTCGCCTTCACTTTCACCGAGAAGGCCGCGGCCGAGCTGCGCCAGCGGATCCGCGGCGAGCTCGAGCGCCGGGCAGAGGCGGGGTCCGAGCGCGCCGGCGAACTGCTCCCCGGCCTCGGCAGCGCCTGGGTGACGACGATCCACGGATTCTGCAACCGCCTGCTCTCCGCCCACCCGGTCGCGGTGGGGATCGACCCGCGCTTCCGCGTGCTCGATGCCCCGGAGACCGAGCGCGCGGCCAGGGAGGCGTTCGACGAAGCGCTCGAGGTCTTCCTGGTCGACGGCGACCGTGTCCGCGAGAACACGGTCGCCGCCTTCGATATCGGCGGGCTACGCGGAATCGTGCTCGGGGCCCACGCCGAGCTGCGCAGCCGCGGCGCGGCCGAGCCCCGTCTTCCCGAGCCGCCCGAGCCGGATGTGCCGGGGGCGCTGCGGCAGGCGGCCACGGTCGCCGCGGAAGCGCTCGCTGAGCTGAAGCCCGGCAGCGCCAACCACGAACTGGTGGAGCGAGCGTTGGTGCTCCTCGACAACGCAGACGGGCCGCCGAGCCTCGATCAGATGGCATCGCTGCGAACGGGAAGCAAGGCCAAACCGATCGCCGCCTACAAGGAGGCGATCGAGGCGGCGCTGAGC
>JBKPOV010000102.1:0-6703 GCA_046733315.1 Actinomycetota bacterium
GATCAAGAAAGACAACGTGCCAGGGATTACGACGACCGCAACTGTGACCCCGGACAAGGCCGGTACTTACCAACTGATCTGCACCGAGCTCTGTGGCTTCGGCCACGCCTCAATGCGGGCCAAAGTGGTCGTTGAAACCCCGGCCGACTTCCGCAAATGGGTCGGCGAGCTGAAAGGAGAAGTCCCCCAGCCGCTGGCCGAATCGATCACCCAGGACACGGAGACCAACCCGGTGCCCCTGGACGCCGGCGGGGCATAATAGGAGGCTCGGATGACGGCTGCGATCAAGCAACCAGGATGGATTCGGGGCCTGCTCGGCACGATTCTTGGCGCCGCTTTCGGCTTTGCCCTGGTCGTGGCCCTGCGCAAGGCATCCGGCCTGCCCGTCTACCAGACCGAGCAGACCGGCTACCCACACGTGGTCGTGCCGCTGATCACCGGTCCGCTTGGCTTCCTGATGGGCTTTGGCTGCTTCGACTACTGGCTGCGCTGGGCCGCCGGCATGCCGACGATTCCCGAGGACCACTCCCAGCACGGCGCCAAGAGCTCGAAGGACTACTTCCGCTTCAACACCGATCACAAGGTGATCGGCATCCAGTACGTCTGCACGACCTTCTTTTTCTTCTTCGTCGGCGGCCTGATGGCGATGCTGATCCGGGCCGAGCTGGCCCAGCCGGGCACGCAGATCGTCGACGCCGCCACCTACAACAGCCTTTTCTGCACCCACGCGGTGCTGATGATCTTCGTCTTCGTGATCCCGGTCTTCGCCGGGCTCGCCAACTACGTGCTGCCGCTGATGATCGGCGCGCCGGACATGGCATTCCCGCGCCTCAACGCGCTCAGCTTCTGGATGCTGCCCCTGGCGGGCATCCTCTTCATCGGCAGCTTCCTCGCTCCCGGCGGTGCCTTCGATACCGGTTGGACCGGCTACGCGCCGCTCTCTACTGGCGCCCCGGTTGGCCAATCGTTCTTCAACCTCGGCGTGCAGTTCGCCGGCGCTTCCTCGATCGCCACCGCGCTCAACTTCCTGGTCACGATCATCACCATGCGTGCGCCCGGAATGACCTTCTGGCGGATGCCGCTGCTGGTCTGGGCGAACCTCTCGACCTCACTGCTCGTCGTCGCGGCGACGCCCTTCATCGCCGGGGTCCAGTTCATGGTCCTCTTCGACCGCGCCCTGCACACCAACTTCTTCCAGTCTCTAGGCGGGGGCGACGTGGTCAGCTATCAGCACATTTTCTGGTTCTACTCGCACCCGGCGGTCTACATCATGATGCTGCCCGGCTTCGGGATCATCAGCGAGGTCATCTCCACCCATGCCCGCAAGCCGATCTTCGGCTACCGGCTGATGGCGCTGGCGCTGATCGGGATCGTCGTGCTCAGTTACTCGGTCTGGGCACACCACATGTTCGTCGCCGGCATGTTCAGCTGGCTGCGCGTGCCGATGATGATCACGACGCTGCTAATCGCGGTGCCGACCGGAATCAAGATCTTTTCCTGGCTGGGGACGCTCTATTTCGGCAAGATTCATACCTATTCGACCGCGATGCTGTTTGCGCTCGCCTTCATCGTCACCTTCACGATCGGCGGCATCAGCGGCGTGATGCTCGGCATGGTGCCGATCGACATCCACGTCTCGGACACCTACTTCATCGTCGCCCACATCCACTTCGTGCTCTTCGGCGGCTCGGTCTTCACGATCTTCGCCGGCGTCTACCACTGGTTCCCGAAGATGACCGGGCGGATGTACGACGAGAAGCTCGGTCGCGTCCACTTCTGGGGCACCCTGATCGGCACCTGGGTGACTTTCATTCCGATGCACTGGGTGGGGATGGACGGCATGCCGCGCCGCGTTGCCGACTACGCCACGCAGTTCGGTGAGTGGAACCTGCTGATCAGTTGTGGCGCCTTCATCCTCGGCGCCGTCCAGCTCGTCTTCCTCTACAACATGATCGTCAGCTGGCGCTTCGGTCCCCGCGCGGGAGCGAACCCTTGGCGGGCCAACTCGATCGAGTGGCAGGTCTCCTCGCCGCCGCCGATCTTCAACTTCGATGAGATCCCGCGCGTCGTCGGCGGTCCTTACGAGTTCGGCGTGCCGGGAGCCCGCCACGCGATCATGGCCGGGGAAAGCGTCGAGGCGCCCGCACCATCGGAGCCGACCGTCGTGGGCTCAACATGAGCGAGGCGGCTGAAGCAAAGCCCCTGCTCGTCTTCCTCAATGAGGTCGCCGGCGGTCGCAAGCTCCTGCAGGCGGTGCGCGAGCGGGCCGACAAGGTCCCGTTCGTCGCGGTCGCTGCCCCTCAGAATCAGCCGGCGGTCGGCCAGCTGATCGACTCCGGTGAGCTGCGCGACGCGGCGCGGGCGAGGGTCGTGGTGACGATGTCGGTGCTCTCGGAGTTCGGTTTCGAATCGGTTGGCGAGGTGATGGACCCCGAGCCGTCGCTGGCGCTCGACGACGCGGTGCGCGCGCACGAACCGGGCGAGGTACTGCTCTCCTGCGCGGCCGGAACGCGCTTTGGATTCACCCGCAAGGACCTCGTCTCCTGGGCCGAGGGCCATTTCGAGCCGGAGGTGCAAATCACCCACATCCCGGTGCGGATCTCCGACGACTCGATCAGCTGGGAGAAGAGCCACACGCTGGTCGTTGCGAGCCAGACGGTGGCCGCACCGGATCTGGTCAGCCGGCTCAAGGAGCGTGCCGCCGGCCACCCGCACCGCTACACGATCATCTGCCCGCGGACCGAGGACGTGACCGAGCCGGAGATCGTGCGTGATCTCGCCTCCACCCTGGCCGAGCTCTACCGCGCCGACATCGATGCCACCGGCCAGCCGATGAGCCCCGACCCCTTCCACGCGGTGCAGAACGCAATCGAGCACTACAGCGTCGACGAGGTGCTGATCTCCACCTTCGCCGGTGAGACCTCGCGCTGGCTCGAGGACGACCTGATCGGCCGCGTCCGCGAGATCACCGACAAGCCGGTCGAGCACCTCGAGGTCGGTCGCCCGGCGGCGGCGGTCGCCGCGGCTGTGGCCGAGGGAGGAGAAGCCTGATGGAGAGCGCGACCGTCGCCTTGGGCGACCACGCACACGAAGAGCACCACGGGCCGCCCGAGGCGAACCAGAGTTCGCGGATCGATCGCCAGACACTGGGGATCCTGCTCTTCATCGTCTCCGAGGTGATGCTCTTCGGAGCATTCTTCGCCTCCTACTTCTTCCTCCGCGTCGTCGTCGATCCGCCGAGCTGGCCGCCGCATCCATACGAGCTGCCGGTCGCGGTAGCAGGGATCAACACGGCGATCCTCGTCTCTTCCAGCTTCACCATCCACTACGCGCTGGAGTCGATCCGGCGCGGCAACCGCACCGGCCTGAAGCTGGGCCTGGTGCTGACCTGGCTGCTCGGCATGACCTTCCTCTTCATCCAGATCAACGAGTACGTCCACCTTGGCTTCAGTGCCCGCGATCTCGGCTTCGGCTCGATCTTCTACAGCCTCACCGGCCTGCACGGCGCCCACGTCTTTGTCGGGCTCTGTCTGCTCAGCTTCGCCACGATCCGCGCCTTCCGCGGTCACTTCGGTCCCAAAGCGGAGGACCATCTTGGCGTCGAGGTGCCCGGCATCTACTGGCACTTCGTGGACGTAATGTGGATCGTGGTTTACACCACCGTTTACATTCTCTGATTAAGCGGTAGAACAGGGATATGCACAATCCGCTGAGGTCAGAGGCCGACGCGTTTAGGTGGGTTGTCGTAATTGGCGTCGGCGCGGTTTCCGTGATCGTGCTGACGCTGTTGACACGGCCGGTGATCGGGGTGGTTTGGGCCGCCGCGCTGATCGGGTTTGGGGTTGGGTTCGGCTATCGCAGCGCCCGCGGTTCGCTGCCGCGCAGTGTCGAGTTGACGCGAGGCGGCGACGGCAAGTTCCGAC
Organism: Actinomycetota bacterium; assembly: GCA_046733315.1. Taxonomy (GTDB): domain Bacteria; phylum Actinomycetota; class Thermoleophilia; order Solirubrobacterales; family 70-9; genus VRUE01. The sequence goes on from JBKPOV010000102.1 coordinate 3,924, forward strand.
TGCTGGTGGTTGCCAACGAGACCGTGCAGGGCGAGGCGCTGCTGGAGGAGATTCGGGGGCGCTGTGGCGAGCGCGATTGCGAGGTCCTGCTGGTCACGCCGGCTTTGGCCAGATCGCGTGCGTCGCACTGGGCCTCCGACGTCGATGAGGCGATCGAGCTGGCGCGCCAGCGCATGGAGCTTTCGCTGATCGCGATCAAGCAGCTGGGGCTGAAGGCGCGGGGCGAAATCGGCGACTCGGATCCCAACGTGGCGATCGAGGACGCGCTGCGTGTTTTCCCCGCCGACGAGATCGTGATCTCGACCCACCCGCCTGAGCGCTCGCGCTGGCTCGAGCACGGCGTCGTCGACAAGGCCAGAGAGCAGATCGACCTGCCGATCACTCACGTCGTCGTCGACCTTTCCACGGTCAGCCGCGTTTCGCGATGAAGTTGTTTCTAACTCGGCACGTTTACGCCTAGATACGAAACGTTCTGTCTCCTAGGCTGTCATCATGGAGTTGATGACAGGCCGCTGGACAGACGACCGCATGGACGACCTCAAGCACCAAGTCGAAGAAATCGGCCGTCGCATGGACGAAGGGTTCGCCCAGCTGCGCAGCGAGCTTCGCGAGCACCGCCGGGACATGGACGCCCGCTTCGACAAGGTGGACGAGCGCTTCGAGAAGGTCGACGAGCGCTTCGAGAAGGTCGACGAGCGCTTCGAGAAGGTGGACGCGAAATTCGAAGCGATTCACGACCAAATTGCTCGCACCCAGGTGATGGTGATCGGCCTGCACGCCACGCTAACGCGCTTCTCGCTGGGCTTTCTCGGCGCTGCGCTCGTCGCAGTCATCGCCGCCTTGGTGGCTTCGTAGGCCTGCTCAACTGCGAGTCAGAGCGGGCGCGTGCGGATCGGCTGCATTTGCCGCCCGGTTGGGCTCGACGCCATGATCTGGAGCGCGCGGCTCAAGGCGACCAGCGGTCGCGACGGTCCAGAGCATCGCCAGCCAGGTCACGGTGGCCAGTGCCACATGGACCCAGACGATCTCCGAGGGAAGCTTCAGAGCCCACTGGAGGCCGCCCACGAGTCCTTGCAGGGCGAGCAGGCCGATCATGGCGCCGAGCGGCACAGCAGCCCTGCTGTCGCCGCCGGGGCGTCTCAGGAGGAACCAGACACCGATCGCGGCGAGGCCGAAGATCGCGGCGAGCGCAGAGTGACGTTGCACCACCCACTCCAGCGTCCCCGTGCCCTCGAAATCGAAGCGGTGGACGAGCTGGCCCTCGTGGGCGCCCGCGTGTGGGCCCGAGGCCGTCGCGATCGTGCCGGCGAGGATCGTCAGCTGGCCGATCGGGATCAGGGCCCGCACTGACCAGACGCCGAGCCGATCATCCGAGCGGCGACGTTCCCACGGTTCAAAACGGGAACACCAGGCCAGGGCGAATGAGGCGTCGAGGAGCAGCATCGAGAGGATGAAGTGGCTCATCACCAGGCCGGGAGCGAGGTGGTACTTCACCACCAGGGCGCCGAGGATCGCCTGGCCGATGACTCCGAGGGGCAGCAGGGCGCCGAACAGCGCTAGATGGCCGCGGAAGGGCTGGCGGAACCAGGCGAGGACGCTGGCGGCGATCACCGCGAGGCCGACGAAACCGGTCAGCAGCCGGTTGCCGTACTCGATTACCGCGTGGGTGTCGAGCGGCGGCACGGGCTGGCCGTAGCACTTGGGCCAGTCCGGGCAGCCGAGGCCGGAGCCGGTCAGCCGCACGCCGGCGCCGGTGAGCACGATCAGCGAGAGAGCGCCGAGGGCGACGACGGTGACCGTTGCGTAGAGCTGCGGCGTGATGCGGAGGCGGTCGCGCATGGGTTGCCTCACCGGATGATGGCAGTGACGGCTATGGACCGCCGGGGGAGGGACTAGCCGCTTTTGCCCTTCTTGGAGCCGCCCTTGCCGCCCGAGGCTGTGGATTCGAGCAGGTACTTGACCAGGTCTTCGACTTCTTTCGGCGAGAGCGACTGCTCGAAGTTGGAAGGCATCACGTTCGGTGGGTAACCCTTGGCGATTTCCTTGTTGGGATCGACGATCGATTCCTTGACCATCGCTTCGTCCTGGCCGGGAAGGACTTCATCGAGGTTCGGGCCGACGTTGCCGCCCGATTTGGCAGCTTGCAGGATGTGGCAGCCGCCGCAGCCGCTGTTGGCGAAGACCTGTGCGCCAGGGCCACCGGGGACTTTCGGCGGGGCAGCGCCCGGGACGCCGGCGTAGAGCCCGACGTAAGCGGCGACGTCATCCAAATCCTGCCCCTCGACGATGTCGGGGGGCATCGAGACTGCTGTGTTGTTGGTCACCGGCCGCGGGCTCTCGACCTGCGCCTTGACCACGCCTTCCACCGTGCGATCGTTCTCGCCGACCGCGCGCGCCGCGGCAAAGGCGTCATCGAGGTTGGGGCCCTGTTGACCGGAGGTGCCGGCCTGGGCCATCGCGTGGCAGGTGCCGCACTTTTCGACGAAGAGGATGCGCCCGCGTTCTGGGTCCGCGGTCGTGGTGCCGCAGCCGGATGCCGGCAGCGCAACGGCCACCAAGGCGGCGAAAAGGAGCAGGAGGCGGGTCGGGTTGGCGAGCTTGGACATGCGGCGCAATGCGCGCCCGAGTCTATATGCCCAGCCCGGCTGGAAGCGGGCTTGCCCCTGCCTGTGGTGGGGTAGGCTTGAGGCGATTCTCACTAACTCGCGAGCACGAAGGGCGGCGGCAGATGCACGTACGGGATGGGATGTCGGAGGTGGTCCTCACGGTCGGTCCTACGC
>JBKPOV010000103.1:0-20610 GCA_046733315.1 Actinomycetota bacterium
CTTGTGGACGTAGAAGGTCTCGCCGTAGGAATCGCTCAGATGCTCGGCAACGTGCAGGACGGTGTCGAGCCCGAGCAGGTCGGTGAGGACGAAGGGGCCCATCGGGGCGACCTTGGCCGCGGCGATTGCCTCGTCGATCGCCTTCAGCGAAAGTCCCTGCTCCTCCTGAACCCGCCAGATCTCGCCCATCGTTGCCATCAGGATGCGGTTGACGACGAAGCCGGGAACCTCACCGCAGACGATCGGCTGCTTCTTGATCGCCTGGGCGAAGTTGTAGGCGACGGTGGCGGTTTCCTCGGAGGTGTCCTCGCCGGCGATCACCTCGACCAGCGGCATCACCGAGGCTGGATAGAAGAAGTGGAAGCCGACGACCGTGTCGGGCCGCAGCGTGTTCTCCCCCATCTCGGTGACCGAGAGCGATGAGGTGTTGGAGGCGAGGATCGCGTGGCCCGGCGTGGCGGCGTCGAGCTCGCGGAAGACGGCCTGCTTAATCTCCATCCGCTCGGGCACCGCCTCGATGACGAAATCGACGTCGCCGAACTCCTCGTAGGTAGTCGTGCCGATGACAAGCTCCATCACCTCGGCGAGGCGAGCATCGGCCTGCTCCTGGGTGAGCTTCTCCTTCTTCACCAGGCGTGATAGCTGGCCCTCCGTGACGGCGCGCGCCTTCTCGACAGCGGCGTCGACGAACTTCTGATCGATGTCCTTGACGACGACGGGGATATCGGCCGCGGCGATCGCCTGGGCGATCTCGCCGCCCATGGTGCCGCCGCCGACGACGGCGGCCTTCGATACGAACATTTGGCTTGAAACTCCTCAGGTCGGGGGCGGCCGAAAGGCTATATGGACGCCGTTGACAGGCGGTACAACGCGCACTGGCGATCCTTGTACCCGAGTACAAAGGCATCTTCGAGCCATGAGTACTAGGCTCTTTTGGGCTCTTCTTAAAGGGAGCAGACCGGTAACCGACCGCGCCTGCCGACCGGGCGCGACGCCAAGCGAGGGACGACCAAAGCGATGACCCGTATCCGCCAGCAGAACGTGACCGCAGCGCAGTGGAGCTCCAACGGCGAGGCCCTCGGCGCGATCGACTTGACCCTGCCCGAGAACGAAGCTTTCGGCGCCAACGTCTTCTCGATGGTGGTGCAGCGCGAACGGCTGCCGGGCGACGTCTTCGAGAAGCTGCAGGGCAGCCTCGAAGCGGGCGAGGCAATCGACCTGGAGGTCGCCGACGCGGTCGCCGCCGCGATGAAGGACTGGGCGCTGGAGAAGGGCGCCACCCACTTCACCCACGTCTTCCAGCCGCTCACCGGCTCGACCGCCGAGAAGCACGACTCATTCTTCGAGCCCAAAGGCGGCGAAGGCAAAGCCCTGGCCGGGTTCTCCGGCAAAGAGCTGATCCAGGGGGAGCCGGACGCCTCCTCCTTCCCCACCGGCGGCGTGCGCGAAACCTTCGAGGCGCGTGGGTACACAGCCTGGGACCCGACCAGCCCCGCGTTCATCCTTGAGAACCCGAACGGCTCCCTGCTCTGCATCCCGACCGCCTTCGCCTCCTGGACGGGGGAGGCCCTCGACGCGAAGATCCCGCTGCTGCGCTCGATGGACGCGCTCTCCGGCGCCGCGATCAGGGCGCTGAAGCTGCTCGGAGACAACCAGAGCAAGCGCGTCTTCACCACGGTCGGCCCCGAGCAGGAGTACTTCCTGATCGACGAGCAGTACTTCTTCGAGCGTCCCGACCTGATCTCGACCGGGCGCACGCTCTTCGGCGCCAAGCCGCCCAAGGGCCAGGAACTGGACGACCACTACTTCGGAACGATCCCCGAGCGGGTCCTCGCCTTCATGATGGAGTCCGAGCTGGAGATGCGGATGCTCGGCATCCCGGTCAAGACCCGGCACAACGAGGTGGCGCCCGGGCAGTACGAGATCGCGCCGGTCTTCGAGAATTCCAACGTCGGCTCCGACCACCAGCAGCTGACGATGCGGGTGCTTGAAAACGTCGCTCGCCGCTACGGCCTCGTCTGCCTCCTGCACGAGAAGCCCTTTGCCGGCATCAACGGCTCGGGCAAGCACAACAACTGGTCGATGGGGACGGACACGGGCAGCAACCTGCTCGAGCCGGGCGACACCCCCGCCGACAACGTCCACTTCCTCTTCTTCTGCGCGGCGGTTATCCAGGCCGTCAATAAGCACCAAGGCCTGCTGCGCGCATCGGCGGCCGACATCGGCCAGGACCACCGCCTCGGCGCCAACGAGGCGCCGCCGGCGATCATCTCGATCTTCCTCGGCTCTGAGCTGGAGAAGGTCTTCGAGGCGATAGCCACGGGCGAGGGCGATCCGCACACGCCGGCTTCCTTCCTCGACCTCGGCGCCACGGTGCTGCCGCCGCTGCCCAAGCACGGCGGCGACCGCAACCGCACCTCGCCGTTCGCTTTCACCGGCAACAAGTTCGAGTTCCGGGCGCTGGGATCGAGCATGTCGCTCGCCTTCCCCAACACGGTGCTCAACACGATCGTCGCCGAGGCGATCGACGAGCTCTCCGAAAAGCTGGAGAGCAAGACCAGCAGCGGCATGGACGCCGCCGAGGCCGTGATCGAGGTCGTCAAGGATTCCTACACCGCCAACAAGGCGATCATCTTCGACGGCGACAACTACTCCGACGAGTGGCACGCCGAGGCGGAGCAGCGCGGCCTGAAGAACCTCAAAACGACGCCGGAGGCGCTGCCCGAGGTAATGGCCGACGCCTCAGTCGAAGCTTTCGAGAAATACCGCGTGCTGTCCAAGCGGGAGCTCGAGTCGCGCTTCGAGGTCTGGGCCGAGCAGTACGCGCTGCGGGCCAACATCGAGGCCGAGACCACCTTCTCGATCGCCAAGACGATGATCCTGCCGGCGGCGCTGCGCCACCTGGCGCTGATCAAGCAAACCGGCATCGCCAACATCGATGGCGAGATCACGGGTCTGATCGAGGAGCTCTCGGCGGCGCTAAACGCCCTCGAGCAAGCCAATGCGGCTCCGGTCGAGCTGGAGGGCATCGAGGGCGCCACGCACGCCCGCGATGAGCAGCTCGCCAAGAGCGCTGCGGTGCGCGAAGCCGCGGACAAGCTGGAGAAGGTCGTCGCCGATGACCTCTGGCCGCTGCCGAAGTACGAGGAGATGCTCTTCATCAAGTAGGGCCGGTTGGCGTGGTGGCCGGCGGGTCCTGTCGCGGCGGCCCTCCCCCATGTGCTCGGATGCCTACGGCATCCTGCGCTATGGGGGACCCCCGCCACCGCGCCACCCGCCGGAGAAACGCTTGCGGCTGAGCTTCGACGGGCTCAGGCGCAGGAGGCACCTACGGACCAGCTTCTAGGCTCGCGGGAGGACGCGCATCTTCAGGCCGCCTCTCGGGGAGAGGGTGGGCATTTGGCGGATCGTCATTGTGCGGCCGGGCATTGCGTCTAGGCGGAGGCATTGGAGGAGCATGGTTGCGACCAGCTTCACCTCGGTCTGGCCGAAGCGCTTGCCGATGCAGATCCGGCGGCCGCCGCCGAAGGGGACGTAGGCGCCGCGCGGCAGTGCCGCCTTACGCTCGCGGCTGAAGCGCTCAGGGATGAACGCCTCAGGCTCGGGGAAGACCTCGGGCAGGCGATGACTCGCCCAGCTGCAGTAGTTGACGTAGGCGCCACGGGAGACGCGGTGACCGTTGAACTCGAAATCGCGAACGGCTCGGCGCGGGCCGATCCATGCCGGCGGGTAGAGGCGCAGGACCTCGTCGAGAACCATCTCGAGGTAGGGCATCTCGCGCTCTAGCTTCTCGATGTCCGGGACCTCCCCGCCGAGGACCCTGTCCTGCTCCTCGTGGAGCTGGGCGACGACGTCTGGGTGGCGGGCCAGCTCGTGCATCATGAAGGTGAGGGTCGAGGTGGAGGTGTCGTGCCCGGCAAACATCAGGGTCATCACCTGGTCGCGGATCTCCTTGTCGGTGAAGCCCTCCCCCGCCTCGTCGCGCACGCCGACCAGCAGGCTGAGGATGTCCAGCTTGCTCTCGTCGGGTGCGGCGCGTCGCTGGGAGATCTCGCCGTAGACGATCTCGTCGAGGACGGCACGCGAGCGCACCATTTTCGACCAGGGTGAGCCGGGGCCACGCAGCAGACGCAGGTGGAAGTCGGTGCCGTAGAAACCGAGCGCCCGCTCGAAATGCTCAGCCGCGGCCGCACCCTTTCCCGCCTCGTCCGGGTCGAGGCCGAGCAGGGCCCGCATCGCGATCCGCATCGCCAGTCCCCGCATCCACTCATAGACATCGACGACCTGGCCGGAGCGCAGGCGCTCGATCGCGGGAGTCGCCTCGGCGACCATCGCCTCGACCGAAGCAGAGACCTGCTCGCGGTGGAAGGCGGGCATCATGATCTCGCGGGCACGGTCGTGGTAGGCACCGTCGATCGTCAGCAGCCCGTCCCCGAGCAGCGGGATCAGGTCGCCGAAGCTCGACTCGCGCCAGTGGAAGTTCTCGGGATGGGCGACAGTGATGAAGTGGTTCGCCTCGGGCCCGAGCATGAAGATGACCGGGCTGTGCAGGAGGCGGACGCTGAAGATCGGGCCGTGCTCCTCGTAGAGTGAGAACAGCAGCGGCAGCGGATCGCGCGCCGCGCGCAGGGTCGTGGCAAAGCTGAACTGCTGCGGACCGGGCGGATAGGTGCCGCGGCGGCGCACCCGCGCCTCGGCCCAGACATCGTCGAGAACGCGCACCACCGGGTTGGCGCTGAGCTGCTTCGGCGGCGGAACACGCTTTGATCTCGAAGGCGCCACGCTGCTCATCGGCCGCATAGTAGTTGGCTGACCAGCCAGCTAGCCTCGCGCCGCCGCGAGCTGGCCGCAAGCCGCATCGATGTCACGGCCACGAGTGAGGCGAACGGTCGCAGTGAGGTGGTGCTCGGCGAGGATCGCGCGGAAGCGCTCGATCTGCTCGGGCGGCGAGCCGTCAAAGTCCCCCGTCGGGTTGTAGGGAATCAGGTTGACCTTGTAGGCGCGCGGATCGAGCAGCGTGGCGAGCTCGCGGGCATGCTCGGACTGGTCGTTGATGCCGTCGAGCATTACGTACTCGACGAAGACCTTGCGGCGACGGCGGGCCCGGTAGCGCTCGCAGGCGGCGAGCACCTCGGCCAGGGGATAGCGGTCATTGACCGGCATCAACTGCGAGCGCAGGCCATCGTTGGGTGCATGCAAAGAGAGCGCCAGGCTGATCGGCATCTCGCACTCGGCGAGCTCATCGATGCCCGGAACCCAGCCGACCGTCGAGATCGCCGTGCGGCGGTGGGTGACGCCGAGATCGGGAAGCCGTTCACAGGCCGCGAGCACGGCGTCGAGGTTCATCGTCGGCTCACCCATGCCCATGAAGACGACGTGATCGATCGCCTCGAGGCGACGGAAGTGCAGGGCCTGGTCGAGGATCTCGTCGGACGTGAGGTTGCGGCCGAACTTCATTTTGCCGGTCGCGCAGAACGAGCAGGTCAGCGGGCAGCCGGACTGAGAGGAGAGGCAGACCGAGCGCCGGCCGTCGCGGTAGCGCATCAGCACCGCCTCGATTGCCCGAGCGTCGGAGGTATGAAAGAGCGCCTTGACGGTGCCGTCGTCGGACTTCGCCTCAGCCTTCAGGTCCAACGTCGAGAGGGGGACCGCCGCTGCGAGTCGCTCGCGCAGGACAGCCGGCAGGTTCGTCATCTCTTCGTAATCGCGAACTCCCCGCGCCACCCACGACCACACCTGGGCAGAGCGATAGGCGGGCTCACCCGCCTCGGCGAGCGCGTTCTCGAGCAGCGCGCGGTCCACGGGCCGAGTGTACGGACGCCGGACCCGCCGGTAGTGGCTTCTTCCGCCGGGCGCCCTGAGAGCCTGTCGCAGGCGATGAGACCGACGACCCGATCCGCGGCCCTCCTGGCCACCGTGGCCTTGGCGGTCGCAGCGCTCACCGGTCTCGGCCGCGACGACCTGGCAACGAGCGCGACCGGCCCGCTGGAAGCAAAGCGCGACGCCCTGGCGCAGACCACACGAGTGCAGGGTGCGCCCCAACGCGACCTGATCCTCAGCCGAGTGGTCGTCCGTCGGACATCCACCGAGCCGGCAATACGGGCTCGAAGCCGGTCGTGATCTACCTCGCCACCCTGCTGGAAAGGGGAGCGCCGCCGGCGACTCCCGTTGCGCGGCACCCCATAGGCAGGCGGGAGCTCTCGGGCTAGAGTGGCATCGGTGAGTGAGGGCGACGGCATCGAGGCACTGACCGAGGCGATCGGGCGCTACAACGATGCCTGGAACGCGCAGGACCTCGACGCGATCGTGGCGATGCACACGCCGGACATGGTCTTCGCCAACCACACCGCGGGCGAGACGGCCAGCGGCGCAGAGGTGCGGGGACACATCGCCAAGATCTTCGAGTCCTGGCCCGACATGAAGTTCGAGACGAGGCGGCTGTACGTGCGAGAGGGCGTGGTCACCCAGGAGTGGACGGCGACCGCGACCCACTCCAACACGCTGCGCCGCGGCGACCTCGAGGCGCCGCCGAGCGGCCGCACGGTGAGCTGGGATGGCGTCGACGTGATCCCCTTCGAGGGCGGCTTGATCAAGCGCAAGGACGTCTACTCGGATTCCGTCTCGATCCTGCGCCAAGTCGGTCTGCTCGACTGAGCTCAGCTCTGGCGGCTAATGACGCAGCTGGCGCAGGCGGCTGCGCAGGAACGCCGGCCAGGCACGCGGGCGTGTGGCCGCGGCGAGCGCAACCGGCATCGAGTCGAAATAGGTAACGCGCTCCGTCGCGAGCCCGTCCTCAGCGAGGACGAAGCGGTCGACCGCACTCCAGGAGATCGGCTTGCCGCCCGCAGTACCACTGAGAGTGAACTCGATCAGCAGGCCGTCCTCGGTGGCGCCCCAGCGATGGACCTCTCCGGTCAGGTCGGGGATCAACTCGAACAAGCCGGCGAAGGCTCGCTGCCCCGCGGCGAGGGTGTCGGTAACCGGTGTCATCGGGGTGACCAGGCGGACCCGGTCGGCAAGCACGAGGCTGAGGCGCTCCGGCGTCGGTGCGCGCCAGTACTCGGCAAAACGGGCGGCGAAGTCTGCCGCGGCCGCCTCGCTGAGGCGCTGCTCGCCGTTCACGAGGGCAGTTCTCCCAGTAGGCGGGCGATCGTGTCACGCGCGTAGGCGAAGACGGTGCGATCGCCGCTCAGCCGGTAAAGGGAGTTCGCTCCCATCACCACGGCGTACAGCTCGAAGGCGAAACGGCCGGGATCGGCTGAGCCGGCGATCCGCGCCTGGCGCTCCAGCTCCCCAAGCCAGGAATCGAGTGCGGCGACGATTGCATCGCGGACAGGGCCAGGGCGATCGTCGTACTCGGCCGAGGTCGCGGCCCAGAAGCAACCGCCCGAGTAGTCCTCGCTCTCCAGGTGGGCCAGATAGGCATCGGCCATCGCCCGCAACCGCGGTGCGCCTTCAGGGGCGCTCAGCGCCGGCTCGATTACCGCTGTGCGGAAACGCTCGGCGGCCGCCCCGATCGTCGCCAGCTGCAGGTCCTGCTTGGAGCCGAAGTGGGCGAAGACGCCGCTCTTGCTCATCTGCAGCTCGGCGGCGAGGCGACCGATCGTCAAGCCCCCGAGGCCGTCAACCGAGGCCACGTCCAAGGCGCGAGCCAGGATCGTCGCCCGGGTGACGGCGCCCTTGCGGGTGTCGCGCTCTGCGACGGCGAGGGAACCTGCAGCGTCCGCCATTTGCCCAGGATACAGAAAAGCACGAACGTTCGTGCATGAGCTACGCTCCCGGCGGCTGGAGCAAGGCCCCCCAAGACAACTTCAGAAGGAGACGCAATGGCGGGATATGCAGTGAAGAAGATCGATGACATGGAGGCCGTCTACCTCGGCGCCTTCAAGCGCGTGCGGGCGGAACTGGGGGTCGAGTCCTTTGGCATCCAGGTGATCGACCTGCCTCCCAACTTCGAGAATTACCCCGAGCACGACCATGCCGAGGACGGTCAGGAGGAGGTCTTCGCAGCGCTGCGTGGCGGTGGCGAGATCGAGATCGAGGGCGAGCGCTTCCCGCTCGACCCCGACCACATGGCGCGCGTCGCCTCCGGGGTCAAGCGCAAGGTCTGGCCGGGCGCGGAGGGAATTCGCCTGCTGATCATCGGCGGCGTCCCCGGTGGCACCTATGAAGCGCCCGACGTATCCAAGCTCGGTGAGCCGGACCCGATGGCTGCCTGACAGACGCGGACCTCACTCGTCGTCCCGGCGCGGCTCGTGGCCGGGACAGGCGAGCACCGGCACCGGCGGATAGCGGGGGTAGCGCGGGTCGGTGCGCGAGCGCCGGCAGAGCGAGAAGATTGACCCGCGCGTGTTGGGCACCAGTTGCTGGTGCGCGCAGCTGTCGCAGAGACCGTGTTTTTTCTGCCGCTTGCCCATCTTGAGCGCAGGCTAGCTTTGTCGTGTGAACGGCACTGCCACGCTTTTCGATGCCGATGCGGCGGCCTACTCGGCGACGGTCGAGGTCCTGGGCGTCATCTTCTGCGCCGAGGACGATGGTTACGCGGTCCTGGAGGTTCAGGAGACCGAGTCGAGCGAGGGGTTCGCGCTGGTAGGCCCCGTTGCCCACCTCGGCGTCGGCGATCGCGCTGAAGTGAGCGGCGAGTGGCAGACCCACGCTCGCTACGGACGCCAGCTCCGCGCCCAGGGAGCGCTGCCGCTCGATCCGGCCGACCGCGAGGGACAGATCGCCTATCTGACCTCGTTGCGACACATCGGCCCAGCGCGGGCGGAACGGCTGGTCGACGAGCACGGCGAGGAAGTGCTGGGCGTGATTGCAGCCAACCCACAGCGGGTGTTCGCCTCTTTGCGCGGGGTCAGCGCCGATCAGGCCGCGGCAGCGGCTGAATCCTGGCACGCCAGCCGAGCGGTCCGCGAGCTGCACGTGCAGCTCGCCCCGCATGGTCTGGCGCACCTAGCGGCGCCGATCCACGCCCGCTTCGGCGAGAGCTCGATGGTCGTCCTACACGAGGATCCATACCGTTTGACCGAGATCGATGGCGTCGGCTTCGTACGTGCCGACAAGATCGCCCTGGCGGCCGATGTTCCACCCGAGTCGAGCCGACGGGCCCAAGCGGCGGCCGCCTACGCACTCACCGAGGCAGAACAGCAGGGCAACAGCTACCTGCCGATCGCGGCGTTGACGGCGCGGACGGCCAAGCTGCTCGGGCTCGGTCCTGACCCCGAGGTGCTTTGCGAGGCGGACGGCCTGGTCGATGACGAGGGACGCATCTACCGCAGGCTGACCCACGCCAGCGAGCTCGCCGTAGCCAAGACACTCGCGACACGGAGCGCTGCCGCTCCCCACCTCGATCACGATCCGGGCGAGTCGCCGCCGCGCGACGAGGCTGAGACGGAGCTGACCGACGAGCAATGGTCAGCGGTACGCAGCGCCTTCGCGGCACGGATCTCGGTACTGACCGGGGGGCCGGGCGTCGGCAAGACGGCCTGCACGCGGGCGATCGTCGAAGAGGCCGAAAGCGCCCAGTTGCGGATCGCCCTCTGCGCTCCCACAGGCCGCGCGGCGCGGCGGCTAGAGGAGGCGACGGGCCACGCCGCCCAGACGATCCATCGCCTGCTCGAGTGGAGCCCGGGCCGGGAGCCCGCATTCAAGCCCGGCCACCCGTTGCCCGCGGACCTCGTCATCGTCGATGAGTCCTCGATGCTCAACCTGCGCTTGATCGAGGTGCTGCTGGATGGGCTGGCGGAGTCGACCCATCTCGTCTTCGTCGGCGACGCCGACCAGCTGCCGCCAATCGGAGCTGGTAAGCCCTTCGAGGACCTGATCGATTCGGGGATCGCCCCGGTCGTCCGCCTCACCCAGATCTTCCGGCAAGCGGCGCGCTCGATGATCACCACAGCTGCCCACGAGATCAACCACGGTCGCGAGCCGCATCTCAGCCCCGGTGAGGACCAGAACCACGACTTCTTCTTCATCGACCGGCCCAACCCCGAGCGAGCGCTGGAGACCGTGGTCGAGGTTGTCGCCGAGCGGGCGCCGAACCGCTTCGGAGTCGACCCGATTCGGGAGGTGCAGGTGCTGGCGCCGATGTACCGGGGAGCGATCGGGATCGATGCGCTCAACGAGCGCCTGCAAGCGGAGCTCAACCCACGCGGCAAGCGGGCCGTGGGGGAGCGATTTCGCCTCGGCGACCGGCTGATCCAGACGCGTAACTCGCACGAGCTGGGCCTGATGAACGGCTCGATCGTCTTCCTGCGCAGTGACGATCCAGACGAGGAAGAGATCGTCGTAGACACCGACGAGGGCGAGGTGCTGACGATTCCCTACGGTGAGACGGGGACGCTGCGGCTCGCCTACGCGATCTCCGTGCACAAGGCACAGGGATGCGAGGTTCCAGTGGTCGTGGGCGTCTGCCACCGATCGCACGCGCGCATGCTGACCCGGCCGCTCCTCTACACGGCGATCACCCGTGCCCGCAGCAGCTGCGTGCTGATCGGCGACCGCGCGGTACTGGCGGCGGCAGTGCGCCGCGACGACAGTGGTGGCCGCTACTCCGGCCTGGCCGAGCGCCTGCGTGGATAGCCACCCGCCCCTGGCCGAGATCGGCATCACCTTGGCCGGGGTGGCGCTGCTTGGCGGCCTGGTCTTCGCCGTCCCGGCGCTGCACGACGCCGCGGTGGCGGCGATCCACGGTGACACCGAGACGGTGCGCGACGAGATCGAGAGCCTCGGCGTCGCCGGGCCGCTGCTGATCCTGGTGCTGGCGCTGGTGCACGCCGTCGTCTTCTACCCGGCCGAGATCGTCGACGCTGCAGCCGGCCTCGTCTACGGCTTCGTTCCCGCCCTGCTGCTGATGATGTTCGGCTGGCTGCTCTCGGGACTCGCCTGTTTCGCGATCGGCCGCTCGGTGGCGCGGCCGCTGCTCGACCGCTGGCTCGGGTCCGAGCGATTCGAGCGCACCGAGGCGCGGATCGAGCGCGGCGGCGCCAAGGTCCTGATCGCGGCGCGACTGATCCCGATCTTCCCCTTCAGCCTCGTCTCCTACGCGGCGGGAGCGGCCCGTGTACCGGCCTGGCGCTTCCTCTGGACGACCGCAGTGGGCTACCTGCCGATCACCGCGATCTCGGTCTACTTCGGCACCCAGCTGGATCTGCTCAGCGGACTCTTTTGACCTTGAAGCGATAGCGCGCCGGCGATTGGTCGCCGATGCCGGCACCGGTCCGGGCAGCGACCTCGAGCGTGTGCCAGCCGAGTGGGAAGCGTCGCACCAGACGTTCGGGACAGAGCCGGAAGAGGCCGCCGTCGATGCGGCAGGCGAATGACACTCCGGCTTCGTTGGAGCCGAATCGGAAGACGACCTTCGCCTGCCGGTGCAGGGTCTGAACGGTCTTCCCGGGTCGTTGTAGGAAGAACGTTCGAGGCGCGGGAAGAGGTTGCGGAGGTTCGGGCGCGGGGGGTGAGACAGGTGGCGTCGTCGTCGTCCTCCCCCCTGGTGGGACAGGCGGAACTTCGCTGCCCCAGTTGCCCGGCGCCGCGGCTTCCTCCGGGTCGACTTCAGAGCCTGGTGGTTCGCACAGCGGTCCGGCCGTACTCGCGCCGGCGATGACTTCTTCGATCGCGCCGACGGCTTCGACGAGACCCGCGCCAACGGCGCAGGGGCCGTAGGGGCCGACCGCGGTGGCGCTGCCCCACAGCGCGGCACGGATATCCACCGGTTTCGCGGCGGGTTTGGCATCGAGCATCAGGGCCGCAACCGCCGCGGCGTGCGGCGCGGCGGCCGAGGTGCCACAGAAGCGCCAGGCGCCAGCGAAGAAGCCGCTGAAGAACGTCGTCCTACCGCAGTCAGTCGCCACCAGGTCGGGCTTGGAGAGGATCTCGGTGGCGATCGGCGCGGCCGCGAGAGGACCTTCCACCGGAGCGAAGTCGTGCCGCACCGGCCCGCGTGAGGAGTAGGGCTCCGGTTCGGAGCTGTCGTTGAAGAAAACGGCACCCGTCGAGATGGCGGCAGCCGATCCGCTGTGCCCGAAAACGGTCGGGCCGACCACGTCTTCGCCGCTCGAGCGCGGGTACTCGGTGGCTTCCACGCCGCCGCCGTTCTCGATCAGCGCGAACTTGAGGCGCGGCGCTTCGCCGGAAAAACGATTGATCGTCAGTTGCACGGTCCTGGTCGAACCACTTTCGTTGGTCCAGTGGATCACCTCGACCGGCGTCGCGCTGACCGCAACGTTGTCTTCGTGGGATTCAGCGATCAGACCTCCGTTGGCGTCGAGCAGGAAGGCATCCAGATCGGTGTCGACGCCGTTCCAGGGTTCGTCCCACTGCAGGTCGACGGTTAGCTCCTCGCCCGCTTCAACCCGGAGGCCGAAGGTCTTGTCGATCTGCGAACCGGGATTGAAGTCGAGGCAGTGGAAGCCGTTGAAGCCTGCTTTCGCCGCAACCGCCGGCGGACAGGAGCCCGCGTCCCGGAACCCTGGGGCTTCCCAGGAGGCGATGTCGTGGCCTTCGCCGTCGATCAGATTGTCGTTGCCGGCTGCGGAGAAGTAGGTGGCCCCCGCGGCGACCGCTTCGCGGGCGGCGACGGCGACCGGGCCGTCCTGGAAAAAGGGCTCTTCGAGGTAGAAGACGTCGTCGGCGAGGATGTCCGCGCCCGCTGCGACCAGCGCTTCGATGCCGTCGGCAAAGGCGAGTTCCCCATTGAAGGCCGACGCGAACGCGAGATCCGCGCCCGGCGCCAGGTCATGAACGATCTGTGTCATCGCCCGGCCCTCGTCCGAGGCATCGGAGCCATCGCTCTCTTCGCTGAGGACTTCCGCCGGGGTCGTGTGCCCGCATTCGTTCTCCAGCCCCGGGAGGTCGGCGCTTTCGACGTCATCGTCCGCTTTGGTGGCGATCGGTCCGCTCCCATCAGCTGCTTCGGTCGCCTGGTCGAAGGAGTCCGAGAGGATGCCAACCGTGACGCCGTCGCCATCGACGCCGGGATTCAAGGCCCGCGCGGCAGCAGCGAACAACTGCCCATCGCCCTCGGAGACAACCGCCCCCGAAGGACAGGTCGCCGCGGTGACCGGCGAGAGGACAGGTGTGACGCCCTCGACCCCAGCCACGCGCGCCACGGCGTGCAGCTGCGCGGGCTTGGCGGCAATCGTGACCAGCTGGTATTGACCACTCGCGTCCACGGCCTTTGCCCCGGCAGAGCGCAGCTCATCGACGGCAGAGAGGGCGCCGCGATCGAAGCGAACATAGGCAAGCACCCGCCCGCCACGTCGCGCAAGGCTGCCGGCTCCCTCCGCGGCAAGCCCGAGCGCCCGCGCCTGCTTGGCCGGCGAAGCGCCTTGCAACGGGGGCGAGGCGAGCTCGGCGAGCCGCGGCGAGAGATCGCCGGATCCGCCCGCTGCTGCGGCTGGGCTCGGTGAAGCAGCTATCGCCAAGGCGAGCAGGGCAATGGCGGAGCTGCCCACCCAGCCGCGGCAAGTGTGCGCAAACGTCATCTGGATCACCGTATCGACTGGTCCCCCTCGATCCTGAAACACGCCTGGACGGCGATCCGAGCGCCGCGTCGGAGGCGCGATCCCTGCTACGGTCCCCGGCGTTAGGTCGGATAGATATCCGGCAAAAGTCGTGTCTAGCGCTCGCGTCGTTGCTTTACCGAAGCCTCCGCGTTCGCAGCACATGAAGTGGAGGCAATAAATGCCGACTGGAACAGTCAAGTGGTTCAGCGACGACAAGGGCTACGGGTTCATTACGCCCGACGATGGCTCCAAGGACGTTTTCGTCCATCACAGCGCGATTCTCGGCGAGGGCTTCAAGTCCCTGGCTGAGGGCGCCAAGGTGAGCTACGAGTCCGAGGAAGGCCCCAAGGGCCCCGCCGCGGCGAGCGTTCAGCAGACTGCTTAGTCGCTACACCGCTCTTCGGCAGTACGAGGCCCGCCACTTGGCGGGCCTCGTTTTTGCCAGCGAGAATGAGGGGAAATCGCGATCTCGCACCTTCTTCTTCCCCGATAGATGACCACTAGAAACGACCTCAGAAATATTGCGATAGTTGCCCACGTCGACCACGGCAAGACGACGCTGGTCGACGCGATGCTTTGGCAGTCGGGCGCCTTCCGCAAGGGCCAGGACGTTGCGGAGCGCGTGATGGACTCGATGGACCTCGAGCGCGAGAAGGGGATCACGATCCTCGCCAAGAACACCGCGGTCGACTACAACGGGGTCAAGCTCAACATCGTTGATACGCCCGGGCACGCTGACTTTGGTGGCGAGGTCGAGCGTGGTCTGACCATGGTCGACGGGGTGTTGCTGCTCGTCGATGCATCGGAGGGACCCCTCCCCCAGACTCGCTTCGTGCTGCGCAAGGCGCTCGAGGCGAAGCTGCCGGTGATCCTCGTCGTCAACAAGGTCGATCGTCCCGATGCGCGCATCGGCGAGGTGGTCGACGAGGTCTACGAGCTCTTCCTCGACCTCGACGCCGATTCGGAGCAGATCGACTTCCCGATCGTCTACACCAATGCCAAGGCGGGCTGGGCCGCTCTCGAGGAGGGCGTCGAGGGCAAAGATCTCTCCCCGCTGATGGACCTGATGCTGGAGAAGATTCCGGCGCCCCAGTACGACCCGGATCATCCGCTGCAGGCCCACGTGACCAATCTCGATGCTTCGCCCTATGTCGGGCGGTTGGCGCTTTGTCGGGTCCACAACGGCACGATCCGCTCCGGACAGCAGGTCGCCTGGTGCCGTGCGGACGGAAGGATCGAGCGTGCGACGGTCTCCGAGCTCTACATCACCGAGGCCCTGGAGCGGGTACCCGCCAAGGAGGCAGGGCCGGGAGAGATCATCGCCGTCGCCGGCATGGAAGAGATCACGATCGGCGAGACGCTGGCCGATCCGGCCGATCCGCGGCCGCTGCCAGTGATCACCGTCGACGAGCCCTCGCTCTCGATCGTGCTCGGGATCAACACCTCGCCCCTCGCCGGCACCGAGGGCAGCAAGCTGACCGCCCGCCAGGTTCGCGATCGGCTCGATGCGGAGCTGGTCGGCAACGTCTCGATCCGCGTCCGCGACACAGAGCGCCCCGATGCCTGGGAGGTGCAGGGGCGCGGCGAGTTGCAGCTGGTCATCCTGCTGGAGTTGATGCGCAGGGAGGGCTTCGAGCTGACCGCCGGCCAGCCTCGCGTGCTCACCCGCGAAATCGACGGCAAGCTGCACGAGCCGGTCGAGCGGCTCGCGATCGATGCGCCAGAGGAGCATGTCGGCGCGATCACGCAGCTGCTCGCCGGTCGCAAGGGGCGCCTCGAGCAGATGGCCAACCACGAAACCGGCTGGGTGCGGATGGAGTACCTGGTGCCGGCGCGGGGCTTGATCGGCTTCCGCACCGAGTTCCTCACCGAGACTCGCGGCACCGGCGTGATGCACCACGTCTTCGAGGGCTGGGAGCGCTGGGCGGGCGAGCTGCGGTTGCGCCCGACTGGCTCGATTGTCGCCGACCGCCGCGGCAAGTCCGCCGGCTACGCCTTGATCGGCCTGCAGGATCGCGGCACCCTCTTCATCGGGCCCGGCGAGGAGGTCTACGAGGGGATGATCATCGGCGAGAACGCCCGCGCAGAGGACATGGACGTCAACGCCACCAAGGAGAAGCAGCAGACCAACATGCGCGCCGCCGCGGCCGACGTGCTGGAACGCATGGCGCCGCCCAAACGGCTCTCCCTGGAAGCCGCGGTCGAGTTCCTGCGCGAGGATGAGTGCGTCGAAGTCACTCCCGAGTCAGTCCGCCTGCGCAAGGTCGAACTCGACAAGCTGAAACGCCAGAAGGCCGCCCGCCAGGGCTCGCGCGTGGCCTAGTCCACGCGCTCGGGCGGCGGCTCGTACTTCGCCCGCTTGAAGGGTGGCGGCAGCTCGCAGCAGAACATCGCCGAGAGCACCGGAAACCCGGTCTCGTCCTTCTCCGCCAGCCGTTCAGCGCTCGCCGCTTCGACCGCGAAGACCGCCTCCAGGGCGTCGGCATGGATGCGGACCAGTTCCTGCCAGCCGCGCTCGTCGACCAGCGGAACGACGCGGCTCGCATGGCTTTCCGGGCGCGCGACGAAGGTTCCCTGCTCGAGCGCCTCACGCACATCGGCGTCGATCATGTCGACGATCCAGAGCGTCAGGCGCTGCTGTTCCTCGACGCTGAAAGCGAGCCAGTCCTCCCCGTCCCACAGCGTCCGCACCAGCGCCCGGTAGCGCGGCTCGACCGCCCCACGGTTGAGCGCCTCGCCGACGACCTCGATCAGGCCTTCGTCGTGCATCGCGTCGAGGTGCCTACTGGCGTCGCTGACACTCACCTCCAGGTTCTCAGCGATCTCGTTCACCCCAGCCGAGCGTTCGTTGAGAAATGTCAGCGCTTGCAAGCGAACCGGCTCGGAGGCGATTCGGATCAGGCGCGGATCGATCACCGGTCCACCTTAGCCTGCGCCCGGCGCAGAAAGAAGAGCCGCCGGGCAACACCCGGCGGCTCTTGACTAGGGCCCCTGCCCCAAGCGGTGCAGGCCGGCCTAGACCGTGGCTGCCGCCTGCTCGGACTGGCTGCCCTCGGCAGCCTTGGCGGCCTTCGCCTCTGCCTCAGGAGTGGGCTCTCCAACCGCGCGCGGCAGCAGCACTTCTTTGGCGATCACCAGGCGTTGGATCTGGCTGGTGCCCTCGTAGAGCTGCATGATCTTGGCGTCGCGCATCAGCTTCTCGACCGGGTACTCCTTGATGAAGCCATAGCCACCGTAGACCTGCACGGCATCGACGGCGATCTCCATCGCCGAGTCGGCGGCGAAGCGCTTGGCCATCGAGGAGACCTTGCTGTTGCGCACGCCCTGGTCGAGCATCACTGCCGAACTCCAGACCAGCAGGCGGCCGGCCTCGACCTTGGTCGCCATGTCGGCGATCATGAACTGGATCGCCTGGTGCATAGCGATCGGCACGCCGAACTGAACCCTTTCCTTGGAGTACTCGGTGGCGTACTCGAGCGCCGCGCGGCCGATACCGACGGCCATCGCCGAGACACCGGGGCGGGTGCGATCGAGGGTCATCATCGCCAGCTTGAAGCCCTTGTTCTCCTCGCCGAGCAGGTTCTCGGCCGGGACCTCGACGTCGCTGAAGGAGATGGTCGCGGTGTTGGACGCCCGCTGGCCCATCTTGTCCTCCTTCTTGTCGACGGTCACTCCGGGGGAGTTGGCGTCGACAACGAAGGCGCTGATACCACGGTGACCCGCCTCCGGGTCGGTCTTGGCGTAGACGGTGAACCAGTCGGCATAGGTGCCGTTGGTGATGAAGCACTTGGAGCCGTTGATGACGTACTTGTCGCCCTGCTTGACCGCGCGGGTCTTCATGCCGCTGACGTCAGAGCCGGCGTCGGGCTCGGTGAGGCAGAAGGAGGCGAGCTTCTTGTCTTCGGTAAGCATGCCGAGGTACTTCTTCTTGGTCTCCTCGGAGCCGCCGAGGGTGACCGGAGCGGAGGCGAGGCCGTTGGCCATCAGCGAGGTGCCGATGCCCGAGCAGCCCCAGCCCATCTCCTCCTCGATCAGACAGCCGGAGAGGTAGTCGAGGCCGGGACCGCCGTAGGCCTCCGGGATATGGGTGTTCATCAGCCCGACTTCCCAGGCCTGGTCGATGATGTCCTGGGGCCAGGTGCCGTCCTTGTCGTACTCCCAGGCGACCCTGCGGATCTCTTTCTCCGCAAAGTTGTGCGCGAGCTCGCGCAGGTCTTTCTGCTCGTCGGTGAGGGAAAAGTCAACCACTGGTCGAGGCTCCTTCTTGGTCGTTGCGTAAGCCTTGGAAACGCGGCCTCGCCACGGGGCGACGACCACCGATTGACTGGTCAGTCAACCAGCCCGAAGGGTACCGGATAGCGGCGCTGGAGCGAAGCCCTTACCCTTGGGCGGTGGTCTGGCCGACGGCACTGACCTACTTGCAAAGCGGCTACGTGCTGGCCGCGATCACGCTCGCCATCCTGCCGATCGCCGCCTTCACCTTCGCTCGCTCCGGCCCGGCCTGGGAAAGCATCGGCAAGGGTGGCCGCTTCGGCGTCATGCACTCGATGCCACCGCCCCGAATGGCGCACCCTTCCCCCGAGATCGACCTGGCGATCCAGGCCGCCGAGGCGCGGCAGATGCTCGAGGCGAAGTCCTACCGGCGGATCCAGCGAGGTGAGGAGCCGCTCGACGTCGAGGCCGAGATGACGGCGCTGCTCGATACCGAGCTGAGCGGCACTGGGAAAGGCAAACGCGACCTCGACGAAAAACTGCGGGCCGAGGTCCGCGAACTCGTCGTCGCCCGCAACGAACGGCGCATGCGCCGCGGCGAAGAGCCACTCGAGGTCGAGGCGGAGGTCGAGCGCCAGGTCGCCGATTTCATAGGATTGGGGGCCTGATGGCAGGCGCCGCCGAGGAGAACCTCTACGAGGTCGAGGAGCTGCTGATGCAGCCCGGGACCTACTTCAACCCACAGACCGAGGTGTTGGTAGTCGTCGACGACTCGACCTCGCTCGATCAGGAGGTCTTCAACATGGAGGCCTACGAGGGCGCCGAGTGGGTGCGCATCTCCGACGAGGTCCCGGTCGATGAAGACGGTCGCGACCGAGTGCTTGAGAGCTTCCAGACCAGCTACCACCCTGGCGCCAGCGGCTCGGTCTCCGAGACCGCCCTGGAGCAGGGCGACGACGAGCTCGACGGGGACGAGGACGGCCAAGACCCTGGCCGCGAGGATCTCGAGTAGGTGATCGAGGCCGGGGCGAGCGCGCCCGACTTCAGCCTGCCCGACCAGGAGGGCAACGAGGTCAGCCTCCCCGACCTGCGCGGCGAGACCGTCGTTCTCTACTTCTATCCCCGCGCCGACACGTAGATCAACAGCATCCGTCCTGACAAAGTCGCCAAGGCATGGATGGCTGAGGACCCGGCGTCAGGCCGCCACGACATCGACAGGCCAAGCGCCTGAGCGCACGCGCTCGTAGAGCGTGTCCGGCGCGAGGTCGGCGCCTCCGGGCCAGGCGACCGTGCCCTCGGCGATGCGGACCTCGCGGAACCCCTCCGGGGTTCGTGCGCGCTCGAAGACCGGCCCCCGCAGGCGAGCGAGGACGTCGACTCTGCCGGTGGTGCCATCTGCGAAGGTCAGTTCGAGCACCCCGTGCTCGATGACCTCTACAGCGGTGATGTCGTAGTCGGGAACGTTCATCGCAACGGCTCTATGGACTTGATTGTGCCACCTTCACGTGCAAGGCGCCAATTCTCCTCGAGCTCTGCTTGATGAAGCTCGGCCCAGGCCAACACGAAGCGGAGTTGGCGGCGAGGCAGACTGCTCTCGATGACCTCCAAGCTGTCGATACGGACCTTGGCGTGGCCATCGGCATGCTGAGCATGGAAATGGGGATAGCCGTGGTCGTCGTGGAACATCCTGATGGCTCTCCCAAAGAAGCTGCTGATGCAAGCTGCTGATGCGAGGCATGGCGGCGATCCTTTCATTCGAGACCGCGCCGCGCGCCTGGGAGGTGAGCTAGCCTCCGGCGCCGATGCTCCAGGCAGACGACAAAGCGCCCGACTTCGAGCTACCCGATCAGAATGGTGATTCGGTCAAGCTCTCCAGCCTCAAAGGGCAAACAATCGTACTGTACTTTTATCCTCGCGCCGACACGCCCGGGTGCACTACCCAGGCCTGCGGCGTGCGCGATCGCAGCGGCGAGTACAGGGCGGCTGGGGCTCGGGTGATCGGCATCTCCCCCGACGACGTCGAGGCGGTGAAGACGTTCGCCGGCAAATTCGATCTCGACTTCACCCTGCTGGCCGACGCCGACCACGCCGTCGCCGAGAGCTACGGCACCTGGGTCGAGAAGTCGATGTACGGCAAGAAGTACATGGGCGTGCAGCGTGCCACCTTCATCGTCGGCCCCGACGGCAAGATCGCCAAGGTCTTTCCCAAGGTCTCACCTAAAACGCACGATGACGTGGTGCTCAAGGCCCTCGGCGAGCTCGCCGCAGCCTGAAAGGGCCGCATCCGAAGACGCGGCCCTTTCGGCTGATACGTACTGATTGTTCTCCGCTTACGGTAAGGCCGTGAAGAAGAGCTCAGGACCCTCGACGAAGTTCTGATCCTCGTAGATTAAGTACGTTGCCGAGAAGACGGCTCCACCCGGACAGAGCGCATCGTCTCCGCCCCAAACCAGCGGCGTGTTGTTGAAGCGAAGCGCGCCGACTAACGGCTGCCCGCCCAGGTTGAACTCTAAGAGATACTGCAGTAACACCGGCGGCTGGGTTTTGTATAAACAGTCCATCGGCACATCTAAGATGATGCAGTTTTCGAGTAAGAAGGCCGGTGGGCCGTTGCCGTCTCCGGTTAGTTTTGCGTGCTGCTGGACCATCGCTACTAACAGTAAATAGGGAAGGTTCTCAGCAAAGGCATTGGGACAAGCCCCCACGCATTCGAAGAAATTCAGATTTAAAATTAAATATAAGACGCCGACATGAGCGCCCTCATTGAAAACGTAATCGGCTAAGAAGCTCGACTTGCACTTGGTGATTGTGTTGTCGACTTTGAATAAGACTTCTCCCGATAAACCGGTGATCGGCCCATTCCATACCTGTCTCTTATACACATCTCCGAGCC
>JBKPOV010000104.1:0-1795 GCA_046733315.1 Actinomycetota bacterium
GCGAGCGCGAGGCACTCGCCCTGGAGGTGGTGCGCGGCCACGTCGCCGCCGTGCTCGGCCACGAGTCGGCCGCCGAGGTTGCGCCCGAGAAGGCCTTCAAGGACCTCGGCTTCGACTCGCTCGCCGCGGTGGAGCTGCGTAACCGGCTGGGGGCGGACTCGGGCGTGCGCCTGGCGGCGACCGCGGTCTTCGACTACCCGACGCCGCTCGCGCTCGCCCGCCATCTCGTCGCGACGACGGCGGGGGACGCTCCCGTGGTCCGGGCGGTCGCGGTGCGGGCCGTGCACGAGGAGCCGATCGCGATCGTTGGCATGGCCTGCCGCTTCCCCGGCGGCGCCTCCTCGCCGCAGCGCCTGTGGGAGCTGGTGGCGGCCGGCGGGGACGCGATCTCCGGCTTCCCCGGCGACCGCGGCTGGGACCTGGAGCGCCTCTTCGACCCCGAGCCCGGGGCGCCCGGGAAGTCCTACGTGAAGGAGGGGGGCTTCCTCCATGACGCGGCCGAGTTCGACCCGGCCTTCTTCGAGATCAGCCCGCGCGAGGCGATCGAAATGGACCCCCAGCAGCGCCTGATGCTGGAAATGTCCTGGGAGGTCCTCGAAGACGCCGGGATCGATCCGGGGACGCTGCGCGGCAGCCGCACCGGCGTCTTCGCCGGCTCGATGTACCAGGACTACGGCGAGGTGGCGGGGATGACCTCGAGCGCCGTCTCCGGCCGCATTTCCTACACCCTCGGCCTCGAGGGACCGGCGATCAGCGTCGACACCGCCTGCTCCTCCTCGTTGGTCGCCACGCACCTGGCGGCGGGGGCGCTGCGCGGGGGGGAGTGCGACCTGGCGCTGGCCGGCGGCGTCGCCGTGCTCTCGACCCCGGCTGTCTTCGTCGAGTTCAGCCGCCAGCGCGCGCTGGCGCCGGACGGCCGCTGCAAGCCCTTCGCCGAGGCTGCGGACGGGACCGCCGTCGCGGACGGCGTCGGCGCGCTCGTGCTCGAGCGCCTCTCCGACGCCGAGCGCAACGGCCACCGGGTCCTGGCGACGATCAGGGGCTCGGCCGTCAACCAGGATGGCGCCTCCAACGGCCTCAGCGCCCCCAACGGCCCGTCCCAGGAGCGGGTGATCCGCCAGGCGCTGGCCAACGCGAGCCTCGAGCCGTCCGACGTCGACATGGTCGAGGCCCACGGCACCGGCACCGCCCTCGGCGACCCGATCGAGGCGAACGCCCTGCTCGCCACCTACGGCCAGGAGCGCGAGGAGCCCGTCCGCCTCGGCTCGCTGAAGTCGAACATCGGCCATGCCCAGGCGGCCGCGGGCGTCGGCGGAGTGATCAAGGCCGTGATGGCGATGCGCGAAGGCACGATGCCGAGGACCCTCCACGTCGACGCCCCCTCTTCCAAGATCGAGTGGGAGACGGGCAAGGTCGAGCTGCTGGCCGAGGCGAGGGAGTGGGCGGCAAATGGCCGCCCCCGCCGGGCCGCCGTCTCCTCCTTCGGCGCCACCGGCACCAACGCGCACCTGATCTTGGAGGAGGCGCCCGCGCTCGAGGCCACGGCACCGCGACCCCTCGACGGCCCGGTCCCCTTCGTCCTCTCCGCCAAGGACGAACCGGCCTTGGCCGCCCAGGCCGAGCGCCTCGCCGCCCACCTGCGCGAGCGCCCGGAGCTGGAGCTCGGCGACGTCGCCCGCTCCCTGGCGAGCACCCGCCCCGCCTTCGAGCGGCGCGCCGTCCTCCTCGCCGCCGAGCGGTCGCAGCTGCTCGAGGGCCTCGGGACGATCGCCGCCGGCCGGCCCGCGGCCAGCAT
>JBKPOV010000105.1:0-4443 GCA_046733315.1 Actinomycetota bacterium
TGCTCGTTGGCGCCCGCCCCCGCGGGCCGGGCATGGAGCGGTCGGACCTGCTCGAGGCCAACGGAGGGATCTTCAAGCCCCAGGGCGAGGCGATCGCGGCCGGCGCTGCCGACGACGTGCGGATCCTGGTCGTCGGCAATCCAGCCAACACCAACTGCCTGATCGCGATGTCAAACGCCGATGGGGTGCCGCGCGAGCGCTTTACGGCAATGATGCGCCTCGATCACAACCGCGCAATTGCCCAGACCGCCAGCAAGCTGGGGGTGGAAGTCACCGAGGTCACCAACATGACGGTCTGGGGCAATCACTCGACAACGCAGTATCCGGATCTGGTCAACGCGAAGGTGAACGGCCAGAGCGCCTGGGATGCGGTTGACGATCAGGCCTGGATCGCGGATGAGTTCATCCCGCGGGTGGCCAAACGAGGTGCTGCGATCATCGAGGCGCGCGGCGCTTCCAGTGCCGCTTCCGCCGCAAATGCCGCGATCGACCATGTGCACGACTGGGTGCTTGGCACGCCAGAGGGCGACTGGGTTTCGATGGGCGTCCCGGCCGATGGCTCCCACGGGGTCGAGGAGGGAATCGTCGCCGGCTTTCCTTGTGTCTGCAGCGACGGGGAGTGGTCGATCGTCGAGAGCGTCGAGATCCCGGAGTTCTCACGCGCTCGCATCGACGCTAGTGCGGCGGAGTTGCGCGAGGAGCGCGACGCGGTGAGTCAGCTCGACCTGCTCTAAGCCTGGTCTGCCAATGAAAAAGCCGGCCCCTCGTGGGGCCGGCTTTGTTCAACAAAGCGTGGAGTCGCGGCGTTATTTGCCGGGGTGGTACTCGCGCCCCTTCTTGCTGACGCGCCCCTCTTTCTCCATTTCACCGAGTACCCGGTAGAGGTAGTTCGGTTTAATTTTCATCTGCTTGGCGATCTCCGAGGCGGAGATGCCGGGGTTCTGCTCCACCAAGGCAACTGCCTGGTCGGCGCGAGTGCCACCGCGGCGACGCCGGCGACGTTTGCGAGGAGCCGTTGAAGTCGATGCGGATGCCGCTTTGGGAGGCCTACCGGGGCCGCGTCCGGAGCCGGGAGGGCGACCGGGGCGACGGGTTACGGTGCCACCAAGCTCGGTGAGTGCACGCTCGAGGCGCTTGCGCTCCTCGTCGAGCTCGGCGAGCCTCTTCTTGACCAGGTCGAGTGCCTCGTCGAGTACGTTGCTGGTGCTAGGCATTTCCTTCCTTTCATCCCGTCAGCTTTATGCCTCCCGGGTCGTCAGCTACTCGGGAGTGTGGCAGAGTCACAGTGACGGTGACTATTCATATAGTCAAACCCCCATTTGTCACTCTGGCCATTTGGATGAAGGCACGGCTTTTGGACGCCTCAGTCAGGCGCTGCGCTGCGCCTGACGCTCGGGTGAAATGCGCACCACATTCCAAACCAGGCCCAGCTTCTCCATGGCGCTGATTATCAGCGCCGAGGGGTCAATCTCCCAGCGACGCAAGCCATGTACGGCCGAACGGGGAAAAGCATGATGGTTGTGATGCCAGGACTCACCCAATGACGGCAGGGCGAGCCAGAAGACGTTGGTCGACCGATCGTCGGTGTCGAACCGGCGCGTACCGAAATAGTGGCAGATCGAATTTACGCTCCAAGTAACATGATGCACAAAGAAAATACGTACCAGTCCGCCCCAGAGCAGCCCGGTCGCCGCGCCGGCCAATGTGCCGCTGGCCAGGTAGCCGGCAAGTGCAGGTATCAGGAGGGTGAGTAGGACCAGGGGAACGAACTGACGGGCGATCAGGCGCATGCCCCGGTCCTCATTCAGGTCGGCCGCGTAGCGCTTCCAGTCGGCACGACCCTGGGTGGAGGTGAGCCAGCCCGCATGGGCGTGCCAGAGGCCGGCGGCGACCCCGCGGATGCCATCGCGGTGGCCAACGTGTGGACTGTGAGGGTCGCCGTCACTGTCTGTGTGGGCGTGGTGCTTGCGGTGATCTGCCACCCATGAAATCACCGGGCCCTGCACGGCCATCGAGCCAAGCACCGCGAAGAGGTACTCGACGGGCTTGGAGGTTTGGAAGGAGCGATGGGTGAGCAGGCGGTGAAAGCCGACGGTGATACCGATCGCGGTTGCCAGATACATCACCGCGGCGATCACCAGGTCGGTCGCGCTGACGAACCGGTTCCAGAGCAACACGATCGCGGTCAGCGTTGCGAGGAATGGAACGACGACGGCGCCGAGATTGGCGACCTTCTCGATTTTGGTCATCTCATGCATGGGCATGAAGTTACGGCGCTTTCAGAGATAAGAATTAGACTCCAAACCAACTTGTGGCCTCAATTCTTGTCAGCTAGATGACAAATTCGCTCGATTCCGAGCCCTGGCGAAGCCTGCCCACTGCGGTTGCCGATCTGATCGAGCCGGAGCTGGCGGCCGTGACCGGTGAGATCCTCGAGACGATTGCCCATGAGGTGCCGGAGTACGCACGCCCCCTGGAGGGACGCTTTGGCCGCGGGATCCGCACAGGCGTCGGTGAGGCGCTCAACCAGTTCGTCGCCTTGATCCGCGATCCCGGGGCCGGCCGCGGCCTCGGCCGTGAGGTCTATGTCGCCCTCGGCCGCGGCGAGTTGCGCCAGGGCCGCACGCTCGATTCGCTCCAGGCCGCCTACCGCGTCGGCGCCCGCGTCGCCTGGCGGCGCCTGGCTCGGGTTGGCGTCGAGGCGAAGCTCGACGCCGGGGTGCTCAGCCTTCTAGCCGAGGCGATCTTCGCCTACATCGACGAGCTCTCGGCCGACTCGGTGGAGGGCTACGCGGCCGCCCAGGCCGAGAGCGAGGACGTCCGTCGTCGCCGCAGCTACGAGCTGGTCTCGTTGTTGATGCAGGAGCCCGCAGCGGAAATCGCCGACTTGCGCGCAGCCGCGCGGGCGGCGGGCTGGAAACTGCCGCGCAAGCTCGGAGCGCTGGCCTGCGCAGAGGACGATCTTGCCGCGATTGCGCGGCGCTTGTCTGCCGATGTGCTGGTCAGCGGCTTCGACGGCTTGGGCTGCATCCTGATTCCCGACCCCCAGGGACCGGGGCGGGGCAAGGCCATCGCCCACGCTGCCGGGAAGCGGATGGCGACGCTGGGGCCGGCCTCTTCACCGGGGCAGTCGCGGCAGTCGTGGCAGCTCGCCAAGCTCGCGCTGCGCGCTCTGGAAGCCGGCGCGATCCCCGCCGACGGTTTGCTCGCGGCAGACGGTTATCTCGCCGACCTGCTGCTGTACGAAGGCGAATCTCTGGCGATCAGGATCGCCGCCCAGCGCTTGGCTCCCTTCGACTCCCTGACGCCCAATGCCCGGGCACGAATGCGCGAGACCGCCCTGGCCTTCGTGCGCCAGCGCGGCAACTCGGTTGAGATGGCGGCGGAGCTACACGTGCACCCCCAAACCGCCCGCTACCGGGTCGCCCGCCTACGCGAACTCCTCGGCGACGACCTCGATGACCCGGACGCCCGCTTCGAGCTCGAGATCGCCCTCCGCGCCACCGCCACCTAGCTTCCGGTGCGCCTTATCCGGTCATGGGCCGCATAAGGCGCACCGGAACGGGACTCAGTCCTTGCGCTGACGTGGGAGCGTGTGGAAGACCACGTCCCAGAGTGGTGAGGAGACGCCGAAGCCGTAGCGGTGGTCCTGGAAGTGGTGGCGCATGTGCTGCTCGCGCAGGCGCTTGCCGAAGTCCGACTTGGGCACGAAGTGGTGCACGTAGTAGTGCGTGTAGTCGTAGAAGAGGTAGCCGAGGATGAAGCCGGCAAAGATCGGATAGGTCGCCGGCGTGCCGAAGATCAACGTGAAGGCGAAGAAGAAGAGCGCCGCCAGCGGGATCGCCACCGCGGGGGGCATGACCAGCCGCAGCTTGTCATTGGGATGGTCGTGGTGGATGCCGTGAATGATGAAGTGCATGCGCCGGCCGAAGGCATTGTCGGGCTGCCAGTGGAAGACGAGCCGGTGCAGCCAGTACTCGGTCAGGGTCCAGATGCCGATCCCGGCCAGACTGAGCAGGATCAGCTGCCAGGCGGCGTAGCCGCGGTCGGCGCCGAGCCACTCCATCGCCACGATCACGGGCACGAAGACGACCGCCGGGACCGAAGGGTGCACCCGCGAGAAGAAGTTGAGGAAGTCGCTCTCGAACAGCTGCGGCGAGGCGGCGAGCTTCTGGGTCCGATTGGCGTCCATCGGGCAAGGCCCATGGTAGCGATGCGGCGGCCGGCTTCCGCAAGACGCGGGGAACCTGTGACGAGACTGTGTCAAGAACGTTGCGCTTTGCGGAATTGGGGCTCACGAAAGAGTCACGGCAATGGCAATATCGCCGCCGTGCCGCGCAAGCAGAAAAAACCGAGCTGCGAGGACTGCTACTTCCATCGCAACCTGCTCTGCGCGCTCGAGCTCGATGGCCCCTGTGCCACGTTCCGGCCCGACCGCCCGGA
>JBKPOV010000106.1:0-2664 GCA_046733315.1 Actinomycetota bacterium
GCCTACCTCTGCGCGATCGATCTGCGCATGGGTAGCCTGCGAGCCGATGAACGCTGACTCGAGGCCGACCTCGTGAGCTGGGGCGTCGCCAACATCCCGGATCAGAGCGGGCAGACGGCAGTCGTCACTGGGGCCAATGGAGGTCTTGGCCTGGAGACGGCGCGGGCGCTGGCAGCGGCGGGCGGCAGCGTCGTGATGGCGGCCCGCAACCAGGAGCGGGCGGCGGAGGCAGTGGAGCAGATCCGCACGACAGTGCCCGATGCAAACTTGACGATCGTCAAGTTGGACCTCGGCTCACTTGACTCCGTCAAGGCAGCAGCCGAGGAGATCCTCGCTTCGCACGAGACGATCGACCTGCTCGTTAACAACGCCGGTGTGATGGGCATCCCCGAGCGCCGCACAGCCGACGGCTTCGAGATGCAGTTCGGTGTCGACCACCTCGGTCACTTCGCGCTCACCGCGCGGCTGCTGCCCGCCCTGCGGCAAGCAGCGGCGGCCCGAATCGTCACGGTCACCAGCACCGCCCACCACATGGGCAAAGCGGTCGACCCCGACAACCCGAACCTCGACGGCAGCTACGGACCCTGGCGCGCCTACGGCCAGGCCAAGCTCGCCAACTTCCACTTCGCGCTCGGGCTGCACAGGCTGTTCGACGAGGCAGGCAGCACGATGGCGAGTCTCGTCAGCCACCCCGGGCTCTCCAACACCGAGCTGCAGGCCGTAAGCGTCGAGGAGACCGACGGCGGACTCTCACAGCGCTTCTTCCTGACGCTCGCCCGCCGTGTCGGCATGTCGCCAGCCGAGGGCGCGCTGTCACAGCTGCGCGCGGCTACCGACCCTAATGCGAAAAGCGGAGAGTTCTACGGCCCGCTCTTCGTCAACAACGGTCCGCCGGTGCGCAAGCCGGTGCTGCGCCGGCTCGGCATGAGCCGGGCGATTTCGCGGCTGTGGGAAGTCTCCGAGCGCGAAACCGGCCTGAAGCTGGCAGCGTGAACCTCGGACTGGAGGGCCGCACCGCTCTGGTAATGGGCGCCAGCCGCGGCATCGGCCGGGCGATCGCGGCGGCGCTGGCGAGCGAGGGCGCAAAGGTGGCAATCGCCAGCCGATCATTGGAGAAGCTGGAGGAGGCCAGGGCGGCGATCGGCGAGGCTGCGACGCCGTTTGTCGCAGACGCCGCCGACCTCGACCGTCTCACCAATCTCCCTGCCGAGGTCGAGGCGAAGCTGGGGCCGCTCAGCATCCTCGTCACCAACACGGGCGGGCCACCGTTCGGCGGCGCCCTCGACCACGAGCTCGACGATTGGCAGACGGCCTACCGCTCGCTTGTCCTCGCCCCCCGCGTCCTCGCCGGCGCCGTCGTGCCGGGCATGCGTGAGCGCGGCTGGGGACGGATCGTCAACGTCGGCTCCAGCTCCACCCGCGAGCCGATCGACGGCCTCAACCTCTCCAATTCCCACCGGATGGCCGCGGTCGGCTTCCTGAAGACGCTGTCTCGCGAGGTCGCCGCCGACGGGGTCACCGTCAACACGGTCGCCACCGGCCGCTTCGCCACCGCTCGTCTGATCGACAACGCGGGCTCGCTCGAGGCCGCCGAAGCGGCGGCCCGCAGCGAAGTCCCGTCCGGGCGCCTCGGACAGCCCGAGGAGTACGGCGACCTGGTCGCCTTCCTCTGCTCCGAGCGCGCCGCCTACATCACCGGCACCGTCATCCCCATCGACGGCGGCTTACTCCGCTCGGCCTGAAGACCTACAACCTCAGTCTCCCTTGGCCTCGCGCATGGCCGGATAAATGATCACGTCCCGCAGCGTCTTCGACCCGGTCATGATCATCAGCAGGCGGTCGATCCCGAGGCCGCAGCCGCTCGCCGGCGGCATCCCGTATTCCAGCGCCCGCACGAACTCCTCGTCGTGGGGATGCGGATCGGGCTCGGCGCCGGACTCCTGGCGTTCGCGCTGTTCGATGAAGCGCTGGCGCTGCTCGTCCGGATCGTTGATGTCGGTGCCGCCGCCGACGATCTCCATTCCCGCGACGATGCCGTCGAAGGCCTCGCAGATCTTCGGGTCGTCGGGATGCACCTTGACCAGCGGCCAGATGTCGATCGGCAGGTCGACGATGAAGGTCGGCTGCATCAGCTTCGGCTCGATCAGCTTCCCCTGCAGCGTGTCGGCCAGGGCGGCCCAGTCGTCTGTCGGCTCGGCATCCTCGCCGGCGATCTCCGCCAGCTCGTCACGGCTCGCCTTGTAGATGTCGACGCCGGTCTCCCGCAGCAGCTCGTCGCGCAGCGTCACCCGCGGCCAGGGCGCGGCGAAGTCGATCTCCACCCCGTCGCGCATCACCTTCGTCGTCCCCAGCACCCTCTCCACCACGCTCGAGACCAGCACCTCCACAAACGCCATCACGCCGTTGTAGTCGGCCCCGCCGACGAACATCTCCAGCATCGTGAACTCGGGGTTGTGCTGCGGCGACATGCCCTCGTTGCGGAAGAACTTGCCGAACTCGTAGACGTCCTCGAAGCCGCCGACGATCGCCCGCTTGAGATAGAGCTCGGTCGCCGTGCGCAGGAAGAGGTCGCGGTCGAGCGCGTTGTGATGGGTGACGAAGGGACGCGCCGCGGCGCCGCCGGTCAGTCGCTGCAGCACCGGCGTTTCCAGCTCGACCCAGCCG
>JBKPOV010000107.1:0-7053 GCA_046733315.1 Actinomycetota bacterium
GAGAAGGCGCGCAGCCACGACCGCCGCGAGCAGTTGGAAGCGGCCAAGCAGCACGACCTCCTCCCCTACTTCCGCTTGATCGAGTCAGAGGCGGGACCTTTGATGGAAATGGAGGGGCGCGAAATCATCATGCTCGGGTCCAATAATTACCTGGGCTTGACCGGAGACCCACGCGTGAAGCAAGCAGCGCGCGACGCACTCGAGACCTACGGCACCGCCTTGACCGGGTCCCGGTTCATGAACGGAACCACGCCCCTCCACGTCGAGCTGGAGCGCGAGATCGCTGACTGGATGACGACCGAAGATGCACTTGTCTTCACAACCGGCTACCAAGCGAACGTCGGCTGCCTGGGCACCATCCTCGAGCCCGGTGACACTGTGATCGTCGATTCCGGCGACCACGCATCGATCCTCGACGGCTGTCGGCTTTCCGGCGCGAAGCTTCGTCCGTTCCGGCACAACCGCATGGACAAGCTGGAGAAGATGTTGGCGCGGGCCGCGGACGACGATGGAGGCGTGCTCGTCGTTGTCGATGGAGTCTTCTCGATGGAGGGTGATGTCTGCGACCTGCCAAGAATCGTCGAGCTTTGCAAGGGGTACGGAGCGCGCCTCCTCGTCGACGAGGCGCACGGCGTGGGCGTCCTCGGCACCCGCGGAGCGGGAGCCTGCGAGCTCTTCGGCCTCGAGGACGAAGTCGACCTGCGCATGGGCACATTTTCGAAGAGCCTTGCTTCTTGCGGGGGGTTCATCGCCGGACCCGCCGACGTGATCGAGTACCTAAAGGTCTCGGCTCGCAGTTTCATGTTCAGCGCCTCCAGTGTTCCGGCTGCGGTCGGGGCTGCCCTCGGCGCCCTGCGGGTCATCCGCGCGGAGGGACCTGCCCTGTTCGAGAAACTGCTCGCCAACGCCGAGTACCTGCGCGAGGGGCTGCGTCAGCTCGGGCTGAAGGTGGTCGAGCCCGGCACCCTTGCGGACGGCACCGTGGCGACGACTCCAGTAGTCCCAGTCGTCGTCGGGGATGACTGGCAGGCGGTTCTGCTCTGGAAGGCGCTCTTCGATGCCGGCGTCTACACCAATGTCGCGATTCACCCGGCAGTACCTCCCGCCGGAGCCCTCTTGCGCACCAGCCTGATGGCGACTCACGAGCGCGAGCACCTTGACGGTGCATTGCAAACCATCGCCAGAGTGATCAAAGGATTTCCCGATCTACCCCGCTCGGGGTAGTTTCGGCCCTGGCCGAAAATCCGACGACACCGAACAGCTACGAAAAAGATGCTCTTAGCGACCGAGCTGGCACGGCATTCCATCCGACGGGGTTGACGCTCGCTACCTCAAAGGCATAGCTTGCCCCCGCGCCGACCGCATCCCGGGGCAGGGACGCGAATGGTGGAGCACTCAACTCAGCCAGGCCGAGGTTCAACTCCGGTTCGGTGCGCGAGCTACCCAGTCAAATGAACCCCGAAGGGAGGAGTCCCAGTGGACGCAGCTTCGATCGCCCCTGTTCAAACGACCGCTTCCGCAATTAAGGCCCCACAGCACATGCAGGCGCTCGCACGCGCCAACCGAGTGCGATTTGCGAGGGCAGAGCTGAAGCGCTCGATCGCAAGGGGTGACGTCGACGCGGCGGACGTTGTGCGGGACTGTCCCTGGGAGACCGAGAGCATGACGCTCGCCGAGCTACTGACCAGCCAGCGTCGCTGGGGCCGCACCCGCGCCCGCAAGTTCCTGATCGGCCTCGCCCTCAACGAGAACAAGCGCCTCGGCACCCTGACCTCTCGGCAGCGTTCGCTGCTCGCCTCCGAGCTCTCCTCCAGAGAGTCGGTCCTCGTCTAGATCAGCCGCCGCCGAAGCCACCTGCCTTGAATGACAAGCCCCCCGAGGCCCGCTGAAAGGCGCGCCTCAAAGCAAGGAAGGCGGCGAGGAAGGCGGCGGCCCCAACGGCGAGGCAGATCGCCAGGATCAGGCCACCGAGGTAGAAGAGGCCACCGGTGACGAGCACGAAGATCGTGCCGGCAAGCAGAGTCGTGTGGGAGCGGTAGCCGGCGAAGTGCTCGCGGGCGGCAACCTCGAGGCCACCGAGCCCAGCCAGAACGACGCCGACGCCGATTGCGGTCGGGTGCCCACCGACGGCACCAATCACCAGCATGACGATGCCGGCGAGCACGCTCAGCTCGGCGAGGGGGAAATTGCCCCAGGGCGCCGGTGGTCGCTCCTCTGCCCCCGGTCTAGCGCTCAACGGCCGCAAGCCGCGCGGATAACGGACATCCGGAGGAGACCTTGACGCGCCACCAGCCCATCAGCATGCCCAGCGGTCCCAGACGCGGCCGCGAATGCCAATGGCCACAGCCCGGTTCGCCGACGTCGGCGCGTGAGATCCGCAGCCACTTGTGCTCCGCGGGGGCGGTCAGCATTTTCTCCAGCAGCTCCCGGTTGCGCGTCTCCAGTTCGTCCTGCTTGAGCAAGTCACGATGCGCCTGAGCAATGCGATCGGAGAGTGCGTCGCGAACCCGCTCGAGCTCCTCAAGCCCGGCGACACGCGGCTCAGAAAAGCCGGCGGGAATTGCGGTATCGAGGGAGAGACGTGGAAAAGCCTCTGCGCGGAGACACGCGAGCTCGTGCTCCAGGTGGCCGATCTGGCGGCGCAGCTCAGCGCGCGCGAGGCGCTCGTCGCCTCCCAATCGAAGCGTTGTGAACGTGTCTCGATCGAGCAGATCCGGCATAAGCCTGGTTACCAGTCTAAATCACGCATCTGCGGCGTTCCTTAGCTCCGTATTACGAAGAAATGGGCAGTGCGTACCTCAGGCGTCGGCACTAGGCGGCAATTGCCGCGCACGCCATCCAGAGAGCCTCGTCAACCGACGCCTGAGGTACGCCCTTTACCTGTATGGCGACGATCGCAACGCGGCTCGCCTCCGGCTCTACTGCCTTTTCGGCGCCCTTGCCGCCGAAAAGCAGGGCCAAGGGTCGGCGGCCGTCGGCAATCACCAGGGTGCCCTGCGCCAGTTCGCCCTGCTTCCCGGGCAGCGACTCGCCCGGCGCTGAGTCGCGTATGCAGAGGTCGCCGTCCAGCTGAGAGGCGTCGAAGGCACGCAGGGCGATCCCGGTCTCGATCGTGGCGATCGTCAGCGCGTCGGCGGGCATGCCCTGCGAGGTGAAAGCACCATCGTGCAGCCGGTCCAACGCGAGCTGCTCGATCGGAGTGCGGGTGCGATCAGGGTCGAGGCCGATCTGCCGGAAGAAGACCCGGTAGGCCCACGGGATCGGCCGCTCGCGCATGTGGATTGCGTGCGAGCCATAAAAGCGGTCGGAGAGTTCGCGCAGGCGGCGGCGCACGGGCTCCGGACTGTGGGGGGGCGGGGCGTCAACCTCAACCCAGGCGATGCCTAGGCCGGGGAACTCGCTGACCAGATGGGGTGCGACCCAGCCCTGCCGAGGCGAGGGCTCCCAACCCAGTTCAGCGCCCGCTGCCTCCTGCTCGCCCACGCTTACTCCTCCGCTGCCTTGGTCGCCTGCAGCAGGTCCTCGACGCGCGCTTCCAACTCTCCTGCGGTGAGCTCGCCGATGCTCGCCGCCTGCAGAGTGCCGCCCGGGTACACGTAGGCAAACGTCGGGCAGAGGCCGACCCGGTAGAGGCCAGCGACCGCTCCATCGCGGTCATACCCGACCGGCATCCTCCAGCCACGGCGAGCAATCAGATCTCTAACCGCGTCGCGATCGTCGCGAACGTTCAGGGAGAGGAAGTTCACCCGCCCACGGTAACGCCCATATACCTGGCTGACCACGTCCTGCTGCTCGCTGCAGGTGCCGCCGCCGCGGGAGAACCAGAAGGCGAGGACCAGCGGCCGGTCGAAGTAATCGCAGAGGCGGATCGCACCGGGGGTCGAGATCCGGCAAGCAGGTAGGCGGCGTGCCGAGCCCGGACAGGGTGTCTCGGCAGTTTCGCAATCGTCCTGGGCCAAGTTCGCGTCCCCTTCGAGCGGCCCCTCGGCGCGCGGCACCGCAAACTCCGGCAGCGCCCAACGACTCTCCAGCTTGTCGAGCCCAAGCGTCCCTTCGTCCTTGTTCCCCAAGGTGTTGATCGCGGCGACGACGATCACGGCGGCGAAGATCAACCCCACGACAAGCGAGTAGCGATCCCTCACCGCTCCTCCAGCCAAACGAGTGCTGCTGGCAGCGCCACCATCACGCCGAGCAGAGCAACAGCGAGGTCGACCACCGTGACGAAGCCGAACTCCCGCAGCATCCCCACATCGCTAACGATCAGCACGGCAAAGCCAGCGATGACCGTCACCGCCGAAGTGAACACAGCAGGTCCGGTGCGCGCATATGCGGCGCGAATCGCCTCGGCAACTCCGGTCCCCCCCGTCCGCTCCTCCCGAAAACGCGCCGCAAGGATCACGCTGAACTCAGTAGCGATCGCAATCGTCAGCGCCCCCAGCGCCGCCGACATTGGGTTGAGCGGAATCTGACTCAACCAGAGCACCAGCGAGGACCACCCCGTGGCGAGTACCACTGGGATGAGCGGAATCAGCGCACGGAAGAAAGAGCGATAGATACCGAGAAGCACCAGCGCGACCGCAACAAGGCCGGCAAGCGTCAGCCAATAACGACTGCTCGAAAGATCCGATGCCGCAGCAGCGGCGATCACAGGCAGCCCGGCAAACCGCACCTTCACTCCCTCCGGCGGCCCACCTGGTGCTCCCGGCTCCCCAACCTCCGAACGCACCCGGTCGATCAGCGCCTGCTGGTCCTCCAGAGACTGGGCGCGAATCCCAAAGCTCAGCAGGGCCAGCTGCCCCGGCAGCCCGGTCTGCGGATCCACAGGCGCCAGCTGCGCGAGGGAGTAAGGAGGCAGTTCACGCAACGTCGCACGGACATCCGCCCGACTGAGCTGCTCCTCCCCCTTGCCACTGACGAGGAAGTCGGAGAGCGCCGGCCCGGGGCAGATTTCCGCCCTCAAGCAACTGGGCCGCGGCTCAGCAAACCCGTTCTCACGCAGCACCCTCTGCTTAAAGTCCGCCATCCACCGAATCGTCGCCGGATCCGAGAAGTCAGGAGCTTCGACCGCGACCTGCAGCTGCCCGGAAACCCCAGTTGCATTCTGAACCTGATTCAGATCCTCGATCTCGCCCAAGCCCTGAGGACCAAGCGAGCGAATATCGGAGACCGTCGCAATCTGAGTCCCGACCCCCCACCCCACCACCGCCAGCGCCGCACCCACGGCCAGCACCCTCTTCGGCCTCTCAAGCGCAAGTCCCAAAGCGCGCTCGGACGGGACGAGGGGGTGCCCCGGATGCGCGCGGCGTCCTGTTTTTCGCACAGACCACTCAGCGAGTGCCGGAAACCCTTTGGCGAAAAACCCAGCAAGCGGAGGGGCACCCCCTCGTCCTGTCCCCACCCGCAACCCCAACGCCGCAAACCCGGCCGTAAGAGCCAACCCCAACCCGACGGCAATACCAAGGATGAGCAGCAACCCGAACGTGCGAACCATAGGAATCGGCGACAACTGCAGTGCCAGGAACCCCGCTGCCGTCGCCAGGCAAGCCGTAGCAATCGTCGGACCAGCTTGTCCCGCCGCCAAGCGGGCCGCGTCAACGGCATTCGCGCCGCCAGCAGAAGCCTCGTCGTAGCGAGCCTGCAACTGAATCGCGTAGTCGACGACCAGCCCAATCAGGATCGGCATCGTCGCGATCGTGGCAATCGTCAGAGAGCCGCCGACGAGGCGAAGCATGCCGAAGGTAAATGCGACCGCCGCAAGAGCGATCGCCAACGGAAGCAACCGCAAGCGCGAGTGAAAGACCAGCAACAGGGTCAGCGCCATGACCACGATCGCGACAGCGAAGAGGATCAATAGCGCCTCCTTGAGGGCCCCGGTGATCCCTTCGATCACGATCGGAGCGCCGCTGATCGTGTAGGCGCCGGCGCCGTGCAAGCCGAAGCAAGCCTCCGGCTGCTCCTTGTAGGTGCAGGCCTGCCGCGGCGCGGTGTCGTACACCGCCTCGCGAATCAGCTCCAGGGCACGGCCGCGTTCGGAATCACTGAGGTCGGGGCGCAAGCGCAGAACGATCTGGGTCGAGTGGTCGTTCGGAAAGAGATAGGCCAGCTTCGGCTTCGGGGTTCCACGAGCCTGATCGAGGTCGAAGACGACGGAGGCAAGAAAGTCGGGATTGCCGATGCTGGGCACGCTGGTGATCCCGTAACGCGCTGCGACCTGGAGGAGAAATTCGCGCAACTGGGCGGGCGGGACCGCGGCTGCGAGCCGGCGCAACTGATTGTCGATCTGGATCACCGCCTCGTTGAGGAAGGTGCCCGGGCCAGCGAGGTACTGAACCGGGTCGAGCCGCGCGAGTTCCGCGCAGGGACCCGGAATCGGCTTCGCCCCTTTGGGCACGTTGCCCGAGAGGCACCCCTCCAACCTCAGCAATCGCCCCAGATTGGGAGTGAGGATCAGTTCCTGCAGGTCACCCTCGGCCACAACGACTACCGGTTCTTCCCCGAAGACCTCCCGCACCCGCTCCGTCGCGCGGTAGCTCTCGCTGTCGCGATCGACGAGGGTGTCCGTTCCGGCATCGGTCGGCAGCTGCGTGGCGGCCACCCCAGCTCCGACCGCGAGGAGAACCGCCACGGCCAGAACGATCCGCGCATGCTGCACCGACCATGCCGCCGTCGAGCGAAACAGCGAGCTCACCGGGCGGCTCCTCGCGCGGGTGGCGTCGCAGGGGGGACGGCCCCCGAGTAAGCTTTAGCTACCGCTGGGGGGGGTGGGTCCCCTGCGGCGACAGGACCCGCGCGCCGAACCCGCGCGCCGAAAGCGCTCAATCCATCGAAAGCGGACCGGTTACGTCCGCATTGAGGAACTGCGAGACGAACCGGTTTTCGGAGTCGAACAGCTCCTCCTTGGGGCCCGACTCGACGATCTTGCCGTTCCAGAGCACGGCGATGAAGTCGGAGACGCGCCGCGCCGTGTTGAGGTCGTGGCTGATCACCAGGTAACAGCCGCCGTTCTCCTCGTGGACCTCGCGGACGAGCTCGCAAAGCAGCGCGGTGCGGACC
>JBKPOV010000108.1:0-5422 GCA_046733315.1 Actinomycetota bacterium
TATGTATTTCCGGGTACTTGAGGGTAAAGGCTGAGATTTAGACGAATATTGGGCATTGACTTTCGAACGAAGGGCCACTATTCCTTTGCGCCGCTGCATCGGAAGAGAAACTCACACTTTTCCGGTAGTTACAAGAAAAACAACATTGCATTTGGCGGGACATTCCAGGTTCCCCAGCGGCCGAGCCAGTGCTCAGAACGCAGGCGAAGACCATCAACGCGTCGGGAGGACGCTGTGACCAGTCGCGACACGGAGTTGGGCCCCCATAACCTCAAGCGCATTTCCGAGACCTCTTCGGGTCCCGGTAACAGCCGGCTAGTCCAGCGGGCCATCGAGCACGCCCAAGCTGGCGACGGCGAGGGGCTTCACTTCCTCTACGTGCGCTATGCGCCAGATGTTCAGCGCTTCGTCAACGGCCTGGTCAGGGACCACTACGAAGCCGAAGACATCACCCAGAACATCTTCGCCAAGCTGATGAAAGCGATCAACAAATACGAGCCGCGCGAGGTTCCCTTTGCCGCCTGGATCATGCGGGTCGCTCGCAACGCCGCCCTCGATCACCTACGGACCAGGCGGGCGGTACCGAGCGAGGAAGTGCGACTGACCGACAGCGGTCAAGCCCAGGTTGGAATCGACCGTGGCCGCGATCTTCGCACGGCGCTTGGGCAGCTGCCCGAGGACCAGCGCGAGGTGATGATCCTGCGGCACATCGCCGGACTATCACCGGTCGAAATCGCAGCGACGCTGAAAAAGTCGGAGAGCTCGGTGCACGGTCTTCACCATCGCGGCCGCCGCAGGCTGCAGGAGAAACTCGCCGAGCTGGGCGCAGCGCCGGTCGTTGCGGTGGGCGCCTGACCGTCCTCAGTCTTGGCCAGCATCGCCGAGCATGCGCTCGGTAACGTGACCGGCGTCGAGCTCCGCCGCGTAGTAGAGCGCCGCGTGGTCGACCAACTGCTCGACGCTGACGCCCTGACTCTCTGCCTCATTCTTCAGTGAACGCCACAGCGAGTTCTCGACGCTGAGCTCGACGTCGACCTTGCCGCGGAGGCCGCCGCCGCGCAGAAACTCCGGATATCGCCAGCCGTCCCCGCTCGCGTCCTTGTCGTCGAGGTAGAAGCCGATTGCCCGCAGCACATCGTCGGGATCGGGGTCGCTCGCGCCTCCGTCTTTACCGGATAGTGCCTCGGCGGCAAGCGCACCAAGCCTCACCACTACCGCGCGTCTCATTATCGCTTGACCTTCTCCCATGGCTCAGCGGCAACAGGTCGCCGTGAGCTAAGCCGCCGGAGTGATCCGGTAGGCGTCGAAAACCGACTCGACGTTGCGCAGGCGGGCTATGCACTGCTTCAGTTGCTCGGTGTCGCCGACCTCGATCACAAATGTGTTTTTCACCATCGGGTGGTTGGTCATGCAGCTGGCGCCGATGATGTTGATTCCGGCCTCCGAGAAGGTACGGGAAAGATCCTCGAGCAAGCGGGTGCGATCGTAGGCATCGATCTGCAGCTCGACTCGGTAGGAGGACTTGTTCTCGCCATCCCAGCTCACGTCGACGAACCTTTCCGGCGCCCGCTTCAGCGCTCGCATGTTCTTGCAGTCCGTACGGTGGATAGTGATTCCCCGACCGAGCGAGACGTAGCCGGCGATCTCATCACCGGGAACGGGCCGGCAGCACTTGGCCAGACGCACCGCAACGTTGGCGGCGCCCTTGACGCTGATCCCGTAGTTGGAGGCCTCCTTGGTGCGCCGTGCCTTGTCCTCGCGGTGGCCGCCGGCGATGCCGAGCGGATCGGTCTCCTCGACCGCCTCCCCCGCCTTCAGCCGTTGCATCAGCTTGTTGGCGACCGCCTTGGTGGGCACTTTTCCCTGACCGAGAGCGATGTAGAACTCGGTTGCCTTGCGGAAGCCCATCTCGCGGATCACGTCGACCAGCAGTGGCGACGCGGCGACCTTCTGCATCGGCAGACCGCGCGAACGCAGCGCGTCCTCGAGCCCTTCGCGGCCCTTGCGCTCGGCGTCCTCGCGGCTCTCCTCCTTGAAGAAGGCGCGGATCTTGTTGCGGGCACGGCTAGTCCGCACCAGCTTCAGCCAGTCACGCGAAGGGCCTCGCTTCTGCTTCGCCGTCAGCACCTCGACGATGTCGCCGGAGCGCAGCTGGTAGTGCAGCGGCACGATCGAGCCGTTGACCTTGGCACCGACGCAGGCGTGGCCCACGTCGGTGTGAACGGCGTAGGCGAAGTCGAGCGGGGTCGAGCCCGCCGAGAGGTTCTTCACTTCGCCCTTCGGCGTGAAGACGAAGACTTCGTCCTCGAAGAGGTCGACCTTGAGCGACTCGAGGAACTCGGCCGGGTCCTGCTCACCCTCGGCCTCGACCAGCTGCCGCAGCCAGGTCATCTTCTCTTTCTGCGGGTTTGTTGCGGCGCCCTCCTTGTAGGCGACGTGGGCGGCGATCCCGTACTCGGCGAGGTTGTGCATCTCCTCTGTGCGGATCTGGATCTCCAGCGGCTTGCCCTCGGGGCCGATCACCGTCGTGTGCAGCGCCTGGTACATGTTCGCCTTCGGCATCGCGACGAAGTCCTTGAAGCGGCCCGGCAGGGGCTTCCAGAGCGAGTGAATGACGCCGATCGCGCCGTAGCAGTCCTTGACCGAGCCGACGATCACCCGCATCGCGGTGAGATCGAAGATCTCGTTGAACTCGCGGCCCTTCTTGGTCATCTTCGTGTAGATCGAGTAGAAGTGCTTGGCGCGGCCGGAGATCTCCGCCTCGATGCCGACCTGGAGCAGCTCGCCGGAGAGGAACTTGCCGGCCTCGGCGACGTAGACCTCGCGCTCGTTGCGCTGCTGGGAGACGAGCTGCTTGATCTCGGCGTACTTGCGTGGGTGCAGGGTCGCGAAGGCGAGGTCCTCCAGCTCCCACTTGATCGCGTGGATTCCCAAGCGGTGGGCCAACGGCGCGTAGATCTCCAACGTCTCGCGCGACTTCGCCATCTGCTTCTGCTTGGGCAAGGCGCCCAGCGTGCGCATGTTGTGGAGGCGATCGGCCAGCTTGATCAGGATCACCCTGACGTCGGTGGCCATCGCCACCATCATCTTGCGGTAGTTCTCGGCCTGCCTCTCGTCGCGGCTCTCGAAGGCGATCCCGGTCAGCTTGGTGACGCCGTCGACCAGCTGGGCGATCTCGTCGCCGAACTCGGTGCGGATCTCCTCGAGGCTGGCGCTGGTGTCCTCGACCGTGTCGTGGAGCAGCGCCGCGCAGAGCGTCTCGGTGTCGAGTCGCATGCCGGCGCAGATCTGGGCCACGCCCACCGGATGGGTAATGAACTCATCGCCGGAGTGACGCCGCTGATCAGCGTGGCGCTCGCAGGCGAACTCGAAGGCGTGTTTGACCGCGGTGCGATCAATCGTCGCCACTGAGACCGCGACATCGCCGTTTACGCCATCGGCCGACCCCTCCACCTCGTGTGAGGAGTCGAACTCCTCGACCACGGCGAAAAGGTCGGCGAGGAGATCCTTGCTATCTAGTGCTGTTGGTGTGCTTCGAGGTATTGGCGCGCCTCCTCATGGCGAGCGCAGTAGGCGCGGTATGACGCCGAGCGCTCCAGATCTGTCCCTTCTGAGGATACGACCCCCACCGACCCCCCGCCAGCGGCCGGCTCTCCAAGCACCAACTCGAGCTCGGCGAGGACCCGAAAGCAACGCGCCGCGGTCTCGGCGCTGCGCGGCTGCGGGCCACTGCCGACCAGGACTTCGCGCAGCTCATCGCCACCGACTCCACCGGCCTCGCGAAGGTCGCGGAAGGTGGCGATCAGGGTCGGGCGCTGGGCGAGCTGCACGGCCAGGGTGCTGAGCGCCAACCGCCACTCAGCCTCCCCCCAGACCCGGTGCAGGTAGCCGCCCTCCTCCTGGGCCCGGGAGGCGAGCCGCA
Source organism: Actinomycetota bacterium (assembly GCA_046733315.1). Lineage (GTDB taxonomy): Bacteria > Actinomycetota > Thermoleophilia > Solirubrobacterales > 70-9 > VRUE01. The sequence continues at coordinate 3,923 of JBKPOV010000108.1, forward strand.
GGAGGTCCGCCGAGCTGGGCGGATCGACGAGGACGACGTGCCGGAATCCCCCAGCGAGCTCGGGGACCCGTTCGAGCTCCGCGTAGTCGGAGAGCCGCACTCCCTCGCGCCCCATCCCGGCTCGCAGCGCTGCGTCGGCGGTCAGGGCAAGGACTTCTTCTCCTTCGGAGGAGGCAAGCTCGCTGACGACCGCCGCGGGCGCGTTCGCGCTCGAGCAGGCCTGGCGCTCGTGCGCTGCGACTGCAGATGGGCTCGGCACTTTCCAGGCGGCGGGATCACGGCCGAGCTCTGCCTCAAAACGCCCCCACCACTCCGCTGCCTGGAGAGCATCCTCCTCCGCCGCCCGGGGATAGACCTCGCGCAGCACCACCTGCGGCTCCACCGCACCGTTCCACTGGTTCACCTCGAGCCGCACGGCAACGTCAACCGGGTCGTCCTCACCCACCCCCAGCGAGGCCCGCCCAAAAGCCACCCCGAGCGCCTTGTGCGCCCCGCTGTGCAGGCTGAAACGAGCGTGCTTCCCCTCCCCAATCGCCCGCACATCGCGAACCCGCGCCGACGGAACCAGCAGGCGAATCCCAGGATTCCCCATCCCAAACGGCGCCAGCTGCTTCAGCTCCTCAGCGAGATCCAACCCCAGTGAAGCGCCTCCCACCATCGCATCGATCCGCTCGGTCCGCTTCAGGTCCTCCGGCCCAAGCACGCTCACCGCATGCGCGGCAAAAGCCCCTCGGAACGCATCCAGCTCCCCCGCCTTCAGCTCCAACCCGGCAGCTGCCTTGTGACCCCCGAAGCTGCCCAAATGATCCGCACAGGCCTGTAGACCGGCGAGCAGGTCAAAGCCGGAAATGCTGCGTCCGGAACCCCGGCCCGACCCGTCGTTATCGAGCGAGATCACAATCGTTGGCTTGTGGTGCTTCTCAACCAGCCGCGAAGCAACGATCCCGATCACACCCGGGTGCCAGCCGTGACCTGCGACGACGATTCCCGGCGCTTCGCGCAAGCGCTCGGGAAGCTCCCTCAGAGCCGCTTCCGCCGCGTTGGTGACGTCCCGCTCAGTCGCCCGCCGCTCGCCATTTGCACGGCTCAGCTCCACTGCTATCTCCTTCGCCCGAACGTGATCCTCGGTCAGAAAGAGCTCTACCCCAGCATCGGCCCGATAGAGCCGACCCGCCGCGTTGATCCGCGGCGCCAACCGAAACGCCAGATCCCCCTCGTCGAGCCTGGTCGGCTCGCGTTTCGCCACCTCGATCAGCGCCCTGATCCCAGGTCTGCGGGCCCGCCGCACCTCCTCGAGCCCCCGCTTCACCAAGCAGCGGTTCTCCCCGATCAGCGGCACCAGATCGGCCACCGTGGCCAACGCCACAAGATCGAGATCGGCGTCGTGAAAGGCGTCCGGGGTGGGGTCTCCCAAACACTCAAGCGAGGCGCCCGCCCAGCGGTTTGGGGGCCCCCCCCCCGGCGCCCCCCCCCACGCCGTCGCAAGCGTGCACCCCCCCC